>NZ_CP104467.1:5181581-5488796 GCF_025369935.1 Paenibacillus andongensis | reverse complement strand
CTCGTCCACGATCAACATGTCATATTCAAGACCCATGACAATTTCGCGATGCGGATCACGTTTGGCGGTGTCCATAGAGGCCACAATGACGTCGCTTTGCTTCCACATATAGGCTTTTTTATGAGCGACAGCTGGAATGCCGAATTTGCTATTCAATTCCCGGACCCATTGCAGCACAAGAGAAGCGGGTACGAGGATAAGCGTTTTTCTGACCAAGCCGCGGATCATGTATTCTTTTAAAATCAAACCAGCCTCAATCGTTTTCCCAAGCCCAACTTCATCGGCCAAAATAGCCCGACCCCGCATCTCGTTAAGCACACGTTTCGCCGTATCAATCTGATGCGCCATAGGTTCAAGCTGCCCTAGATGGACTAGGCACTGCATCTCGTCAAACGTCGAAATAAGCCCCGATTCCTCCGATTCGTAGGCTAGCTGGTACAGCGTCCAGTCGTCCCATGGACCACCTCCGCGCACACGATTATCCAGCTCAGTAAACCAGTCCCTCTCAAAGTGCATATCAAGCTGATTATGAATGGGGCGAATGTTCTCTTGCTGTTCATGTTGACGCATTGATGTGCCCTCCTTAAAGTTTTCGTAAGAAAACTATCTTCGTAAGCGTGAGCTGAGTTTTCGTTTGAAAACTAACTTCGTAAGCTTAAGCTAAGTTTTGCGCGGCAAAACTGTCTTGCTGGTGTTGGGAGTCATATCCGATATATGGCTCAGAGCTCACCCGCAATTCGTCGAATACGTGTTAGTATGTCCAGAAGAGGCGCTTTCATAACTTTTCCATGGAAGTTGTCGTGAACAGTATCGAAGTTAAAAGTCCACCAAGCGGCGCGAAACCGGAATCGATGTAAAAAGTGTATCAAATTCAGTCTGTAGCAGCGTATTTGGAAGCATTGCTGCACATTTGCATCGCCTCTCCACCGATACTAACATCGTAAGTTTGTACGATTTTATGATATGATATAGGTTGTCTTCAGATAGCAATGTGGGAAAGGGTGACAGAAAGAGATGACGACATGGCGATTCATACATACAGGAGATCGTTCTCCTGCTGAAAATATGGCATTAGATGAAGCAATACTGACCGCACACAGCGAGGGAATCGTTCCTCCAACAGTGCGTTTCTACGGATGGAATCCAGCAACGCTGTCGATTGGCTATTTCCAAAAGGCATCGGAAGTCGATCAGGAAGCGGTAGCAAATGAGGGAATTGGCTTCGTACGGCGCCCGACCGGCGGGAGAGCTGTTTTACACGATAAGGAGCTGACGTATAGCATTATTGTTGCTGAGGACTATCCGGGCATTCCGCGCAATGTGACGGAAGCCTATCGCGTGCTGAGCGAGGGGCTTTTGCAAGGATTTCGGGCGCTAGGGCTGGGCGCAGAAATGGTGCAGCTTGCGAGTGATGAGGAGAAAGAGAAGTACGCATCCGCCGGATCAGCGGCCTGCTTCGATTCCCCCTCCTGGTATGAGCTGGTTGTTGAGGGACGCAAAGTCGCCGGCAGTGCGCAGGTTAGGCAAAAAAATGTCGTACTCCAGCACGGCTCCATCCTGCTCGACATGGATACGGATCAGCTATTTCGGATGCTGCGTTTCTCCAACGAGAAGGTTGCGGATCGGATGAAGACGAGCTTTTTGAAGAAAGCTGTTGCGATTAACGAGCTGCTTCGAGCGCAAGGGAAAGAGGCGGTAACGCTCAAACAAGTGGAGGAAGCATTCCGCCGTGAGATCGCAATGGGGCTTGGTGTGGAGCTTGTTGAGGAGACATTGACACCTTATGAAATTGAACTTTCTGAGCAACTTGTACGTGAGAAATATGGCACGGATGAGTGGAATTTGCGTCGTTAAAAGCACGAAAATGCAAAAAAGCACGGACCTTTCTAAGAAAGGATCGTGCTTTTTTGTCTACTGGGCAAAAGTGCGTTCAAACTCACTTTGCAGAGTACGTGTAATCGGACCTGGTGCGCCGGTTCCAATTGCCTTACCATCGATCTGTAAAATTGGAGTAATTTCCACGGTAGTTCCAGTGATAAAAGCTTCATCAGCCGACAAAAGCTGCTCCGTCGTAAAAGGTTCTTCTTTAACTGTGATATTCTGTGAAAGAGCTAACCTCAAAACGACAGCCCGAGTGATACCATGAAGGATCAAATGGTTAGCAGGGTGTGTGTAGAGTACGCCATCCTTGATCATCATCAAGTTAGAGGCACTGCATTCTGTGACGGTGCCACTGCGATGCAGCACAACTTCTTGCACCCCGTGATCAAGCGCTGCTTGTTTGGCCATAACATTGGGGAGAAGATTAAGTGTTTTGAGATCACATCTCAGCCAGCGGATATCCTCTAATGTGATTGCGTTAATGCCATTATGTATCGTAGCAAGGGGTCTGTGCACCTCTGTGCAGTAGGCCATCAGAACGGGCTCGGATTGAGCAGGGAAAGGATGTGCCCGGGGAGCTTCGCCTCTGGTAATTTGCATATAAACAGTGCCTTCATTGAGACCATTCTTTTCAATAAGCTGTGTGAGAATATGACCCATTTGTTCAATCGAAAAAGGTAGTTCTATCCGCACTTCACTTGCGGTTCTTTGGAGTCTCTGCATATGAGGAGCTTGCTCATAAATTTTCCCGTTATATACACGGAATACTTCGTATATCCCATCTCCAAAGTAGTAGCCACGATCATCAGGTGAAAGAAGAATGTCCTTCTTGTTGACGAATTCATTTTTAAAGAAATACATATCCAACATCTCCTCAAGCGTTTTCTTATGAATGTAGTATTGGAACCTTATCCCATATTTTCACAAAAGTATTTATCGAACAAATGTTCTAAAAAGAAATAAAATGTGTTATCCTATTTATAGGTTAGCAGAGGAATTAACGAACGTCAAAACGAGCTGTAAAGGGCATCTCATCTTGCTTGGTTGAATGATTAAATTTAGTTGTTCAGACCGCGAAAAAGAGAGAATTAGTAAGTAAGGATTAGCTAATATGATGAAGGGTTGTCTTAATAACGAAATTTGGTTCTTTAGCTATTAGAAGATCAATATATAGTGAGGTATAATGAATTTCGCACACCATATATTGTAATTTTACATAAACTTCATAAAGTAACTTTAATTTTAGTTGTAGCTGAGTATGTAGCTTATTGGGAGGGAATTATGGATGGGGATTGTACAGTCTAATAAGAAGCTGGATGGATTAAGCGAGAAAATATTTTTGGATCGTTATGCACTCAAAAATGCGGATACGAGTTTGGCCAAGGTGGGCGATACGGTTCTCGTTTTGACGAAGGATGACCCTAAATTCCCAGCCAAAGAAGTTGGCGAAATTATCAGTCGTAATGGCAATATCGTTAAAGTAAAGACAAGAAGTGGCGAGACTGTTGAATCTGCAGTGGAAAAGCTCACTTTAAATATTGAGAAGACACCGGAAGAAATGTGGAACCGCTTGGCAGGTGCAATGGCATCCGTCGAAGCAACCCCTGAGAAACGTAAAGAATGGACAGATAAATTCAGATATATTCTTGATGATTGGAAGCTTGTACCAGGCGGACGTATTGCTGCTGGTGCCGATGCAAGTGATGAACTGACCTTATTTAACTGCTATGTGATCCCGTCTCCACACGATAGCCGAGGCGGAATTATGAGCACACTCTCGGAAATGACGGAAATTATGTCACGCGGCGGTGGAGTTGGTATCAATCTCTCTTCCCTTCGTCCACGTCGATCAGTTGTGAAAGGTGTTAATGGATCATCCAGCGGTGCTGTTTCTTGGGGTGGTTTGTTCAGCTATACAACAGGCTTAATTGAACAAGGCGGCAGCCGTCGCGGAGCGCTTATGCTCATGATTAACGACTGGCACCCAGATCTTGAGGATTTCATTACAGTGAAATCAACGATGGGTCAAATTACGAACGCAAATTTATCTGTTTGTGTAAGCAATGGATTTATGAAAGCCGTTAAGGAAGATCTCGAGTGGGAGCTTGTTTTCCCGGATACGACGGACCCTGATTACAACGATAAATGGGATGGCAACTTAGATGCTTGGAAAAAACTGGGTAAATCCGTCAAGCCTTATCGCACGGTAAGAGCACGTGATGTTTGGCATACGATCATTGAGTCCGCTTGGAAATCGGCTGAGCCTGGTGTTGTATTCCTGGAATACTACAACCAAATGTCCAACAGTTGGTACTTTAATCCGATTATTTGTACGAATCCATGCGGGGAGCAGGGGCTTCCGGCTTGGGGCGTTTGCAACTTATCTGCTATTAATCTATCTAAGTTTTATGACGCGGAGAATCATGATGTGGATTGGGCAGATTTGGCCAAAGTCGTTCGTTATTCGACTCGCTTTCTTGATAATGTTATCGATAAGACACCTTATCATTTTGAAGAAAATCGTACGAATCAACAAGGCGAGCGCCGCGTAGGATTAGGTACTATGGGCCTTGCTGAACTGATGATTAAATTGAAAATTCGATATGGAAGTCCGGAATCGCTTGTATTTTTGGACAAAATCTATGGCTTTATGGCAAGAGAAGCTTATCTGGCTTCGGCTGAAATTGCCGGTGAAAAAGGGTCTTTCAAAGAGTTTATTGAAGATAAGTTCCTCGAGAGCGGCTTTATGAAAAACATGACGAAAGTATTCCCAGAAGTTGGCGAAGCGATTAAGCAAAATGGTATGCGCAATGTAACAGTAATTACCCAAGCTCCAACTGGAAGTACGGGGACCATGGTGGGTACATCGACGGGAATTGAGCCTTACTTTGCATTTGAATATTATCGTCAAAGCCGCCTTGGTTTTGATAAACAATATGTGCCAATCGCACAGGAGTGGAAAGATGCGAATCCGGGTCAAGATCTGCCGGACTACTTCGTAACCTCCATGACCTTGACTGCGGAAGATCATATCCGAGCGCAAGCTGCGATTCAAACATGGGTAGACAGCTCGATCTCCAAAACAGCCAATTGTCCTGCAGACTTCACCGTGGAAGAAACGAAACGCTTGTATGAGTTGGCTTTCGATCTAGGTTGTAAGGGCGTGACCATCTACCGTGATGGCAGCCGTGATGTGCAAGTATTGAGTACAAGCGCGGACAAAAAGGAAGAGAAGAAAGCAGAAGCAGCTCCAGTGGCTGTTGCCGCGGAAGCCGTGAAAGAAGAAGAGAGCTTTACAAATCTATCAGGTAAACTAGCTGTAGATGTGGATGCGAAGACGGAGCAAGTATTCGATAAACAATACAAGCGTCGTCCACAAATTCTACGCGGTGCAACGTATAAAGTGAATACACCGTTCGGGATGGCGTATATCACGATTAATGATATGAACGGTACGCCGAGTGAAATCTTCCTCAACGTAGGAAAAGCGGGATCCGACGTGTTCGCAATGTCCGAAGCACTCGGCCGCGTGTGCTCCTTGTTCCTGCGTTATGGCGATCACGGGGATAAAGTGAAGCTGCTCGTGAAGCACTTGAAAGGCATTGGCGGTTCCGGCGCCATTGGCTTCGGCAACAACCGCGTCGAGTCCATCGCAGACGCGGTTGCCAAAGCGCTCGAGCAGCACGACGAAGTGATGAACGAGCAAGACGACGCGCGGAACTACGTGACCGCGACGAGTGAAGTGCTGGATGCGCCAGCATCAGCACCGGTTCTGGAAGTTGGGCACACAGGTCATGGCGGCAGCGCGGCTAGCGCTGCGCCGAAGGACCTGTGCCCGTCGTGTGGATCCGCTTCGCTGGTGAACAGCGAAGGGTGCAAGAATTGCATCAACTGCGGGTACAGCAGGTGTTCTTAGGATTGAACCAGGGCGGGAGCCCTGGTTTTTGTTATTTTTCATAAATAACTATAAATGTTTCAAATATTTTTGTAGGTTTTGTTTCAAATCTTGAATTATGCATGGAAATGTATAAAAATACACAGTTGATAAACAAACCTAGACCCATATTGGTCTAGGTTTGTTTTTTAACTTCATTTCATTGGTGAGTTTACCAAAGGACTATTTTGGTAATCAATAAACAAAATTAAAGTAAAAAAATTTAATAATGTGGATGGAAGTTTTTTTTTTTTTTTAAAACAGAGCGGAGAAAGCCGCTCTTTAGTTTTTTACTTCAACGTTGAGAAGTGTAAAACATGTCCATTAAGCGAAGGTTGTTACAAACCTGGATCCAAAAGCAAAACATACTCGATCCGGATAGTGACGGAACACTTCAAGGAACAGATTGAATTCGAACTTAGTGATACGTTCAAGAAAAGGATAAAGCGTAGACCCATTATTGAACACAAGAATGCTGAAATGAAAAGATTCCACGGTATGGACGTAGCCAGATACCGGGGTCTATTTCGCATGCGAATACAGGCATATCTCACCGCATTCGTCGTGAATGTGAAGCGAATGGTCAAGTTAAAAGAAGAAAAGCAGCCCGCCATCTAACGAGGAACGGACTGCTTTTTTTCATTAAACCCAAGGCACCCTCCATTTCGAAGATCCACTGTATTCAAAAGTAGGGCTTTGCAGTGGTCTCCTCCTGGAAGTGCTTTTTTATATTTTGTTTTAGGAAGCAACGTTTAATGAACGCTTTATCCGTATAGTTGAGATTGTCAGATGACCCCATAAAATTTGAAGGAGAGAACTCAATTGTATAATCATTATGATCTTTATGGACCCGTGCACAAGGGGCTATGTTATTCGTTGAGTGGTATTTGTTATCAAGCAGGCTCGGTAGTCATTATGAATGACCAAAATTTGAAATCGTTTATTAAAGAATGGAGACAAATCGTTGTCATCTTGGAAAGATTCATTCTTGCATTCCTTTATCAAGCGGATGCCATTTTTCTGGCAAATGCTCTATCTCCAACGGAAACCGCTCAAGGTCTCGCGGCGGTGGAGGCGGCCAAAAGAGCCGACGTTAAGAAAATCGTGTATTTATCGGTGCCGATGCCGGAAGATTCCAAGCATATGCCCCATTTCAAAAGCAAGATTCCGGTTGAAGAGGCCATTCGTCAGTCCGGGGCATCATTTACCATTCTTCGTCCTAACAACTTCTTTCAGAACGATTACTGGTACCGGGAGGCGATTCTCCATCACCGGATATCCGCAGTCGATCGGTTCTTTCAGGTTGAATCGCGTAGACGTAAGGGATATAGCTGATGCTGCTGGTAATGCGATCCTTCGGGATGGTTATGAAGGGAAAGAGTACCCGATTTACGGTCCGGACTCTCTGACGGGAAATGCGACAGCAGACATCTACAGCCACATCATTGGGGAAGAAATCCGTTATGGGGGAGACAATTTGGACGCATGGTTCGAGCAATCGCGAAACATTCTGCCGGATTGGATGGCGAAAGACTTTAGAATTATGTATCAATATTTCCAAGAGCGGGGAATCCTTGCGACTGAACGGGATATCGAGCTACAACACGAAATCTTACAACGGGACCCACGTTCCTTTGAAGCTTTCGTGATTGAAACGGCAGCTCATTGGAAGCATAGCTGATAAATATAACCGGTTTATATATCTTTCGATTGATGGCCGATGAAAAACAAATTGTTAAGATGATTCATGAGTTCGGAGTTTTTCAAAAGGGGGATGTTTTATGTTGAAAAAGCTTGTGATTTGTCTGTTAGTAGCTGCCACTTTACTTGGTTCCGGTCTTTACGTTTCCACCGACCACGTCATGGCCAGACATGTTAATGAGTACGAAGGACAGCATTGATTGTCATGTTTTAAGGAGGAAAAGCTCGGTAAATCTGAAGCGAGGCTGGATCAAGTATGGAGATGAAGGTTGGAAAACACAGTATCATCGAGATGCACGAGCTCGTTTTTCATAAAGAAAATGATGCCGAGGTGGTCATTGGCCGCACGGAAACCAGAACGTTCACCGTACTGCCTGCAATCGGTCACGAAACCATTGAATACTTACAGCGAGGATTAACAATCGGAGAAACGGAACACATCTTGGTTCAAAAATACGCTGAGCCTTTCGACGTTTCCGCTATTGTCGAAGAGCTAATAGAAGATCATAAACTCGAGTACCGCTTGGATGGCAATATCGTAAACAGCCGCGTGCAGATCAAATTCGCCATACTTTTATCCGCTGCAGGCATCGCATTTTTTCATCCCGCATACATCCCGAGATATAAAGACTTCCTGCTCACTCCTTCTACGCCATTAAACATCCTATATTCCCTTGCAGCAGCCTGGTTTTTTCTCTTTCTTCATGAATTTGCACACTTGATATCCGCTCGTTCTTTTTGGAGTCAATTGCAGTATCGGACTCGGCCACAGGTTGATATTTCCTGTCGCCGAAACAGATATGTCCGGCATTGTCGTTGTTCCGCGAAATCAAAGATATAGCACCTTTATAGCCGGAATGTGCTGGGATATTGTTTTTTTATCGGCAGGCGTATGGCTCGAGTGGCTTCATGACCTGCAATTGATCGTTATGAATGAGAATGCCCTGCAGACGATCCGTTTGATCAACTGCCATTTAACTGCGCTTATCCTGTTCCAGTTTCTATTTTTTATGAAAACCGATTTATATTATGTGTTCACGAATGTTTTCCGCTGCCCGAATCTACTTGAGCATACTTTTTTAGTGGGGAATCCTTGCGACTGAACGGGATATCGAGCTTCAACGCGAAATCTTACAACGGGACCCGCGTTCCTTTGAAGCTTTCGTGATTGAAACGATAGCTCATTGGAATGTTACGAATTGGAAAAATCTTGTTGACAAAGACATTGTGCATTGATAATATAAACTCATAATTCAATGAATAGATTATACATTCAATTTATGAGGTGTTCAACTAAGATGGATGAATCGAATAAGCGGAAAACCTATACCAGTGAATTAAGAAACAGACAGAAAGAACAAACTCGCGATCTTATCATGGAATCCGTAACTTCGATCATTGCCGAAGGGAGGATTCACAATTTTAGCGTTCAGGACGTAGCTGATCGCGCAGGTATTTCCTACGGATCCATGTACCGGCATTTCTCGACCCGAGAAGCACTACTTGAATCGTTATTTGCATGGTCGGATGAGAAACTTTTGAGTCAGGTTCAGATCATACCGAAGACACTGGATGAGATTCCGGAGACAACACAAAAAAAAATGGTTGCCCTTGAAGATTATCCGGAGCATGCTATTGCTACTGTTCGGACTTTGACGGCGATGAATATCATCCCCGAATCGGTTCTAGCTAAGGATGAAAAATTTCATAAGATTATAACAGGCGAATTGCCGTCCCTGGACACGGATTTTGCCCGTCAAGCAGCATCAGTTATCCGATATTTATCCAGCTCAGTGTTCTGGATGCACCTTACTACGAGGTTCGGGTTCGGCCCGGATGAGTACTCGTCCGCTGTAACCTGGGCTCTCGAAACGTTAATCAAAGATTTGAAGGCGAGAAATGAGGAACAATCGTAAATCGTTCAAATGAAAGAAGGATGTAGTGTATGAAAGCTACTGAAATAATACCTTATGTAATCGACATGACCCATTCGATTGCAACGGATGCCGAGCTTGTCGGAAAAAAAACAGCAAATCTTGCTGTTTTGAGAACAGCCGGTTTTCCCGTCCCTGAAGGGTTTGCGATCACAACCGCAGCCTTTGACTCTTTTATGGCGAATATGGAGAATCCGGCCGGCATGCCAAGAGAGGAGTGGCTGAGGCGACCCATTCCTGATGATGTGAGAGCGCTCATTATTCAATCGCTTAAGGATTGGGGGGATATTCCGTTAGCCGTTCGATCCTCTGGGGTCGCAGAAGATTTGAAGGGCGCTTCTTTTGCAGGTCAGTACGAAACCGTGCTAAATGTACGTGGAGTTGAAGCGGTTATGGATGCTATTCGAAAATGTTGGGCATCCGCTTACAGCTCTCATATCAAGCAGTATCAACGTTCGCAACAAATCGCGGAAGCCCGAATGGCTGTTCTCATTCAACCTATGATTGCGGCTGATTGCGCAGGGGTAGCTTTTACGGCTAATCCCGTAACCGGGAACCCCGACGAAACGACGGTTAGCGCTGTACGCGGTCTTGGCGAGAAGCTCGTTTCCGGTGAAGTAACTCCGGATGAATGGGTGGTCCGAGACGGCGAAGCGCGATGCATTCATGCACCGGAAAGGGCGGTCACCTCGAAAGAGGTGCACGCAGTCGCATGGCTCTCCCGTCAAGTGGAACAGCACTTCGGTTGCCCGCAAGACATTGAATGGGCGATCTGCAACGGCAAGTTGTTTTTGCTTCAAGCTCGCCCGATTACTGCACTAGGCGGTGCCGGGAAAGTCAGCGAGAGTCCGGTTCATATTGATGTTCCTCATGGTTTTTGGGAACGGGAAGCCTCTCACCATCCGCAGCCTCTTTACCCCATCACGAGTTCTTTCTATCCCTCGTTCCTCAACCAAGCGTTTCAATCTTCCTTTAACGAAATCTGCCTGCTCCTTGAAACGATAGAAGCAAAAGAAATCGGCGGATATATTTATCAACGAGTCGTGCCGCTGGGTGGTAAAGACCGTAAATCACCACCAAAATGGATGATGTCTGCACTTATTAAGACGGTACCGTCACTACGCAAACGTATCCGGATATGTCAAGATTTTATTGAAAAAGAGCGGCATACGGCCATCATTGAGCAATGGTATACCGACTGGAAGCCCGAATACAGCCAGCGATTCCACAGTTTTCGCGATGTCGAGTTAAAGCGATTATCCGATACGGAGTTGACGCAGCACCTGAAGAACATTACTGATTTCATGGAGCAAAGCCTTCGGGTCCACATGATGCTAAATGGCTCAATTAACTTGGCGTTGGCGGAGTTTGCCTTCGCTTGCCGGGATTGGCTGGGCTGGGCTGAAGGGATGTCGATGGAATTGTTAAGCGGACTGTCCGAAACTTCCAGCGAACCGTCCCGGTTACTTGCACAGCTGGCTAATCGGCTCAAAGAAAACCCGGAACTCGTACGATTACTTGAACGAATCGACGGGCAAACGATTCATCTTATGCGTGAAGTTGATTCGGATTGGGTGCAAGCTTTCGATGATTATCTGAAACAATACGGATATCGGGCGATCCGCTATGAAGTATGCGATCCGATTTTATTGGAGATGCCGGAGCTGACCTTAAGTCTTTTGAAGGACCAACTTACCCGAAATTATGATCCAGCAGCACAAGCTGCGGAGCTGTTGCGGAAAAGGACTTCCTGCAGATTAGAAGCACACAAGCGCTTAGCGGACCAACCGGAGCGGTTAAAGGTATTCGAGCGTTTAATCCAAAAGGCAGAGCGGGCTTACCCGATCCGGGAAGAACACGGATTTTACGATACGAGCACTCCGCTAGCATTTTTGCGACTGGCACTTTTGGAAAGCGGTGCGAGATTGGCAAGACGCGGACAAATCGACGAAGCGGGTGACATTTTCTACCTGGAGTTTCCTGAGGTTGTGTCGGAATCGGCAGTAACGGGAAAGGCAAATTTTCAAGATGCCGTTAGGCGTAGGAAACAACAGCGAAGGCAAGTACTCGCCAACCCTGGCCCGGCCAGCTATGGGAAGGTGCCGCCTCCGCCTCCGCCAATGGACATTCTGCCCGAGAAGGTGCGATTTGCGCATGAAGCGGTTATGTGGCAGCTCGAAGCGGTATTTGCAGCCCAAGCCAGCGGGCAAAAACAAACTGGAAGCAACGGACTTAAAGGAATCCCGGCATCGGAAGGTACGTATACGGGCCCCGTTCGCGTCATTCGGAACGAAACTGAATTCTATAAAATCAAGGCGGGGGACGTCTTGGTGTGCCCGATCACCTCTCCGGTATGGTCTGTACTGTTTCCAAGTGTAGGTGCACTGATAACGGATACGGGCGGCATTTTATCCCACTCCGCCATTATCGCCCGCGAATATCGGATTCCATCGGTGGTTGCTACGGGGAATGCTACACAGCTGTTGCGCGACGGACAGTTGGTGACCGTTAACGGAGCTACAGGAGAAATATCTTTTTGTTAATTTGCTTGAATTCCGAGAGCGTCTGCCTGTCTAACCAAGATTGAATTTGAGCTAGACGCTCTACAGAGAACAAGAATACCTTGTCCGCAATGTGGCGGGAGGGGTTTATATTTATAAAATGATACAACTTGTATCATCTATCGCGAAAATATAGTATAAATAATACGAAGTGTATATTTATGTATGTACAGGAGGATAGATATGAATTCCTTATTTAAACGAAAATGGTCATTATTACTCATTGTTTTTCTCATGCTGCAGTCAATAATTCCGACTTGGGCTGCAGGAGCGCAGTATGCAGCGAATAATCAGCTTTCTAAGCGGGAGACTTTGCCGGATTGGGCTGAACATGAAATCAATACTTTGCGTTCGGAGAATATTATTCAAGGCTATGAAGACGGCAAGTTTTACCCGGATCGCCTCATATCGCGTGCTGAGTTCATTGCTATCTTGAATAGATCGTTCGGTACGCTATCGGCCGACGAGACTAAGGAAAATTCGGATGCTTTTTCCGATTTGGATGGCGAATGGTCTGCCGATGAGGTCAAGAAAGCAGCGCTTAAAGGCTGGGCGCAAGGGTTTCCGGACGGAACGTTCCGCCCGAATCAATCCGTTAACCGTCAGGATGCGGCGGTGATGTTGAATCGGATCATAAAGTTAAGCCCGGTCAAAGAACCCTCCTTTAAGGACCGGGGGACGATTCCAACATGGGCGGCTTCCGACATTGCAGCTATATCCGAAGCTGCCATACTGGAAGGGTATCCTGACAGTACCTTCCGAGGCGAGAAGTTTTTGACACGGGCCGAAGTGGCAGTCGTCTTGTTCAGAGCGCTGGAGTATATGCGGAAGAAATTCGAAGTACGGCCGCTCACGATCGAAACGTTATCGGTTACCGGGAAGCCGCTCGCCGATGCCTATGTGTTTGTCCGGGAGAAGGGAAAACGGTCATTACTCAAATGGGGGAAATCTGGCGCGAACGGAAAGCTCGTACTCAGCTTACCCTACGGTATGTATGAGATTACACTGCAGAAGGAAGGCTATGCCGCTCATCAAGCGATCAAATTCGAAAAAGCAAAAACCGAGTTTAGCTTGAAGGCCGAAACCGCCGCCGCTTTTACGGGAAAAGTGCTGGTAAAAGAGGGCAAACCCGCAGACGGAGCGATCCTGTCGTTTACGACGAATCCAACCTTTATTACGGTTACCGGAGCTGACGGAGCGTTCAAGGTAAGCGTGCTTCCTGAACGGAACTATCGTATGTATTTGACGGAGGATGACTATCTTAGGGGTTTGACGAAGCCTATAGGCATGGGTCAAGATTTGCTAGCCCTGTTATCTGATAATATGAAGAGCCTGCGATTGCTTGATGAGGAGAAGCCGGATGCGGATTTCTGCAAGTGCGGCAATCACGAGCTGCTTCGTGTACTGAAAGCTCCTAAAGCGGGGGAATCGCTCGATATTGGTACTGTCAATCTTTCGGACCTGAATACGCCGCCGGGTGGCGGTGATCATTCGCCTCCGGCAATCCCGACGGGACTACAAGCAACGGCCAGAATCGGAAGCGCAGCATTGCAGTGGTCGGCAGTTAGTGACGCCGACCTAAGCGGATACAACGTTTACGTGTCGGCAAACGGTGGAACGACGTGGAACCCGGCAGTAAATGCCGGCAACGTGACGCAGTACACCGTAACGGGCTTAACTGCCGGCGTTACGTACAGCTTCGCCGTATCGGCGGTGGACGCCAGCGGCAACGAATCGGCGAAGTCCGCGAAGGTGGATGCGACGCCAACCCAAGCGCCTGACCAAACGCCGCCGTCCGTTCCTGCGGGATTGCAGGCAACGGCCGGAATCAACAGCGCTGCGCTGCAGTGGTCTGCCGTTAGCGCCGCCGATCTGAGCGGGTACAACGTTTACGTGTCGGCGGATGGCGGAACAACGTGGAACCCGGCAGTGAGCGTCGGCAACGTGACGCAGTATACGGCAACGGGCTTAACCGCCGGCGTTACGTACAGCTTTGCCGTATCGGCGGTGGACGCCAGCGGCAACGAATCGGCGAAGTCCGCGACAGCGCAGGCTACGCCGCAATCACCACCGTCAGACCAGCTCCCGCCCGATCCAAGCACGGTAGCTACTCAGCTTCCTACAACGGGAGCGACAACCTTTGCAGACCAAACATCATTCCTGTTCACCGGCCCGACTCCGATTCAAACCGGCGTGGCTCCAGATACGATCAAGCCGGAACGAACGGCCGTGCTGCGCGGGAAAGTATTGGACGACGCGGGTCAGCCTTTGCCCGGAGCTAAAGTAACGATATTGGATCATCCCGAGCTTGGCCAAACGCTCAGCCGGGCGGACGGTATGTTCGATATCGCGGTAAATGGCGGCAGCAGACTTACCGTCAATTATGAGAAAAACGGCTACATGTCCATTCAACGTCAAGTCGAAGCGCCATGGCAAGATTATGCGGCTATCCCTGATGTCGTATTGAAGGCATTTGACAACAAAGTAACGCTGGTTAACCTAAATGATGCGACAGAGATGCAAGTGGCTCGCGGAAATATGACTACAGATGCTGACGGATCAAGAACGGCAACACTGCTTGTTCCTGCCGGTGCTAAAGCGACGATGAAACTCGCCGACGGTTCTACCGCTGAATTGAACGAAATGCATTTCCGCGCAACAGAGTATACGGTCGGCGATAACGGCCCTAAGGCGATGCCCGGAGAACTGCCCCAATTCGTAGGCTACACGTATGCCATCGAGCTTTCTGCAGATGAAGCGGTGGCAGCGGGGGCTGCGACAGTTAGCTTTGACAAGACCCTATATTATTACGTGGATAACTTCTTGCAATTTCCGGTTGGAGGTGCCGTGCCTGTCGGCTACTATGATCGCGAGACCTCAAGTTGGGTACCGTCGGCAAACGGGAGAATCATTGAAATCGTGGCGACGGACGGGGGCATAGCCGCAATCGACAGCGATGGCGATGGCATAGCCGATGACGATACGAAGCTGAATGAGCTTGGCTTTACCCAAGAAGAACAAATGAAATTGGCTGGTCTTTATACAGCTGGGAAAACATTATGGCGCGTTCCGATCCAGCATTTTACGCCATACGACTGCAATTGGTACTACAAGGCGCCGGATGATGCGATACGACCTGACGACAATGACCCGAACCCGGATAATCCGGATATTAACGATCCCTGTAAAAAGAAAGGCTCGATCATCGGCTGTGAAGAACAATCGCTGGGGGAAAGCATTCCGTTGACCGGAACCTCGCTAAGCTTGAACTATTACAGCAGAAACACGCCTGGCTATAAGGAGAAGTCGTCATTACACATTCCGGTGAGCGGTGATTCCATACCTGATTCACTCACAGGAATCGGGTTGAAAATCGAAATCGCGGGTAGAACGATTAACAAAAGCTTTCCGGCGGAACCCAACCAGGAGTTTATGTTCCAATGGGATGGGCGCGATGCCTACGGAAGAGTTCTTACAGGAAGCCACCCTTATAAGATTACTTTTGATTACTATTATCCGGTAGCTTACGTGGAACCGGTCTCCTCCTATTACAGCGCATTCGGCCGGTTGCCCAACTTTGACGAGGAGCTTAGGCCGCGGGAAAATGCAGGTTTTTCCTACCAGAACAGCTATAAGGGAGTGTTGGAAAGCCCGGAGAACCCATACGGGGAAAACGGAATAGCCGGGTGGAGTATCAACACCCATAACATCCTGGACGAGGCGAATCTTTATTTGGGTAACGGCTCGATATCGGAAAGGGTAGATCAGACAGTCGGAGCTGAGATCAAATTCCGCGGAGATGCCTCGAATCCTGACAGTCTCGTATTAACGGACACGATTGGCTCATATAGTCAGATTAACAACGTAATGGATGCGGACGGCTCGATCATCTTCTCAGCTTATGCGATTGTTAACAATAATGGAAGCAACGCTGTGAACAACAATGTATACCGCCTTGCGAAGGACGGCACTTTGACCAGATGGAATTCGTCGCCATTAGGGCAGGGGAGCTTAAATGGCTTTGCCCTGGATAAAGACGGATCGCTTTATACAAGCGAGTGGGGGAAATACCAAATTGTGAAAAGGACGAAGGCGAATCCGGATAATCCGATCGTCGTGGCCGGAAACGGCGCGCTGGGCGTTGAATTTGGGGATATCCAAGACGGAGCAGATGCGAAATCAGTTAGCTTGTATAATCCGCGAGATATCGAATTCGGGAAGGACGGCAGTATTTATTTTATTGATTCCGCGGGGCTTTTCAAAGTCAACACGGACGGTACGATTACCGTTTTGCACCAAAGAAGGCCTTTAACCCGCGATAATTTCGGCGCCGCCGGCGGCTTTGCAACCCAAAGTAATGTGGGTGGACTCATGCAAGCCTTGGAGATTGGTCCGGACGGCAGTTTGTATGTGCTGGACCATTATATGAATGCCTGTTTGAACTATTATTATTGCACGCATTCACGTATCCGCAAAATCGATCCGCAGGGACAAATTTCGTTGGTGGCCGGTTTACCGGCGGGGTATTTCCCAAGCACCGGAAAACAGTACAATCTGGATAAGACGGAAAAAGCTTCGGAAGCCGTATTTATGACCGATAATATCGAAATCGACCAAACCGGCAATATTTATTTTATTGAGAAACAAACCAACCAATTATTTAGAATTACACCAGACGGTAAGGTTGAGGAGGTTGCTCACGCCTTCGTTGAGCAAGCGGTGAACGTGGCTAAGAATGAGAGCGGTAGTACGGTAGTACGACTTGTCTCCGGTGGTCCCGACAGCGAGCTATCCATCGCTACTCTGAGCAGTAGTAAGCCGGGGCCCGATCGATTTTATCAATACCAAATCGGCAAAAGCCGTTTGGACAACGATCATGTGATATCGGACTCCAATGGAACCTTGTTGTTCGAATTTGATAAAGGCACCGGCTTGCATAAACGGACATTAGACACAATGACTGGAAAAACAGTACAAAGCTTTGGATATGACGCACAAGGACGGCTTGCTTCCGTGACGGACGGCGACGGCAATACGGTCGTCATCGAGCGTAACGCGCAAGGCATTCCGACCGCGGTCATCGCTCCCGGCAGCCAGCGCACAGAACTGACGGTTGAGAACAGACAGTTGATGGCCGTTACGAACCCGTCCGGTGAATCCTATCGGATGCAGTACGACAGTAAGGGATTGTTGACCCAGTTTGAAGATCCTCGGAATCAGAAGAGGGATTATGGCTACGATGCGCAAGGGCTTCTCACCGACGCGAAGGACCCGGGAGGCGAGGCGACGCTCACTCGGACATATTTTGATGGCGGCAATACCATTACGTATACCAAATACGGCCAAACCACAACGTACAAGACAAGTCAAACGGACGGAGTCGTTCGTCATGATATTACGGATCCTTCCGGCGCTTTGACGACATCGTACATCCGAAATGAGGGGATGGAGCAAGAGGTTCACTATCCTAGCGGTGTTGTCGTGACCAGCCTGATGAAGGCCGATCCGCTCTTCGGGCAGGAGGCGCTGCTTCTGGACAGCATGACCGTAACGACGCCTGCCGGACGTAGCTGGACATTTAGCGAGAAACGGTCGGTGGAGACAGGAAATGCCACTCATCCATTAGATTTAAAGAAGATGACCGTAACTTACAAGACGACGGACAATAAAAGCGGCAAAACGACAACCTCCACGGTGCAGTACGATGCTGTAGCAAAAAAACTGATTGAAACCAGCAGTCAGGGCTATCAAACAATTACAACCTATGACGATAATAGCCGAGCTATCAAAGCGGAATATCCGGGCCAGAACATCGATCCGATTGCGTACCAGTATGATGCCAAAGGACGGCTCGCGCAATCGCAGCAAGGCAGCCAGTTCGTTCAATACACGTATGACGATCAGAACAACCTGGTCAAGACGCAGGACGCTCACGGAAGCACGAAAGAGTATGGCTACGATAGCTCTGGGAGAATGACAGGCGTTAAACTGAACGGTAAAGACTCGATTCAAAAAGGCTACGATGCGAACGGCAATATGACATCGATCACGATGCCTAATCAATCGGTATACCGGCAATCGTTCAACAGTCTGGATGAATTCGAAGGCTTCCTGCCTGAAGGCGAAGGGATTGGCTCGAAGTCGTTCCATAAAAACGGGCTGCTGGATTACACGCTGCTACCAAGCGGCAAAACGGTCGATTACACGTATGACGCCGGCGGTCGGATGACCGGAATGAATGATGCTGACATCCAACGGACGTTTACGTACAAAGATAATACGGATCGCGTCAGTAAAGTCGAATCGGTGAATTCAGCGGTATATGGCGTGAAGCAAACCATTGACTACACCTATGACGGAAACGATGTCATGAAGATGACTTGGAGCGGGAAAGCCGCAGGGCAATTCGATTATACGTACGACAGCTTCTCCAAGCCGACGAACATAAAGGCAGTGGTGGGTGGAGTAACCACCAATATTCCGATCGGTTGGGATGATGACGACAATCTGAAGACGTTTGGACCGTTCTCCTATATGCGCGTCAATAACTCGGGATTTGTCAGCTCGGTTCAGGAGGGCGCTGCGGGAGCCGCTTTTAAAGTCGATAAAGGCTACGATACGATGGGTCGCGTTAACTCGGAGATCTACAGCGTCAAAGGCGCAGAAATTTATCGGGTCGGGCAGGAATTCGATGACAGAGGCTGGCTCACCCGGAAAACGGTGAAGACGAGTGTCACTGAGGACGTATACGATTACTCGTATGATAGCGACGGGCAGCTTGAAACTGTGAAGGTAAACGGAACGATGCAGGAACAGTACAGCTATGACGTGAATCGCAACCGACTGACTCGCGCGATAGGCGGAGCTGCACCGGAAATCAGCGTCTATAATCCGTATGATCAGCTGCAAAATGCGAATAACGTGCAGTACCAATATGACAAGGACGGATTCTTAACGCAAAGAGACAACGATGTGTTCCGTTACGGATCTAATGGTGAACTGCTGCAAGCCGTAACGAACGGGAAGACGATCCGCTATACGTACGATGCGCTCGGAAGAAGAACAGCGCGTGAAGACGGGACCGGTACGATGCTTTATTTATATGGCAATCCGCTAGACGCGCAGCAGGTGACCTCCTCTGTCTACGGCGGAACCGTTACGACCTACTACTATGATGAAGGTGGCTTGCTGCTGTCCTTAGATCGCGGCGGAGCAAGATACTACGTGGTAACGGACAACGTCGGAACTCCGCAAGAGATGTACGACAAGAACGGAAGTAAAGTGAAAAGCTATCAATTCGACAGTTTTGGAGTTTTGCTCAGTGATTCCAATCCGGCCTTCTTCTTGCCGATTGGATACGCCGGCGGCATCGCAGATCCTGACACGAAGCTCGTTCATTTCGGCTTCCGCGATTACGACCCGGCGGCGGGAAGATGGACAGCTCGCGACCCGATTTTATATAATTCCGGTCAAGCGAATCTATATGCTTACGTCAACAACAACCCTGTTCTGCTCCGTGACCCTTGCGGTTTGTTCTGCGTCGGTTTCTCGGCTTACGCTGGCTTGGGAGCCGGTGTCAAAATTTGTGCCGATGAAGACGGGGTATCCGCTTGCGGAGAAGCCGGGGTTGGGATCGGCGGCGGATTTGAAGTGGACCCATTCGAGAATATTGCGAATGACGGCGTATCGGTAGAAGCGACAGCGAAGCTTAAAACGCCTGCCGGAGGCATTAGCGGAGGGGTTAAGTATAAGCAGAATTTTGACGGTAATTGCCCTGAATTCGGCCCTATTCTAAAAGCTGATGTCGGCCCTTTCAGCGTTGATCTGTTGAGTCCAAGCAAATCAGGCAGAAAATTTAAACTCGATGGCTTGAAAGGTGGCCCAAGCTGGGATTTGAAGAACATTAAACCGGGCTTGAAAGCGGAGGCTGCCATTAAGGGCAAAGTCTGCGGCTCAATTAGACACCCTTAAATCATTAGTTTTAGTCTGAATAGAGTAGGCCAATCATATGGCTTGCTCTTTCTTTATGCTGTAAAATAATGACATAATGCGTTTGTGATATTTAAAGGAGGCGTCCAACTATCAGGCAATGGATGAAAGCTATAGTGACACAACTAACTTTGAAGTGAATAAAGAACCTGGACGGTTAAATTAGAACGACAACCTACATCAATAATTCAAAGAGCTAAATTGAGTTTCTTCTCAATGTAGTTTTTATCATTCAGAGACCGTAATTGATCTTCCTTAATTTCCACCTCCTCATGTATTGCATATTTATACATGTACTGTATATAGACTAAATAATTTTTTCTAACGAATTTTGCAACAAACAGCCATTTTCGCTGCGACGACCAAAAAATTCTAATGAACTCTGAAACAACAAAAACGTAGCTACGCGGGTTAGCGGGCTCCGTTTTCTAATTAATTATGGAATATCACATTTTGTTTGTTATTTTTTTTATTTTTTTTTGTGATTTTTTTTTGTTATTTTTTTTATTTTTTTTTTTTGATTTTTCATATTAAGTGAGAAAACATTCATTTAGTTTGAGAAAATTGTTTCAAACCATCTATGGGGGCGCAGAATGGTTATGCGCTCTTTTTTATTTATTCTAGGGAGAAATACCAATGAAAAATTATCTTTATTGATTAGACCCGAGCGTGATTATGCAGGTAGCATTGCTAGCGGCGAAGAGTAAAAAAATCAAACTTTTACCGCAAATAATTCTATTTTTATTTCCCTGTTTATCCTATAAACTATTTTGTAAGCGGATTCATTCAATATATCACACCTAAATATCATAAAAAGTAGGAAGGGAAAAAATTATGGCGAAAATGAGGGTTTTGGCAGTCTTGTTAATTGTTACAATGCTTACAGGGTTAATCCCATTTACACCACCAGTCAAGGCAGTTGCGGCAGATAATAGTTTAATGCTGTGGTACAAGTTTAATGAGGGGAGTGGAACAACAGTTACGGATTACTCCGGTAACAACCGCAATGGTACCTTGAATGGTGGTTACACTTGGGGGACCGCGGCGAATGGATCGAGAGCGCTAGAACTGGACGGAAGCAGCGGATTCGTTCAAATGCCGAATGGTATTCTTACAGGGGTAACGGATATTACCGTAACGACCAGCGTCTATCTTGATACAGCGAATGCTGACCCGGCCTGGGTATATACTTTTGGCTCCACTGAATACGCTGGTGCACCAGGTACAACGTATTTCGCACTATTGGAAGACGGGGGCGGGAATCTTAGGAGCACGATCTCATTAAACCGGTGGGAAAATGAACAAAACACAGCAAAGAGAGCGTCTTTAACCAAAGGGGTATGGAAAAACGTTGCTTTTACTTTGTCAGGAACAACAGGAACGCTGTATGAAGATGGGGTAGTGATTGCCCAAACGACAAATGTTACGAATGCTCCTAAGAAGATTGGCGATCTGTACAACTATATCGGCAAACCTGAGTACTCGGCAGACAAGTATCTCAAAGGTAAAGTCTCAGATTTCCGCATATACAACCGTGCTTTATCCTCCAGTGAAGTGAAAAATGTCTGGATTGAGTCCTTAAATGATACGGATGCTGTCACAACCGTAAAAGGACTTCTTGATTTAGGGGATCTTTCTGCGGTAAAAGGCAATGTCAGTTTGCCTGCCGCATATGCCGGCGCCTCCATCGCATGGACTTCCGATAACCAGAGCGTTATCCGGAATGACGGTACTGTAACTAGACCGTCAGGTGTAAATACAACGGTAAACCTGACTGCTACGATAACCAGGGGCAGTGCAATCGATACAAAGATTTTCACTGCGACGGTATTGAAAAGCGGGACCGTATATTCCTTGGACTCCACTTCATATACGCTGAAAAAAAATACGACCCACGCAACGCTGTTAACTGTCACCTATGATGATTTATCTACAGCAAATGTCACCAGCAGTGCAATGTTTAGATCCTCGGACACAACGGTAGTATCAGTAGATGCCTTAGGTGTGGTTACGGGGATCAGTAGCGGAAATGCGACGATTACTGTAACATACAACGGACAAACATGGCAAGTATCTGTTACAGTAACTGAAGATTTGGTTTCATGGTACAAGTTTGATGAGACAAGCGGAGCGGCGGCAGCGGACTCCTCCGGAAACCATCGTCAAGCCACTCTTGTGGGTGGAGCTTCTTGGGTTCGCGGAGAAATTGCCAACGCCGTAGAACTTAACGGATCCAATCAATATGTCGATCTTCCTGATGGGATTGTATCTACTCTCCAAACTTGCACCATTTCAACTTTAGTTAATTTGGATACGGTGAAATGGTGGAACCGAATTTTTGATTTTGGCTCATCCCAAACGAATTATATGTTTGTCACGCCGGAAGCCGGAAACCTCCGTTTTGCCATACGAACACCCGCTATTAATGAACAAATCATCAATGGAACATCGCCCGTTCCGGCTAGTTCATGGCATCATGTTGCGGTCACATTAGACGGAGCGACGGGAATTCTCTACCTTGACGGTGTTGAAGTAGGACGCAACAGCTCCATGACGCTCAAACCCTCAGATTTGGGCAATACCACTTCAAACTATATCGGAAAGTCTCAATTTAATGATCCGCTTCTTCAAGGACGGGTGGATGACTTTCGTATTTACAACAGAGCACTTACTTCTGTTGAGATAAGTACACTTGCTGCATCATCACTGGCTAATGTAGCAGTGACAGGTGTGACGCTGGATAAAATCGGAGCAAGTTCTGTAGTTGGAGGTACGATACAATTAACAGCTGCAGTATCACCTTCAAATGCAACAAATCAGGTAGTAACCTGGACCAGCAGTAACCCTGCTGTAGCTACGGTAAGCGCTACAGGATTGGTTACAGCAGTTGGAGTAGGCAATACAGACATTACAGCTTCAACTGCCGACGGAGGCAAAACTGCAACTTGCGTTGTGTTCGTAGCAGCTAGTGCAGATGAGCTTCAAGATCCAGAGATAGAGTTGGCAAAAAAACAATTGGTGATTCCCAATGCAGGCGATATACGCGGCAACATCACATTGCCAAGCACAATGACGGTTGGAACGGAAACCGTGAATATCACCTGGACAACTGACAAATCTGATGTTGTGAATGTTAACGAACAGGTAAATGGAAATTATGATCATACACCTCCCGGTGTCGTTACAAGACAGGCAGCAGATACACAGGTATCATTAACCGCACACCTGACGCATGGAACAGCAACCGGAACAAAGGATATCACCATTACCGTTAAGGCAAAACCGGCACCGATCCATGAATCCGATTATGCAGGTTATTTATTTTCATACTTTACGGGTGCCAATCGGCCTGATGCGGAACAGACTTACTTCGGATTAAGTCAGGATGGCTTGCATTGGGACGCAATGAATGGTAACGATCCGGTACTGACTTCACATGTCGGAACCAAAGGCGTACGGGATCAGTTTATCATGCGTTCACCTGAAGGCGACAAGTTCTATCTGGTTGCTACGGATCTTCGGATCGCTGATACGGATTGGGGTTCGGCACAAACATCCGGAAGCAAGTCTGTGGTCATCTGGGAATCCACTGATTTGGTGAATTGGTCTAATGAACGATTGGTCAAGGTTGCCACGGATGATGCGGGAAATACATGGGCTCCTGAAGTTGTATATGATGACAAAACAGGAGAATATGTGATGTTCTGGGCATCACGAGTTGGATCGGATAACTATGCGAAACAAAGGATTTACATTTCCAAGACCAGGGATTTCTATACCTTTTCGAAACCTGAGATATGGATTGAAAGACCGGTTGATGTAATAGACGTAGATATAACAAAGTACAATGGAACCTATTACAGATTCTCAAAAGATGAAACACATTCCAATATTCTTATTGATACGTCCGATCAATTGCTGGGCAAGCCCTACAACGTACTTTCGTCCGATAGCGTTGGAGCGCAGCAGGGTGTGGAAGGTCCGGCAATCTTCAAATTCAACGGTGAGAATAAATGGTGCCTGCTGTTGGACAACTATGGCGGTGGAGGTTACTTTCCTATGGTATCCACTGACATCGCATCAGGGGTATTCAGGAAGCTTGACCCTTCCGAGTATAGGTTGCCGCCAGGACCGCGTCACGGCACAGTAATGCCGATTACAAAGGCGGAATACGATGCTGTTATGGCCAAATGGGGGGCATCGAAACCTGTGGAAGCTCCACAGCAAAACCCCGTACTGGAATATAAATTCGATGAAACAAAAACAGGCAACGCAATCCAGGATACCTCAGGCAATAACCGCACAGGCACCTTGAACGGGAATGCAACATACGTAACGGATTCGGATACGAACTCACAAGTCCTGTATCTGGATGGTTCGGACAGCACATACGCAGCTTTCCCCCAAGGCTTCTTTGATGGAAGGGATACGGTAACGGTTTCCATGGATATCAAGCCGGTAACGGTAGATGGAAACTTCTTTACCTTTGCGATCGGTAAAGATAACAACAAGTATATGTTCTTCCGAACACGGAATACTGAACTGCGGAATGCCATTACAACAGGCTCATGGGGCTCCGAGCAGGAGGTCAAAGCCACTACGGATTCCATAGCAGGCAAATGGATGAATATTAAGCTTGTCGTTACACCTACTAGCATGGCCATTTATAAGGATGGAAGATTGCTCAATAAAAACAAAAATGTAAACATATCCATGTCCGATTTAGGCAGGGACTTACTGGCCTATTTGGGAAAATCATTCTATAATGACCCGTACTTCAAAGGCTATTTTGATAATATCAAGGTATACAACCGCGCGCTTACGGATCAGGAAATCGAAAGTGAATTTGGTATTACGGATGATTCGGTAAAAATAATAAGCGCAGATGATGTAACAATGACTACAACAGTTGGCCAAGCACCTCAATTGCCTTCAAATGTAAAAGTGAGATACAGTAATAACACGACAGGTACCGTTCCTGTAACATGGGATGCCATCGATCCGCATCAGTATGCAAACCCAGGAGCCGTGACCGTACAAGGATCTTTATATGACAATGAGTACGAGAATCCGCTTATAATGAACCGAGCAGATCCATATATTTATAAGCATACAGATGGTTATTACTACTTTACTGCTTCATATACGGACGGCTCAGAAGGTCACAACAATGTAGGCATGTACCAGTATGACCGAATCATACTGAGAAGAGCAACAACGATACAGGGACTTGCTACTGCTGAGGAAAAGGTAATCTATACAAAGGCCCCCATTAACGGGAATCAAAGCCCCCATGTTTGGGCACCTGAAATCCATTATATGGATGGAAATTGGTATATCTATTATGCGGCCACAATATCCAATACCGATATTTGGCAGATTCGTCCCCAAGTACTAATGTGTCCAGGAAATCTGGACCCCTTGGTAAAAGAAAATTGGCAGTATATGGGACAGATGCAAAAGACCAATCTGTCAGACATGGCTTTTAATGGGTTTTCTTTAGACGCAACAACCTTTGAACATAATGGTACGAGATATCTTGTATGGGCACAGATTGATTCTGTTTCAAATTTGTATATAGCAAGAATGAAGGATCCATTGACGATCGATACGAATGCAGTAAAAATATCATCCCCCCTATATGATTGGGAAAAACATGGATATGAAGTGAATGAAGGACCAAGTGTCCTAAAGAAAAACGGAAAAATATTCATTTCCTATTCCGCAAGTGCTACGGATGCCCTTTACTGCCTTGGACTTCTAACGGCTTCCGATACAAGTGATTTGCTGAACCCTAGTTCATGGGAGAAGTCACCTGATCCGGTATTTAAATCTGATGCTGCAACCGGGCAATATGGACCGGGACACAATAGCTTTACAGTGTCCGAGGATGGTAAGGATGATATTCTTGTCTACCATGCACGTGAGGAAGAGAAGTACATCGGCAATGGTTATGAACCGTTATATGATGCAGGCAGGCATACCAGAGTTCAGAAATTGTATTGGAACAGTGATGGTACACCGAACTTTGGAGCACCTGTTGCTGATGGAAAAGTGCTGTCGTCTGTGCAAGCAAAAGTCAAGATTATAGTTGCAGAACCATCCCAAACAAATCCGGTGCTGGAATACAAATTCGATGAAACAAAAACAGGAAACGTCATCCAGGATACCTCAGGCAACAACCGCACAGGCACCTTGAACGGGAATGCAACCTACGTAACGGATTCGGATACGAACTCGCAAGTCCTGTATCTGGATGGTTCGGACGGCACCTACGCAGCTTTCCCCCATGGCTTCTTTGATCGAAGGGATTCGGTAACGGTTTCCATGGATATCAAGCCGGTAACGGTAGATGGAAACTTCTTTACCTTTGCGATCGGTAAAGATAACAACAAGTATATGTTCTTCCGAACACGGAATACGGAACTGCGGAATGCCATTACAACAGGCTCATGGGGCTCCGAGCAGGAGGTCAAAGCCGCTACGGATCCCATAGCAGGCAAATGGATGAATATCAAGCTAGTCGTTACACCTACTAGCATGGCCATTTATAAGGATGGAAGATTGCTCAGTAAAAACAATCATGTCAATATTGCCATTTCCAATTTAGGCGAGGACTTACTGGCCTATTTAGGAAAATCATTCTATAATGACCCGTACTTTAAAGGCTATTTTGATAATATCAAGGTATACAACCGCGCGCTTACGGAAACAGAAATCGCCCAAGAATTCAACATCACGGATATTCCACTGATCAAGGGTGCGTCAGCAGACGGCTACAGTATTGTTACAACGAAAGCCGATGCGGCGAACCATAAGGCTACGGTATATTTCAGCCGCAGCAATAGCACGAAAAAAGATTTGAAACAAGTGCCGCTAACCTACGTGCTGTCCGAAGGGTGCACGATGGATGGAACAAACGGTCAGACTGTGGATCTATCGAATCCTGTTTCCGTTACCATCCATTTACCGGATCAAAGTACGCAGGTATGGACCGTGCAAGGCGTATTTGCCAACAATCCGGCTTTGGGCGGTCAATTTGCAGATCCTGATATTGACGTTTTTAACGGGAAATTCTACATCTACCCGACAACCGACGGATTTGAAGGCTGGAACGGAACACAATTCCACGTATTCTCGTCCGAAAATATGATGGTTTGGAAAGATGAAGGAGTTATTTTGGATGCGGAAGCAGGTAAAGACGTCCCTTGGTCGATAGGAAGCGCATGGGCGCCAACCATTGAAGAAAAGAACGGAAAATATTATTTCTACTTTTGTGCGAAGCGTCAAGATGGAGCTTCCTTAATCGGCGTAGCTGCAGCTGACCGCCCGACGGGTCCATTTATAGCGCAAAGCACACCGCTGATAACTCCTGAGATTGTGAAGAATGCTGGTATTACAACCATGTGGCAGACCATCGACCCCTCCATCTTCACGGATGACGATGGAACTTCCTATATGACTTTTGGTAACGGATCTCCTGCCATCGTCCAGCTCAATGATGATATGGTAAGCTTAAAACCGGGAACGATGAGAAGCCTGACTGGAGCAACCGATTTTAGGGAATCCATGGTAGTCATAAAGAGAAACGGATTATACCACTTTACCTGGACGTGCGATGATGCAGGCAGTGAAAACTATCATGTCAATTACGGTACGTCAAGCAACCTGAATGGCCAAATTGATTTCAAGTATACGTTGTTGGCGAAGGACACAAGCAAAGATATCCTAGGTACAGGACACCAGTCAATCGTCAAGGTGCCCGGCAAGGACGAGTATTATATCGCCTACCATAGGTTTGTAACGCCATTGGGACAGTACACCAGCGGATTCGGCTTCCATCGGGAGACTAGCATCGATAAGCTGGAGTTTAATGCAAATGGGTTGATGAAAGTTGTAACGCCAACCCTGGAGGGTATTACCCAACCTGTAATAGCCGTACCCGTAACAGGTATAACCGTAACGGGCGGAACGACTGTAGAAGCAGGCAAGACGCTTCAAATGAATGCTTCCGTAACACCGGAGAATGCAGCGGACAAGACGGTTACATGGAGTGTTGTAAATGGAACCGGTCAGGCAACAATCGATACAACCGGATTGTTAACAGCGAATGGCGCCGGAACCGTTATAGTTAAGGCTATAGCGAACGATGGTTCAGGCGTTGTAGGAGAATGTGATATTACCATAACTGCTAAACCATCACCAACACCTACGTCAACACCTACTTCAACGCCAGCACAACCAGAACCAACACGAACTCCTGGCAAAGTTGAGGTGGCCCCGCCAGTTGTTGATCAAGCAACAGGCACGGCAACGGCAACTGTCGATTCAGCTGCCCTGGATAAGGCACTTCAAGAGTCCAACGTTGCGCTGGTTGAAATACCAAAGGCTGAAGGCGCAAATTCATTCGTTATCAGATTGCCGGCTCCGGCTCTGGCATCAACGGGTGCTGCAAAGATAGTAAAATTGAAAACAAAAGCAGCTGATTTAGCGGTTCCTACCAATATGCTGGAGGCATCCGAATTAGTTGGGGCAGATAAGGTTGACATTGCGATAGGAAAAGCGGATACCTCAAAGCTCGACAGTGAGACAAAAGCCGCCATCGGCGAAAGGCCTGTCATTGAGCTTAACCTTAAGGTTGATGGTACAACAAGGTCATGGAGCAATCCGAATGCACCTGTTACCGTAACAATTCCCTATACTCCAACCGCTGCTGAATTGGCAGATCCTGAACATATTACGGTATGGTATATTGACGGAAACGGGAAAGCTGTTGCAATGCCGACAGCCAAATACGATCCGGAGTCCGGCAAAATCACCTTCATAACCACACATTTCAGCAGGTATGCCGTAACGTATGTGAATGACTCCTTTAGCGATATTAACAACTACCTATGGGCGAAGAGGGCCATCGAGGTCATGGCTTCCAAAGGGGTAATCAACGGAGTGGCTGCAGACCGATTTGCGCCGGACAGTAATATTACGAGAGCAGATTTCGTGTTCATCTTGGTAAAAGCCCTCGGACTTTCTGCAAAGACAGACAGCAATTTTGCTGGTGTACGGCAGGACGCTTATTATACAGATGCTCTTGCAGTGGCCAAAAAGCTTGGAATCGCAACTGGCGTCGGAGACAACAGGTTTAATCCCGATGAGAAGATATCCAGGCAGGACCTGATGATACTGATCGACCGTGCAATGAAAATCAACAAGAAGGAACTGGCAGCAGGTTCGGATGCGGATCTTGCCCAATTCGAGGATCATGCAAGTGTTGCACCCTATGCAGTACAAAGCGTATCAATCCTAATCAAGAACGGAATTGTTACCGGTGATGGAGCAAAAATAAATCCTCTAGGTAACGCTACAAGAGCGGAAGCAGTTGTTCTGATCTACAGAATATACAACAAGTAGAATCTGTAGAAATCTGTAAAATTGATCATCAAACATTCCCTACCATCAAACAAGCCCGGGTATGAACATGAACCCGGGCTTGATATTGCCCCCCCCCCCAATACAATCAAACGGATCTGAGAAGGGTATGGCTACTTTATCAGGTAAGACACGAGAAGGCCTAGCTCAGCTTTTCACCGCTAATTTAGAATGGCTAGAACGAGTGATGGATCAGGGGCGGCGTGAAGGGCAACTAAACTTTGAAGGTGCCGCGAATGTGCAAGCCCAACAATTCCTTGCTTCGCTTCAAGGTGCGCAATTACTTGCTAGAAGTTTTCGGGATACAAGTAGGTTTGACTTGATTGCCGAAGGATTAATATCCGCTTTAACTTAAAAAAGAACTATTATGAGGTCACCAGATCTTTCTGGTCGACCTCTTTTTTGTAAGGTCGTAAGATAGCGGTAGCCGGGTAATGAACGATTCTGCTATTTTTCCTATACATGTTGACATGAATTGATTTAAGGAATATATTTATCTTAAATAAAAGATATTTAAATCAAAGATAAATGCAAGAGGTGATTTTAATGCCCATTCAACTAGATGATGCTCACGAGATTTCCCTTAAGTTATTTGTTGTTCTTTCCAAGGCTTACAAAGCGATCACGGAACAAGCTGTAAAAGATGCAAAGCAATATGGTTTATCACCTTCCGAATTCATGATTCTAGAAGTGTTATATGCGAAGGGGAAAATTCCTTTGCAGCAAATTGGAGAGAAAATATTAATTACAAGCGGCAGTATCACTTACAATATCGACAAATTGGAGAAGAAGGATCTTTTGAGACGCGTGCCTTCAAGTGAAGATCGTAGGGTGATCTATGCTGAAATTACGGACGCTGGAAATGAATTATTTAATCGGATCTTTCCCGAACATGCTGCTAAAATCCATTCTTTAATGAAGGCTGTCACACAAGAAGAACAGCAAGTTGCGATTGAACTGCTCAAGAAATTGGGGAAAGGAGTGCTGGGGGGGGAGGATGGCTGTATGAGCTAAGTGCCAATGCGGAACTTTTTCAAATTTGGTTTGAGCCTGGATTGACGGAAGCGATGTGGAGAAAGCCAACTTATCGCCAGTATGAGCATGAAGAATTTCCACAAGTAAGCCATGAAGCAGGATATAAAGTGAAAACGGTAATTGGTGCAGATGCTCCCATCCTGTTGGTTGATGAAATTGAAATGTACGAACACGGATGAAGAGGTAATGCGGCTGATCCTCATCAAGGTTCCAACAACGGTGGCTTATCCACTTTATCGTAAAAGATAATTGTGGCTCTCGCTTCACGCCATATATCTTTAATTAAAGATTATTAAATTAAAACTAATAGGAGATGATTTAACATGTTAGCATTTTAAGCCGGGCGTATTCATGGCTGTATTGGTTGGATTATTCGAACTGATCGGGTGTGTGTAAGAGAGATTACCACTTTTGATTCAGGAACTGCCGCAAATTGTACTGACCCCTGGGATGATTATATAAACTAGTAAGATTGCTTAATCGGAAACTTTCTTCCACTTTTTAGTGGCTCCTTGTCCAAAAAATGCAATCACCCTGTATCAGCCAGGGCAATTGCATTTGCGATGCAAAAACAAGGTTTAAGATACGACGAATTGAACGATAATTGGAGTTCCTCCGTCCAGAGCATCTCCTCCGGGGATTGTGATTGCAGTTGTAGTTACGGAAGACGTGTCAGCTGTTTGCATAATACCGTTAATATAGAGGTTATAATAGTTGAACGCGCTTGGAAATGCTGTAGCAGTTACGCCGGCATCGTTTGTAAATGTAGTTGCAGCAATTGCAAATGTCGCGCCAGTCCCTGTTCCGCTAGCAATGTCGGAAGTAAATCTTCTGGTGTTTTGATACGGTGTCACGATAGGCATGTTTCTTCACCTCCTTCCCTATTAAACTATTCCGTTATTTGGAAGATGTGCTAGTTATTTTAATTAACACCAGGAATGACTAAGGCTAAGAATTGAATAATCTCTATTGTAATTGGTGTGCCGTTATATATAGTGCTGCCTTCGGGGTACAAGATCAATGTGTTCGGGCTAACATTGGAAATGTTACTTGTTTGCAATATCCCATTTATAAAAAGATTATAGTAACTATTAGGTCCGAGGCCTAAAAAAGAGGTAGACAAATCTCCGTTATCATCTATAAAGAGATTAGCCGGAATAATTACTGGGGCCGATGAAGATATATCAGTGTCCGCAATATAGTAGTATCTATTAACCATAGGAACGATAGAAACTTCGGGGAGTGGACCTGGAGGACCTTGTAATCCCGCAACTCCTTGTTCTCCCTGTGGTCCAGGGGGGCCTTGCAATCCCCTATTTCCTTGTTCTCCACGAGGCCCAGGCAATTCTTTTGATTTTGGAACACGAACACATACAACCTTTTTTAGGCACTTCTTACGGACTATCCGGATTTTTTTTCGTTTCTTTTTCGGAAAACAATGTTTTTTTTGTTTTTTGACAGCGTTCAATTTGATTTTTTTCGGCAGAAGAGTTTTGCGTTTATATTTTCTGGAGTTGCAACATCTCAAAAAAAACACCTTCCCCCGTTCTGCATTTTGTTAAATTCATAAAATTTTCCATTTTTATTATGCTATGCCTATTTTATGCCTTCAACCATTTTGATGCATGGACTTATGACTAATAATGACTAGACTAGAATCTATTTTAAGATATAAACTTCTTCCATAGTTTTCTTACGTTTTCACGGACAGCAAAAAAACCTCTCCTTTGTTTTGATGGTGGCCCTACACTTCCATTTTGCCAAGGTTTGGTTTCTTTTTGTTTGTACAAATTTATGAATAAGGGCTAATCCCCCAATGTCATTGACCTTGAGGGACACATTTTCTATTTCATTTGAAGACGGTAAGCTCTTGGCGTTAATCCTGTCAGACTTTTAAAAGTTTGATAAAAATGACGCATGCCTTGGAAGCCGCAGGCTAGCGCTACAGTTTCGATGTTATCCTCCGTCGATAGCAGCAAATCTTTGGCTCGGACAAGTCGTTTAGCATTCACATAGTCGGTCACATTCATTCCTGTCAGTTGCTTAAAGACACGTGCGAAGTGGCTGGCGCTGACACACGCTTTTTCGGACAATTCTGAAAGTCCGCCGCAACGAACAGGGTCACAGTCAATGTCCCGTAAAGCATTTCGGAGCCACTGAGGGCCGATCCCATTCAGCGGAGATGACGCTTCTTTCGTGTATGGATGCCGGCTTAACACAAGCAACAATTGATGCAAGTGTAGACGGAGTGCATGACGGTAGCCGAAATCTTTTGCAATATGTTCACGTTTCATCGCATTAATGGCCGTTTCAATCGCCAGGCGGACCGGCTTGGAAAGCTTGATTTTATACTGTTTCTTTTTTCGGGCAACTTCAAAGCACCTAAGTGTTTCGTATCCATCACCAAGTGAGTCTGCTTGTAATAACGTTGGTGCGAAAAATACGGCCGTAGAAACAATAGGATCGTTGGCGGACGGAAATGCGCGGTGAACAGTGTTGCCGGGGATGAGGAATAAATCTCCCTGTTCTTTTTCGTAGAGGGCGTCATCGATAAAAAACATTCCTTTCCCTTTGTGAACGTATACCACTTCGTACAAGTCGTGCAAATGGTCCGGAAGTTCACTTTCCGAATATCGAAGACCTTTATAAACCATTTCGAACGGAAAGATCGGATCCAGAAAAAATGGCTTGCGAATTGGTTGCACGCAGATGACCTCCAATAAGATGTGTTGTTTCTAAAATATATCAAAATCGGATATAAATATGCAATGAACTGACATTTTAATTTCTTATTATTATCGTAAAATAAAATCATGATGAGAGGAGAGGACTTCCCCATGCGTATTGATGCTCAACAACATTATTGGTCGATGTCTCGCACAGATTATGGATGGATTACACCTGAACTACCGGTGTTGTACCGAGACTATCTGCCTGAAGATCTCGACATTCATTTGAAGAAACATAGCATAGACGGCACCATCACCGTTCAGGCAGCCCCTACATATCAGGAAACTGAGTATTTGTTTACACTTGCCGATCGTTCGGACTCTCTCCAAAGCGCCATACCGAAGTCGTGGGGAAGACAAGAAAGAGCGAAATTATTTGGAGAAAATGCAAGGGAGTTTTACAAGCTATGATGATGGAGCGATTAAACTCGAACTTATTGACGGGGGAACAGAAACGCCGGTTTGAAGCCGTCTCGGCTAGTCCGGTCACCGTTCTGCAAATTGGAGAAGGAAATTTCTTGAGAGGGTTCGCAGACTGGATGCTTCATGTAAGCAGAGAGCAAGGGTTGTTTCATGGAAGCGTCGCTGTTACCCAGCCCAGATCTACCGGCAAAGCTAAAATAGAAGAGTTGGCTGCGCAAGACGGGATCTATACACTTGTCATCCGGGGGTTGGAAGACGGTCTGCCGGTAGAACGCCAAAGTATGGTGTCCATATTTTCCCAGATTATCAATCCTTACGAGGAATGGAATCGGTTTATCGCCTTGGCGGAAAGCGATGACTTAAGATTCGTCATTTCCAATACGACGGAAGCAGGAATCGCATACAAACAGGAACAACTGTCTGAGAGCCCCATTGCTTCGTTCCCGGGAAAAATGGCTTATTTGCTTTATCGCCGGTATCTTGCGTTTGGCGGTGCAGAGGATAAAGGCTTAATCTTCCTCCCTTGCGAGCTGTTAGAAAGGAATGGAGATACACTTCGCGACATCGTCATTCGATACAGCTTGGATTGGGGGTTCCCGGACGATTTTCGGGCATGGCTGGCGTCGAGCAACCGTTTCTTGAACACGCTGGTCGATCGGATTGTCACCGGTTACCCGGGGGAAGAGCAGGCGCAAGCATGGTTTTCAGAATGGTCGTATACGGATCGGTTGCTGACGACAGCAGAACCGTATCATCTGTGGGCCATCCAAGGTGAAGAGACGTTGGATGAGCAGCTGCCGCTACAAAAGGCCGGATTGAACGTGCACTGGACAAACGATTTGCGCCCGTATCAGCAACGTAAAGTGCGCATCCTCAATGCTGCTCATACATGGATGGCGCCACTAGGCATTCTTCATGGTGTCGAACATGTTCGGGAGCTTATGGAGCATCAAGTTTTAGGGCAGGCAGTCAAGGCGATGGTTCGTTTTGAAATCATACCTACCCTTCCATACTCAGTAGGCGAGATGAATACTTATGCGGATACCGTGTTCGAAAGATTTAATAATCCGTTCATCCGTCACAGGCTTTCGGATATCAGCATGAACAGTTTATCAAAGTTTAAAGTTAGGTTGCTTCCATCACTTAGCCATTATGCTGATCTTGGACTTCAGATTCCGGAAGGACTCGTCGTCGGGATGGCCGGCTTGCTGCGATATTATTGTATAGCTCAAGTGGACGGTCAGTTTGAAGGTCGAGATTTTCAGGGAGGAACGTATGTCGTTCGAGACGACGCAGAGTCATTGATGCGGATAGCAGAAATCTGGGCGAAAACTAAAAAAAATGGTGAGGATTTGCAAAGTACCATAAAAGAGCTATTGGCTCTAACAACGGTTTGGGGCAAAGACCTTTCAGATTGGATCGGCTTGGCAGATTCGATATGTTATTGGTGGGTAAAAGCAGAAGGAGGGGATAGAGGATGAAACCTTGGGTACGATTATCACCAAACGATCAAGTCATTATAGCACTAGCTTCGTTTTCGGAGGGACAGAAACTGACGTTGGAGGACGGATCCCCGTTGATTTTGATGGAGGATGTCTCGCGAGGTCACAAAATCGCAACAGACTTTGTCCCTGTAGGTCATGACGTGCACAAATTTGGCTATTCTATCGGCAAAGCATCTGTCGATATTGAGCCAGGTACTTGGGTACACACGCATAATTTGAGAACCGGTTTGGAAGGTATCGTGAACTACAGCTACGAGCCGACACGCGAATTAAATTCATCTGTAAATCCGGCGGATGCGCATCGTACATTTATGGGGTATGAGCGACCAAACGGAGAAGTCGGTATCCGCAATGATATTTGGATTATTAATACGGTTGGCTGCATTAATAAGACATGCGAGCTGCTGGCCAAAAAAGGTAACGAATTGTTCGGGGACCAGGTAGACGGCATCGCCCACTTCGCCCATCCGTTCGGATGCTCGCAACTAGGTGATGACCTCAAATTCACGCAAAAGCTGCTAGCCTCCCTTGTCAACCATCCGAATGCCGCTGGCGTGCTAGTCGTCGGGCTGGGGTGCGAGAACAACCAGATCGATTTGTTCAAAGCAGCAATCGGAGACTATGATCCGAATCGGGTCAAATTTCTAAAGTCGCAGGATTCGGAGGACGAACTGGAGGAAGGCATAACGTTGATCGGAGAACTGATCGACTTTGCCCGAACGTTCACCAGAAAGCCGCTCCCGTTAGCGAAAATCAAGATTGGCTTGAAATGCGGGGGGTCTGATGGTTTTTCCGGGATCACGGCGAATCCGCTTGTCGGAGGGGTTTCAGACAGGCTCATCGCCGCAGGAGGAACCGCCATACTTACGGAAGTGCCCGAAATGTTTGGAGCGGAGACGATACTGATGAAGCGGGCGTCGGATGAAGATGTATTCGGCAGGATCGTCGATCTAATCAACGATTTTAAGCAATATTACATTCGGCACAACCAAGTCATCTATGAGAATCCATCGCCCGGTAATAAATCCGGCGGCATTAGCACGCTTGAGGAAAAGTCATTAGGCTGCACCCAAAAGGGAGGCCATTCGCTTGTCACGGATGTGATTCCTTATGGTGAAAGGGTCGTCAAGACAGGGTTGAACTTGCTCGAAGCACCGGGGAACGATTTGGTTTCTGTTACAGCTCTTACAGCTGCAGGTGCGCACATCGTACTTTTCACGACGGGGAGAGGAACGCCGTTTGGAGGCCCTGTACCCACCGTTAAAATCTCGACAAACTCGGAGCTCGCTGGGCGCAAAAAGAATTGGATCGACTTTAATGCCGGCCGACTCCTGGAAGGCCAAAGCATGGAGGAACTCATAGATGAATTGTGGGAATCGATGATCGCAATCGCTTCTGGCGAGATGCTTACGCATAACGAGAAAAACGGGTTTAAGGAAATTGCTATTTTCAAGGACGGAGTGATTTTATGAAGTATCGCCCCTTAGGAAAGACAGGATTGGAAGTCTCCACGCTTAGCTTCGGCGCTTCCTCCCTTGGTTCCGTATTTCGCCAAACGGATGACACGGAAGCCATTCGCACCGTACATGCGGCTATTGATGCTGGTATTAATTATATGGATGTTTCACCTTATTATGGAGCCACGAAAGCTGAAACGGTATTAGGCAAAGCGATCAGTCAAGTGTCTCGTGAGAACTTCTATTTATCTACAAAAGCCGGCAGATATGGTGTGGATACATTCGACTTTTCAAGCTCGAGAATTGAATCCAGTTTGGAAGAAAGTCTGCGCAGGCTGAAGACGGATTATGTCGATATATTGTTCTTGCATGATATTGAATTCGTTCAACCGGAAATCATTTTGCAAGAAGCGATACCTGCATTGGAGCGGTTAAAACAGCAGGGAAAAATCCGATTCACAGGCATTTGCGGTTTGCCTCTGGCTTTGTTTGAACAACTATTGCCGAAAGTTCAAGTCGATGCCATTATTTCTTACTGTCATTACTCTCTGAATGATACTTCCCTATTGCGAATACTACCGCTCTTAGAAACATTCGGTGTCGGACTTGTCAATGCTTCCCCCTTATCGATGGGATTGCTAAGCACTCGTGGAACTCCTGAATGGCATCCGGCTAGCCCGGAATTAAAAGCAACTTGCCTTCAGGCTGCACAGTTAGTCGCAGAGCGCGGAGAAGACATTGCGAAGCTAGCGGTTCAATTCTCGACGAACAATGAACGCATTCCAACGACGCTTGTAAGCACAGCAAATCCTGTAAATATCCAAAAAAACGCAAAGTGGACGGATGAGCCCATGGATCTGGATTTGTTGAATGAAGTTTTACATATTCTAAAACCGATTCATAACAAAACTTGGGTCAGCGGACTGCCGCAATATAACGAAAATATTCTAGTATAAGAGAAAAGAGGTTTGCAATGAAAGGAATCGTATGCGAGCAGATTGAATCATTTCGAATGTCGGTGGATTTACCTGAACCGGAGCTGACTGAGGGTCATGCGATCATAGGCATTCGGCGAATTGGCATATGCGGAACGGATTATCATGCGTTTAAGGGCAACCAGCCGTTCTTCCATTATCCGCGAATCTTGGGGCACGAATTGTCAGGTGTAATCGAGCAAATCGGCAAAAACGATGAAGGTCTTGTCATCGGAGATAGAGTAGCCATTATTCCCTATATGCACTGCGGCAAATGTTTAGCCTGCCGCAGAGGCAAAACAAACTGCTGCAAGGATATGCAAGTGCTTGGGGTGCACCAAGATGGCGGAATGCGGGAGCGAATTTCCGTTCCCATTTCGCATATTTTAAAAGCTAACGGTTTGACATTAGATGAGGCGGCAATTGTAGAACCTTTAGCCATCGGCGCGCACGCGGTACGACGATCGGAAGTTTCGGAATCGGATACGGTGCTTGTTATCGGTTCAGGACCGATTGGCCTAGGTGTCATGGCTTTTGCCAAATACGCAGGAGCAAGAGTCATTGCGATGGATATTAACGAGGAAAGGCTTGCTTTTTGCAGATCTTGGGCAAAGGCGGATCAGACCATTAACGCACTTGATTCCGATGTGAAGCAGCGTCTTTCCGAAATGACAAACGGCGATTTTCCTGTTGCCGTGTTTGACGCCACTGGTAACGCTACTTCGATGGCCAAATCGTTCGAATTGGTTGCTCATGGCGGGAAGCTCATTTTTGTAGGTCTGGTAAAAGGCGACATCGCGTTTTCGGATCCTGAATTCCATAAACGTGAGCTAACGCTCATGGGCAGCCGAAACGCAACAGTTTCGGACTTCGATCACGTCATGGACGTTCTTGGGAAATCCGTCCTGGATATCAGCCAATTTATCACGCATCGTGCTGCTTTTGACGAGATGATTGATTCGTTCGGAACGTGGCTGATGCCGGAGTCGAAGGTAATAAAAGCGATCGTAGAAGTCTAGAACATAATCAGATTTTGGCAGCTAAAGGAGTGTATTGAAAATGTTAAAGGGCATACCTCACATCCTATCGCCTGAAATGTTAAAGATTTTGATGGAGATGGGCCATGGCGATGAAATCTTATTAGCCGACGCTAACTTTCCAGCAGCAAGTCATGCTCAAAGACTGATCAGATGCGATGGTCACGGAATACCTGAATTGCTGGAAGCAACGATGCAATTATTCCCGTTGGATCCTTATGTGAAAAAGCCTGTGGCCCTAATGCAGGTCGTGCCTGGAGATCCAGTAGAGACGCCAATCTGGAATACCTACAGGACAATTCTGAAGAACCATACGCAAAACAGCGAACCGTTTGAAGAAGTTGAACGCTTTGCCTTTTACGAGCGTGCGAAGCAAGCCTACGCGATCATAGCAACAGGCGAAAGAGCTTTATACGCAAATTTAATTTTGAAAAAAGGTGTTATCAGCGGTTAATTGCATTTGATAAGGAAAGGGCAGGTCGAATGCAATCATTCGTCTGCCCTCTTTGCGGTTGATTTCATCAACCGCATCTTTATTAAAGGGGGGATAGATCTTTAATCTATTTATTTTGTAATCGCATACAAGGTCTCATAATAAAGGAGAAAGACAAAATCAAATCCATAAAGGAGGAGCACAAGTATGCACAATTTACCGAAACCTCATCACCCGCTTGTCACCCATATCTTTACTGCCGATCCTTCAGCGCACGTATTTGAGGGGAAAATTTACATCTACCCGTCACACGATCTCGATCATGACGGCACCGATAATGACAATGGGGATCAATATGCAATGGAAGATTATCATGTTCTATCCATGGATGGCTTCGAGTCCCCCGTTATCGATCATGGGCAAGTCCTTCATCTGAAAGATATTCCCTGGGCTTCCAAACAACTCTGGGCTCCTGATGCTGCTTTTAAGGCTGGCACCTATTTCTTGTATTTTCCTGCCCGGGATCATGATGGGATTTTTCGAATCGGTGTGGCGACCAGCACGTCGCCGGCCGGTCCTTTTCTTCCTCAACCGTCTTATATCGAGGAAAGCTTCAGTATCGACCCAGCGGTGCTTGTTGATGACGACAATCGGGCTTACCTATATTTCGGCGGTCTTTGGGGCGGTCAATTGGAAAAATGGCAGACCAGTACTTTCGAGCCGGAAGCGGTGGGGCCGGCGGCGGAGGCGCCTGCTATAGGTCCTCGGGTCGCTCTGCTGAGCGAGGATATGCTGTCATTTCAAACCGCTCCGCTAGAAGTTTCGATTGTTGACGAAAACGGCAGCCCGATTCTCGCAGGAGACGAGGATAGACGCTATTTTGAAGGACCGTGGGTACACAAATATAACGGCTGGTACTACTTGTCCTACTCCACGGGCACCACCCATAAATTAGTTTACGCCGTCAGCCGGAATCCGTTGGGACCGTATACCTTCAAGGGCACGATCTTAACTCCGGTTATCGGCTGGACAACTCATCACTCCATTGTCCAGTTCGAAGACAAATGGTACTTATTTTACCACGACAGTTCTTTATCCGAAGGCGTTAACCACAAGCGTTGCGTCAAATATACGGAGTTACACTATAACGAAGATGGAACGATTCGGACGATCGATCCTTATTAATGAAAAAAAAATTTGGCCTTGGCCATTAAAAACTGCGGGCGGGACATCCTGTTCTCCGCCTGCAATTGGAAAGCCGACAACCTGGCGGAATCGCAGCTGGTCGGCTTTTTGGTCTAAACAAATTTGTCCGTGCTGATTTTAAATTAGCCATGTCTCCAAATGATCGTGATTCACCGAGCTATATGAGAATAGATCAATAATCGATGAGAATAGGTCATTGTTTTGGAAAAATTGATATTTTATAATAGCTTTAACGAAACCGATTGAAAACGCTATCAACACAAGGTGTGTCCTCAAATTCATTGATGACCTTTTGCGCTGGAGTAGAGTGAAACTGCCATTTCGGCACTCCATATTTTTTTGGATATCGTTATTTGTCAATAAATACGTTGAATATAAAATAGGGGGCCTGACATGGTACGAATAGAAAAATACAGCAAGAAAAGCATCTCAATGATAAAATTCCTCTTTATTATGCCTTTTATGGTTTTACTTGGTGTCTTTGCGTATTACCCGCTATATGGTTGGGTTTATGCATTCTTTGACTATACGCCGCCGATTCCGCTGTCCCAATCGCCGTTTGTTGGTCTGAAGTGGTTTCATACCTTGGTCGAAAACCAAGTAAAGATCGATCAAACGCTTCAAATACTCAAGAACACGTTTGGGATGAGTGGCTTGAATCTGCTATTCTCCTGGCTTCCAATGATTTTTGCCATATTCCTGACTGAGATCAAATCCGTACGTTTCCGGAGGTTTATACAGACGGTAACAACCTTGCCGAACTTCATCAGTTGGGTATTGGTCTATTCACTGGCATTTTCAATGTTCTCTAGTGAAGGTATAGTCAACGGCCTTTTGAAACAACTTGGATTTATTGATTCCCCGGTATTACTTCTTCAAAACTCCGACCATGTTTGGATTATGATGTGGATATGGACGACTTGGAAAACATTGGGTTGGTCAGCCATATTGTATATAGCGGCGATTATGAGTATAGATGATTCTCTATATGAAGCGGCCTATGTAGACGGCGCGACAAGAATGCGGGTGATCTGGCATGTAGTATTGCCGAGTATGGTGCCGACCTATTTTGTTTTGTTGATGCTGCAAATTGCGAGTTTTCTGAATAATGGCTTGGAGCAATATTTCGTATTTCAAAATGCATTTAACAAGGATTCCATACAAGCTTTAGACTTATATGTTTACAACCTAGCAATGGGGGGCGGCAGCTATTCCGTGTCCGTCGCGATCAGTATGCTAAAGAGCTTGATTAGTGTAGTACTTCTCTTTTCTGTGAACGGACTATCAAAAAAACTAAGAGGAGAGAGTATTGTATGAGTGATACAGCAGTAGGGCTGGCGCCGAATGATAAAGTGTCTGGCAGTCATCTCACTAGAAAAAATAAAGTCCAGGTCAGCCCAACAGACAAAATGATTACTGTTTTAATATATTTCCTGTTTTCCCTCTATGCGCTTATTTGTGTATATCCATTTTACTCTATCATTATTAATACGATAAGTGCAAACGATATCAGTGCCAAAGGTGATGTTATCTTTTACCCGATGCATATCCAATTCCATAACTACGTGGATGTGTTTAAAATACCGGGGTTGTGGAATGCAGCCGTTGTATCTGTAGGAAGGACCGTGATCGGAACCACTTTGACGGTAGGGGCTTCCGCCTTTTTAGGATTCATGTTTACCCAAGAGGATATGTGGAAGAGAAAATTTTGGTATCGCTTTACGGTTTTAACAATGTTTTTTAATGCCGGGGTTATTCCGTGGTATTTGACAATGAGGTCTTTGCATCTGACAAACAATTTTTTGGCCTATATTCTGCCGACAATCGTAGCTCCGTTTTTCATCATTCTTGTAAAGACTTTCGTGGAATCAACGCCGAAGGAATTGCAACATGCGGCAAGTATCGACGGGGCCGGGACCATGACCCTTTTTTTCAAAATCATGTTGCCCATCTGTAAGCCCATATTGGCTACGGTTGCCATATTTGCGGCAGTGGATCAGTGGAATTCCTTCCAAGACACGTTGTTGTTGGTTACGGAGAGCAAACTATATAGCTTGCAGTTTATTCTATATAACTATATTAGTCAGGCAAGTTCCATATCCAGCATGGTAAATCTGGAGAATGCCGGTTCGACAGCCATAACAAGTCTGGCAACAAAGCAAACCACTACTTCAATTCGAATGACGGTGACCATTATTGTTGTAGCGCCTATTTTGTTGATTTATCCGATTTTCCAAAGATTTTTTGTGAAGGGGATTATGATCGGTGCAGTGAAGGGATAACTTACACCGTTATAATAAATTGAAAGAATACGGGGGGTTGAACATGAATAAGCGGAGTAAAGCAGTAAAAAAATCGATGTTGATGTCGTTTGCTTGCCTCTTCATGGTTTCGGTAGCATTGACCGGCTGTGGAGGCGAATCTAACAATAAGGCGGCATCAACGGTACCAAGTAAGTCACCAGACTCCGGTGCTGGAGCTACATCCAAGGCAAGTACAGGGCTAGATCACAGTAAACCGCTGACCATTACCGTTTTTGACGCTGCAGCAAATTATCAAGGCGAGCAGAAAGGGTGGTATGGAAAGCTTATTAAGGACAAGTTCAATATCACATTGAACATTCTTGCTCCGCAGATTGCCGGCGATCAGCTTTACAAGACAAGATCGGCAGCAGGAAATTTGGGCGATCTCGTGATCGTACCTAACAGTCAGTTGGAAGAATTAATTCCAGCGGGTCTGATTATGGACCTCACGGATAAGATCAAGAATACGCCGAACCTGTCCAAATATGTGGACAATCATTTCAAACCTTTCAATGCAGCATTCCAAAAAGTAAATCCGGGTGGCAAGATTTATGCTTTGCCGACTTTTGAGGCAGATACTTCACCAACGACATACTCGGAACAAATCCCTTACTCAAGCCCAATAATGCCTTGGGATTATTACAAGGGAGTTGGGGCTCCCAAGCTGAACAATCTGGATGATCTTTTGAATGTGCTGAAACTTATGCATGAGAAATATCCGAAGACGCCGGACGGTAAACCGATAGCTCCAATCACCTTGTGGAAGGATTGGGACAGCAGAGGCACTATGGAAAATGCACGCTGGCTCAGCAATTGGTACGGTTACGAGCAACCAGAAGGAACCACGACCATCCAGTTGAATGCAAAAGGCGATATCGTTCCGCTCATCGATGACAACAGTATGTACAAGAAAATTCTGCAATTCTATTTTAAAGCAAATCAGATGGGTTTGGTTGACCCTGACTCGCCAACCCAGGATTGGAACAAAGTATCCGAAAAGCTGACCAACAAGCAGGTACTCCTTTTGTGGTACTCATGGGAAACAGGGTTCTACAATTCAATTGAAAGAGGTAAAAAGGGTGACGGGAATGTTGCTGTTCCGATCGCTGACACGCACATCATTCAGGCAAGCGATGCCTATTACGGCAATGGAAGAGTATTTGCTATCGGTTCCAAAGCCAATGATCCCGATCGGATCATGGAATTCATGGATTGGCTTGTTTCTCCTGAAGGCCTGCGCTACTATGTGAATGGATTTGAAGGCTTCAACTATGAAAAGACGGCAGACGGTAAATTTAAGCTGACCGAGGTGGGTCAAACCGCATTCCAGAAAAATACACCTGTTCCAGATGAGTATGGAGGCGGCGGATATCAGGACGGACAAAGCAAACTGAACACGATGATCATAAGCGATTTTGCCAAAGATCCAAAGACAGGGGAGTTCTATAACAGCAATTACTGGGCCGCAACAATTGAAGCGAACAAGACAGCGCTAACGACGGATTGGCAGAACACCTATAATGCAGAAAACGCAACAGATTACTACCTGAAACATAAGATGATCGATATCGTCCCCAATATCAATACAAGTTTAGGAAGCGATTCATCAGATATTAAAAACAAACGCAGTCAGATTTCTGACTATGTAAAGAACACATCCTGGAAAATGGTATTCGCAAAGAATCAAGCTGAGTTCGACAAGCTTTGGGAAATGATGAAGAAAGATGTGATAGGCCTCGGCTGGAATGATGCAGTTGCCTCGGATACGGAAAAAGCGCAAAAAATTATTAAAATGCGTGCCGATGCATTAGCTAAAAAGTAAAAATTATAATTTTTTATGAATGAGGGATATGTATGATCTTATATATCCTTCATTCATTTTCTGATTCTAGACTAATATACCGTCCGTCGATGATCTTTTGCAGATTCTTGCAAAGACGCTTTCGTGGAACGAGTTCGCTTAATGTAAGGAGAAATCGAGCATGCTTAGAGTCGTAAACGTTGAAAATGGATTGGTACAAGGGTTACCGGCAGCCGACCCCCGGATCACGAGTTTCAAAGGGATCCCGTTTGCCGCTCCGCCCGTAGGAGAGAACCGCTGGCGTGCCCCGCAGCCCGCCAAAGACTGGGAGGGCGTGCTCAAAGCATATGAATTCGCGCCGGTCTCGATGCAGGTCAGACAAGAAATCGACGACAACAATATTTATACCCGGGAATGGGCTGTGGAACCGGACATCGCCATGGACGAGGACTGCCTCTACCTTAACGTGTGGACCCCGGCTAACCGTGCCGATGAAAAGCTGCCGGTGTACGTATGGTATTTCGGAGGAGGCCTGCAGGTCGGTCATACGGCCGAGATGGAGTTCGACGGGGAACGCATCGCCCGAAGAGGCATCGTCGTGGTTACGATCAACTATCGTCTGAATGTGTTCGGATTTCTATGCCACCCTGAAATCACGGCGGAATCGCCGGAAGCTCCCGCGAACTTCGGCCACCTCGATCAACAATCTGCTACAAGATGGGTCAAACGCAATATTGCTGCTTTCGGCGGCGATCCGGACAACATCACCGTCGGCGGACAATCTGCCGGCGGCGGAAGCGTCATGAGCCAGCTTACTTCACCGCAGAACAACGGCCTCTTTCAGAGAGCGATCGTGCAGAGCGGGATACTCACGGAGCTCTACCCGGGAGTCCGCACACCCAGGTTTCTACGCGATATTACGGAAGCCGAAAAGGAAGGCGTTCAATTCTTCGAATTTCTCGGCATTTCCTCGCTTGCGGAAGCCCGGAAGCTGGATGCGGTTTCTCTCCGAGACAAGATGCTGGAGTACAAGGCGTTCTGGGGCACCGTCGTCGACAATAAATTCAGTGTTGGCAACGCATTCGAATTGTTCCTTCAAAACAAGCGCTTGCAGGTACCGGTGATGTTCGGCCATACGTCATCCGAGTTTTTCAGCGCTCCGGAGGCCGATTCGCTGGACGGAATCAAGAATTTGGCCGTCGATCTATTCGGCGACGATGCCAATGAATTTCTTGAAGTTTGTGGATTTTCGTCAGGCAACTTCGATGAGGTTTTGAAAAAAGCTTCGGTAAGCGGCATCGAATACGCGATACGGATTGCCGGACAGGCCAATGCGGATACCGGCGCCAATCTCCCGCTTTACTATTACAATTTCGATGCGGGAATCCCAGGTTGGGATAACCCTGGAACGTTCCACTCGGTGGATCTCTGGTTCTTCTTCGAGACCCTCGCCAAATGCTGGAGGCCGTTCGTCGGCAAACATTACGATCTTGCCCGCCAAATGTGCAATTACTGGGCGAGCTTCATTCGTTGTGGAGATCCGAACGGTAAAGATTCTACGGGAGAGGACTTGCCTCGGTGGGAGCCCTATACGCCAAAGGCGCCGTACGGCATGCGATTCGTGGATCAAGCCGAGTTTTCCAGAGAACAGCCCAGCGATATGATGCAGCTCCTCGTGAGGCAATATTTCAAGAGAAAATCCGATCGATGACATCGAACAACCAGAGCGTGGGCTGCAGGGAGGAGCCGTCGTTCCTTTGCTTCGTTGACTGTCTTCAAACAGTAATATATGTTAATAAATAATTGATGTATTGTCATTTTTTTGATACTGGAGGATCATGATGACCAACATTTTCTATGTTGAGTATGATGCCGCTCACGCAAGCAATTTTGTGTTCGATATCCCTGAGGGCCATAACTGTTGGCTGCTCGTTGTGACCCATACACCTGCCCTGTTCTGGGTCAATGAAGAATTGAAGGAGTACCCAGCACACAGTGGAGTTTTATACCATCCCCATCAAAAAATTTATTACCGAGCCTGCGAGGAACAATATAAGAACGACTGGATTCGATTCGAATCCAACGAATCGTATGTAACGGAAACATCGCTTCCATTCGGAGTGCCATTTTCATTGAATGACCCTGAATACTGCCACAAAATATTCCAACTCCTCGTCAGTGAACACTCTTTTCAAAAAGATTATAAAGAATCATCCATTGACTGCTTACTGAGAACCCTGTTTAACAAGCTGCTGGAATCTTACTTTCAAGAAGTAATTACGCCCAAATACTACAACTTGTTATCGCTTCGGACCGCCATTTACAGTAATCCTAGCCAGGACTGGGCGGTTCCAAGAATGGCCGACTCTATCCGCATCAGTCCTGGGTATTTGCAGACAATTTACAAGAAGACTTTCGGGATTTCTTGTATGGATGACGTGATTACAAGCCGCATCCGCCAAGCCAAGGAATATTTGTTGCACGGCTCTCTATCCATCGCGGAGGTCGCTTTACGCTGCGGGTATAACAACGTGGAGCACTTCTGCCGTCAATTCAAGCAGATTACGGGCTTTACACCTAGAAAGTTTCACAAGCAGAAGGAAGGCGCGTCTCTTGAGAGGGCCGCCAAACCGTAACTTAGACAACAAAAAAAGGAGACTCTGCTGATTAGAAATAGAATCCGATTGTAAAGTGAAGGAGTCAATCATCATGAGTGAAGCACGTTTAGAGTACAAAGAAAGACTATTTTTCCGCTCCCCAGCCAAGCATTGGGACGAAGCATTTCCGATTGGCAACGGACGGCTGGGAGCTATGATTTTCGGAGGGCCATGCTCCGAACGACTGCAGCTTAATGAAGATTCCCTATGGTATGGAGGGCCGAGGGATCGGCATAACCCGGATGCTTTGGAACATCTTCCGGAAATTCGCCGCCTCATTTTTGAAGGGAAGCTCAAAGAAGCCGAGTCCCTCGCTTCGCTTGCCTTAACTGCGATCCCTGAAACCCAGCGTCATTATGTGCCGCTCGGCGATCTGTTTCTTCATTTCCCAACATTAGACGATAACCAAGTCATCGATTATGAACGGGAGCTCGATTTATCAGAAGCAGTGGTCAGTATTTCCTTTAAGGCGGGTAAGGTTCATTATCGTCGCAAGATCTTTGCGAGCTATCCGGACGGCGCGATTGTGATTCGATTGACGGCTGATACGCCGGGCCAAATTTCTTTTACGGCAAGAATGGGAAGGGAAAGGTTCAGATACGTAGACCATATCCGCACAGAAGAAGGTAATTCGATCGTGATGAGCGGCAATAGTGGTGGAGGTGTTAACTATTGCGGTGTGTTGATGTGCAAACCAGAGGGAGGCAAAATGCGTACGATAGGGGAGCACTTGGTCGTGACCAATGCCGATGCCGTCACATTGGTCATTTCCGCCGCCACGGATTTTCGAGAGTCCGATCCTGAATCCGCAGCTTTTGCGAATGCCAAGCGTGCTGCTTCACGGACGTATACCGATTTATTAACGGCCCACATTGAGGATTATTGTAAACTGTTTGAGAGGACGTCGTTAAGGCTTGATGCTGCATGCAATGCTGAGGAACAAGACACCTCGAAACGATTGGAACAGATGAAAGCTGGAGCTGAAGACCCCGAACTTCTAGCTTTATATTTTCAGTATGGCCGTTATCTGCTTATTGCTTCAAGCAGACCAGGATCTTTACCTGCGAATTTGCAAGGGATTTGGAATAAGGATATGTTGCCGGCCTGGGACAGCAAATTTACCATTAACATTAATGCGCAAATGAACTATTGGCCGGCTGAGATCTGCAATTTATCCGAATGCCATGAGCCTCTCTTTGAATTGATCGAACGGATGATTCCAAACGGTCGCCGAACCGCTCAAGTCATGTATGGGTGCGGTGGCAGTGCTGCCCATCATAATACTGATATTTGGGCGGATACCGCACCGCAGGATCTTTATCTACCCTCGACATATTGGCCCCTAGGTCTTGCATGGTTATGTCTGCATCTTTGGGAACATTATCAATTCGAGCGGAATGAGGCATTTCTGAAACGTGCTTACCCGATGATGAAAGAAGCGGCTGCTTTTCTTGTTGGTTATATGGTCGAACTTCCTAGTGGAATGCTTGTCACTTGCCCCTCTGTCTCACCTGAAAACACTTATAGATTGCCGAATGGGGAAACGGGCGTGCTCTGCTATGGGCCATCCATGGATAGCCAGATTGCTCGCGAATTGTTTCTCGCATGTCTAGCGGCAGGTGAACAGCTAGAGACGGATATGGACTTCGTGACAACGCTTAAACTTACAATAGATAAGCTGCCTCAGACCCAGATTGGGCGTCATGGACAAATACAGGAGTGGATTGAAGATTATGAGGAAGTGGAGCCAGGACATCGTCATATCTCACACTTGTTCGCTTTGCACCCGGGAACACAGATCACTCCAGAGAAGACACCAAGCCTAAGTGCTGCTGCTCGCCGGACACTGGAGAGACGACTTGCAAACGGAGGCGGACATACAGGCTGGAGTCGCGCCTGGATTGTGAATTTTTGGGCTCGGCTGGGAGATGCGGAAGAAGCATACGAAAATGTAACTGCCCTTTTGACGCACTCCACATTGCCCAACCTTCTCGATAACCATCCGCCGTTTCAGATAGACGGTAATTTTGGCGGGACTGCGGGTATCGCGGAAATGCTGTTGCAAAGCCATGCTGACGCCATTCATTTGTTACCAGCTCTCCCTAAGGCATGGTCCAATGGTGAAGTAACGGGGCTTCGCGCCCGCGGTGCGGTAACGGTAGATATGGCATGGAAGGACGGTCAATTACAGCATGCTGATCTGAAGCCAGATTATAAAGGGGTGTATCGTATTCGTTGCAATCTGCCCATCCAATTATGGATTGAAGGGGAGATTTATGAGCCAACGCAACTCGACGCATCAACCTATTCGTTTGAGGCGGAGGCAGGGACTGCGGTTCATGTACTTGCTAAGGCCGAATCCAAGCCCGTGAATTGAGATTCATTGATAAACTCGTTAACCGTGAAAAGGAACGGTTGGAATTTGCTGTGGATGACGATCAGGGCAATCATGTGATATTCATACCGTTGTTCAGAGTTGAGGAAGAAGAATATTCAGTGTATATGAAAGAAACATCCAATTTAGCAGGAGTGAACAGATTAATATGAAAAAACAAGCACGAAATCCATATCTTCCATCATGGGAATATATTCCCGATGGAGAACCGTATGTTTTTAACGGCAGAGTTTATGTATATGGCTCTCATGACCGTTTTAATGGGCATGCGTATTGCTTGAACGATTATGTCTGTTGGTCGGCACCTGAGGATGACCCGGCAGACTGGCGGTATGAAGGCGTGATTTACAAAAAAAAAGATGATCCGCTTAATCCTGATGAAAGAATGTGTCTGTATGCACCAGATGTCACGGTTGGTCCGGATGGACGTTATTATTTGTACTATGGCCTTGACAAGGTTTCTATCGTTTCGGTCGCTGTTTGTGATACCCCGGCCGGCAAATATGAATTTTATGGCTATGTTCGATATGCCGATGGAACACGTTTGGGAGACAGAGAAGGCGACGAGCCACAATTTGATCCAGGAGTGATGACAGAAGGAGAAAGAACGTACCTGTATACCGGTTTCTGTGCAGCTGGGGACAAGTCAAGAAGCGGTGCCATGGCTACGGTCCTGGGTCCCGATATGCTCACGATTTTGGAGGAACCGGTATTTGTCGCGCCAAGTGAACCTTACAGCAAAGGCAGCGGATTCGAAGGGCATGAGTTTTTTGAGGCCCCTTCTATAAGGAAGAAAGGCGATACGTATTATTTTATTTATTCATCCATCGTCATGCATGAACTGTGCTACGCGACCAGTAAATGCCCAACAAAGGATTTCGTATATCAGGGAGTCATTGTCAGCAATAATGATCTTCATATCGACTCATACAAACCGGCGAATAAACCCATGTATTATGGCGGCAATAACCATGGTAGCATTGTTGAGATGAATGAAAAGTGGTACATTTTTTATCATAGACATACCAACGGAACGAATTTCAGCCGGCAAGGTTGTATCGAACAGATCGAATTCCGCGAGGATGGTACGATTCCGCAGGTGGAAATGACATCCTGCGGTTCGAATGGAGGGCCGCTTGACGGTCGAGGGGAATATCCTTCGTACCTGGCTTGCAATCTGTTTTGCAATGTTGAGGCGTTGTATACAGGAGCTCCCGGGGAATGGATGGACTGTCGGTTTCCGAAGATTACCCAAGATGGGAAAGATGGAGATGAGGAGATCGGTTATATCGCCAATATGAGGGATTCCGCAACAGCCGGATTTAAATATTTTCAGTGTGATGGGATCAAGAAAGTCAAAATCAGGGTGCGTGGATATTGCCGTGGTGCCTTTGAAGTGAAAACATCATGGGACGGTCCTGCTCTCGGGAAGATATCGGTTGACTTTACAAATATATGGAAGGAATATTCTACGGATCTCGTTATACCGGATGGCATACAAGCCTTGTATTTCACGTATACGGGTACGGGAGGCGCGAGTCTAGCTTCGTTCACATTGGAATAACCAACATAGGATCATGCTCATTCCAGGCAACGTTCTTTAAAGCAAGGATTGGAAAAGCAAGAGAGCTGCTCAAGCAGGATGAGCTGAAAATTTCGGAGGTCGGTGTTCGTGTGGGGTACGAGGCGGCTCACTCGTTTACCCGATTTTTCAAGAAAATGACCGGTTTGACACCCTTGGAGCATCGGGATGCCCTACGAGCTAAGAAGTGAGTTGAGAAAGACGTCACGACTATTGAACATGGCTGTTTATTGTAGGAGCTAAATTAAGGGAGGGGGAAATGCAGATGTACCCGAATCCCATTATATGGGCTGACTATCCGGACCCCGATGTGATCCGGGTGGAGGATACTTATTATATGGTCAGTACGACCATGCATTTTATGCCGGGGTGTGTAATATTGAGGTCGTATGACCTGATCCATTGGGAAGTGGCAACATATGTATATGATGCTTTGGATGATACACCGGATCAGAGGCTGGAGGGTGACCGACAGATCTATGGAAAGGGAATGTGGGCGGCATCTTTGCGTTACCATCAAGGTAAATATTATGTATGTTTCGTAGCAAACGATACTCATCAAACGTATTTGTTTTCTGCGTTTGAAATCACAGGACCATGGATGAGGCACCCGAATATCGAAGGATTCTATCATGATTGCTCACTTTTGTTTGATGATGATGGCAGAGTTTATATTATATATGGAAATGCCGAGATTCATCTTACAGAATTAAAGGAAGATTTGACCGGACCCAAGCCTGGTGGATTAAACCGGATCATTGTGAGGGAGACAGGACCTTATCATCTTGGTTATGAAGGTGCCCATATCTATAAGATTAATGGAAAATATTACGCATTTTTTATACACATTACACAGTCCAGACATAGTCGCAGAACACAAGCCTGTTTTGTAGCAGATTCCCTGGAGGGGGACTTTGTTGGCGGAGAGGTGTTTGATGATGACATGGAGTATTTTAATGCAGGTATAGCACAAGGCGGAATCGTTGATACGCCAGATGGTAAATGGTATGCCCTCTTGTTTCAGGATCATGGTGCCGTTGGCCGTATCCCTGTCTTGGTGCCTTTGCATTGGGAAAATGATGTTCCGGTATTCGATAGGAAGCCACCCCCATATATCGACATTCCGAGTACTAGACCTGGATATGAATACAAACCGTTGGTCGGAAGCGATGATTTCTTCTACAAGCCGGATGAGAACGGCAAGGTTCATCTGAAAGACTACTGGCAGTGGAATCATATCCCGACAGATATTTTGTGGTCCGTAACGGATAAGCCGGGTACATATCGTATTCAATCTGGAAAAATCAATCCCAATTTAACATTTTCGGTAAATACATTGACACAGCGTACAATGGGGCCCGCATGCGAAGCTATCGTTACCTTGGATGGAAGCGAGCTAAAGGATGGCGATTATGCAGGCTTGTGCTTCTTGATCAGCACCTATGGCTTCATTGCACTTACCAAGGAAGCTGGACAATACTACTTGGTCATGTTGGCAAGAACCACAGACGATAAAACGATCTTCGGAAACCTAGTAGACAAAGAGACTGGGGTGGAATATGCAAGGATTCCAGTGGACAGTGACAAAGTTACTTTGAAGGCTTATGGCAATTTCGTGAACAATACAGACGAGTGCGAGTTTTATTACATGGACGGAGAAGACTGGAAAAAGCTTGGTATTACCCATAATATGGTCTGGAAAATGGATCAATTTGTAGGGGCGCGTTACGGGTTGTTCCTATATTCTACCAAGGAGATTGGAGGAACGGCTCAGTTTTCTAGGTTCGTGTACAATGTGAAGAAATCCTGAGGATGAGTGAGCATACATGAGATAAATCCTTAGAACTGAGGGACGGGAAACTTGTAGATAGGAGTGATACCATGCCTATTATTCAAGCGCTGGACAGAGCATTGAAAATATTGGATTTATTCGACGAGCATACGACAGAGCTGAAAATTACAGAAATCAGCGCGAGAATGGAGCTTCACAAGAGTACAATACACTCCTTATTGAAAACGCTTCAGTTACACGGTTATATCAATCAGGATATGGAAACAGGAAAGTACAAGTTAGGGTTAAAGTTCCTGGAAAAGGGACAGCTTATGCTGCAAGGCCTGGACATCCGTACAGTTGCCCGAAAGCACTTGACTGCTTTGTCGGAGCAGACAGGTCAGACAACCCATCTCGTTATTCTTGATGGGAAGGAAGGCGTGTATTTGGATAAAGTTGAGGGGGAAAAAGCTGCGATTCGCTATTCCCGAATCGGTCGTAGAATATCACTTCATAGCAGCGCGGTAGGAAAGGTGCTGACAGCCTTTAGAACGAAGGATGAGATCGATATGCTCCTTCGGAATTACCATTTCTCCAAGATTACAGAAGCGACGATTACGGAGATAGAGGCATTCCTTAACGAGCTGAATCAGATAAGGGAGCAAGGGTATTCCATTGACAATCAGGAGAACGAACCGGGCGTACGATGCGCTGCAGCACCTATTTTCGAGCATAATGGCTCGGTTGTAGCAGCGATCAGCATATCATCATTGATTTCAACGGTAGATGATTTATTGTTTAAACAGTATATTGCCTTACTTAAGAAAGAAGCAGAAACGATTTCACAGACCCTGGGGTTTCGGCAAGTTTTGTAAAGCATGTCGAGTCCAGGCAATTTTTACACTATTATTTGAGAACGCTGTTTTATAATATAAAACAAAATTAGAGGAGTGAGCAATTTATGAAAATTATCCGTTTTATAAATGAAGGGCTTTCACAGCTAGCTGCAGTTAATGACGAAGGGCAAATTTTCGTATTGCTGCAAAGCGATTTTTTAGCTTTGATTCAAGAAGCTGACGAAAAAGAGATTTCACCGCTCGAGTTGGTTTTGAAAATGATCGAAGGCCGTGAAGCGTTAACATGTCAAGTAGATCAGCTGGAGCTACTCGTTCCAATTGAAGCGCCAGAAGTATGGGCTGCTGGGGTTACCTATGAGCGAAGCAGAGACGCACGGAATTATGAGGCGACCGAAGGCAGACTGGATGCCTTGACCTTTTATGATAAAGTTTATGACGCTGTGCGCCCGGAGATTTTTTTCAAATCGACGGCTGCCCGAACGGTAGGTCCAGGCGGTGAAGTACAACTCCGAAGCGATTCCGTGTGGCAGGTGCCAGAACCGGAGTTAGGCCTTGTTCTAAACGCTATGGGGAAAATCGTAGGATACACCATTGGCAATGATATGAGCTGCCGGGATATTGAAGGCGAGAATCCGCTCTACCTGCCTCAGGCCAAAGTATGGAAGCGTTCCTGCTCCCTGGGACCAGCGATCCGTTTAGCCGAAACGGTAGACGACCCTTACAACTTGCAGATTACAAGCCGAATATATCGCAATGGGGAAAAAGCTGTCGAGGGAACGGCTAATACCAATCAGCTAAAACGAAAGCTTGACGAATTGACCGAATTTTTAATTCGGGATAATGAATTGTTTGACGGGACCGTGCTGCTGACGGGAACGTGTATTGTGCCGCCTAACGAGTTTACACTCGCTCACGGAGACCGGATCGAAATTGAGATTAGCGGTATTGGGAAACTTGTTAATCATGTTGTAGGTGCAGGAAGTTAATCTATAATTATCCAATTGGTAGATAACATACATTTAAGGAGGAATATATATGACATCCGTATTTGTTGGAGGGCAAACTTATTTAAACTATATAAACGGTGAATGGTGTCCTGCTAGCGCTGGGCAAACTGTTCCCAGCATAAACCCAGCTAAAAGAACTGAAGTCGTGGGCTATGTCCAATTGTCGTCATTGGAGGAATTGAACCAAGCCGTTGCCTCCGCCAAAGCGGCGCAGCAAGGTTGGAGAAAGTTATCGGGATCGGCGAGAGGGGATTATTTGTTTAAAGCGGCCAATGCACTTGAGAGACGCATCGATGAAATTGCCGAGACGATGACACGGGAAATGGGCAAAACATTGCCGGAAGCAAAGGGCGAAACTGCACGAGGGATCGCAATCTTGCGCTACTATGCTGGGGAAGGGATGCGGAAAATCGGGGACGTGATTCCCTCCACGGATAGCGAAGCGCTGATGTTTACGACCCGTGTACCGCTTGGGGTTGTCGGAGTTATTTCACCTTGGAATTTTCCAGTGGCGATTCCGATATGGAAAATGGCGCCAGCCTTAATCTATGGCAATACGGTTGTGCTGAAGCCTGCTCAGGAGACGGCCGTAACGGCTGCCAAAGTCGTAGAATGCATCGCAGAAGCGGGACTTCCTGCCGGTGTATTAAATATGGTGACCGGCAGCGGATCTGTGATCGGGCAAGGTCTTGCAGAGCATCCGGATGTAAACGGAATTACGTTTACCGGCTCCAATCAAGTTGGCAAACGGGTCGGTCAGGCGGCACTGGCCAGAGGGGCGAAATATCAGCTTGAGATGGGCGGGAAAAATCCGATCATTATCGCTGCAGATGCCGATTTGGATTTGGCGGTTGACGCGACGATCAGTGGCGGAATCCGGTCGACAGGACAGAAATGTACGGCAACAAGCCGTGTCATTGTGATGCGTGATGTGTATGAAACTTTCAAAGAAAAGCTCCTGAGCAAATTAAAAGGTTTAACAGTTGGTCATGGATTAGATGCCGGTACATGGCTCGGCCCTTGCGCAAACGAAAATCAGCTAAGAACGGTGCAGTCCTACATTCAAAAAGGAATAGAGGAAGGAGCTGAGCTGTTATTCGGCGGAGCATCACCGGATCACCCGGATCTCGCCGAAGGCTTCTATATTCAGCCCACCGTGTTCGATAAAGTAACTCCGGGAATGGCGATTGCCCGGGAAGAAATATTCGGCCCAGTCCTCGCGCTAATTCAGGTCGAATCCATGGAAGAAGCCATTCAACTGGCTAACGATTCGGATTATGGTCTGAGCGCTTCTATTTACACGCAAAGCATAAGCAACATTCTTTCGTTTATTCAAGATATGGACGCCGGTTTAGTAAGAATTAATTCCGAGACAGCCGGAGTGGAGTTGCAGGCTCCGTTCGGCGGTATGAAGCAGTCTAGCTCTCATTCGCGCGAGCAAGGCCAGGCGGCCATTGAATTTTTCACTTCGATAAAAACGGTATTTCTCAAAGCTTAAGCGTATCACTTTTGCATTGAAACCTAATTCGGAAGGGTGGAGGGTTAATGACAGAGCAATTAAAATCGATTATGGCAAATGAAAATAACGATTTGTTTACAATCCGTACGCATGCGCAAGGCCCAAAAGGCTCATTGCCACTAACAAAAGAAATGTTATTGCATGCTCCCAGCGGAGAGTTGTTCGGACTTACCCAAAATGTTGGAATGGGGTGGAAACCGTCTCGCCTGAAGGGTAAACAGTATCTGTTGTTAAGCACGCAAGGGGGCATACGTAAGGAAGACGGCAGTCCTGTCGCGCTCGGTTATCATACCGGTCACTGGGAAGTTGGCCTGCTGACACAGGCTGCTGCAGAGGTGATCACAGAAAGCGGAGGGGTTCCTTTCGCCGGATATGTGAGCGACCCTTGCGACGGTAGGTCCCAGGGAACGGAAGGCATGTTTGACTCTCTGCCTTACCGCAACGATGCAGCGATCGTTTTCCGGCGACTCATCCGCTCCTTGCCGACGCGCAAAGGAGTGCTCGGTGTGGCGACCTGCGACAAAGGACTGCCTGCCATGATGATTGCTCTCGCCGGGATGCACGAACTCCCTTGCGTAATTGTGCCCGGAGGAGTGACATTACCTCCTACGGAGGGCGAAGATGCCGGGAAAATCCAAACCATAGGTGCAAGGTATGCTAATGGCGAAATCAGCCTGGAAGATGCTGCCGACCTTGGCTGCCGGGCTTGTGCCACACCGGGCGGAGGTTGTCAGTTTCTTGGAACGGCAGCTACTTCGCAGGTTATTGCAGAGGCTATGGGCATGACGGTGCCTCACGCTGCGCTTGCACCGTCGGGACAGCCCGTGTGGGAAGAGATGGCCAGGCAGTCGGCCCGGGCAATGATGACGCTCGAGGAAAAAGGAATCCGGATGAAGGATATTTTGACCGAAGCGTCCATCCACAATGCGATGGTTGTTCATGCGGCCTTCGGCGGATCGACCAATTTACTGCTACATATCCCTGCTTTCGCTCATTCGGCAGGGCTGCCCGTTCCGACTGTTCGAGACTGGATTCGTATCAATAAAGACGTACCAAGGTTAGTCAGCGTATTGCCGAATGGTCCGGAATATCATCCGACTGTGCGCGTATTTTTGGCCGGAGGGGTACCGGAAGTGATGCTGCATCTCCGACGCTTGGGGGTACTGAAAGAAAGTGCGTTGACCGTAAGCGGTGAAACGCTGGGTACTGTATTGGATTGGTGGGAAACGAGCGAGCGCCGAGGGCGGATGAGAAGTCTGCTTATGGAAATGGACGGCATCGATCCGGACAACGTTATTATGAGTCCAGAACGTGCCAAAGAAAGAGGGTTGACCTCGACAGTTACGTTTCCTACTGGGAATCTGGCTCCGGAAGGCTCGGTGATTAAATCGACGGCAATTGACCCGACAACCATTGGAGAGGATGGGGTTTACCGCCATCGGGGCAATGCCAAGGTGTTTACCTCGGAGAAAACGGCAATCTCGGCAATCAAGAAAGGCGGCATTCAAGCTGGAGATATTATGGTGTTGATCGGGCGCGGACCATTGGGTACCGGGATGGAGGAGACCTATCAATTAACCTCAGCATTAAAGCATTTGCCGTTCGGCAAATACGTATCCCTTATTACCGATGCCCGGTTTTCGGGCGTATCCACAGGTGCCTGCATTGGTCATGTTGGACCTGAAGCGCTAGCTGGCGGTCCGATTGGTAAACTACGGGATGGTGATACAATCGACATCGTAGTTGACCGAAATCGTTTGGAAGGCAGCATCCATTTTCTAGGCGATGGTGGCGAATTGCTGCACCCTGAAGAAGGAGCCCGTGTGCTTGCTGCCCGCGACCCTCACCCGGAGCTTGCCGCAGACGAAAATCTACCTGCAGATACTCGTTTATGGGCTGCCTTACAGTCTGTCAGCGGTGGAACCTGGGCAGGGAGTGTTTATGATGTGGATCGTATTCTCGCTGTTTTGGAAGCAGGTACAAAAGCAGCGACGACGGCCAGTATCGCGTCAACTTCGCAAATGAGCGAACCGTCGACCATCGTTCAAGCGGATCGACCTTCGACAGGGTCCTGACAGCGACCCCCTGGGGTGACCTTGTTGCAAGCAAAGGATGCAACTGGTGGTTATTTGGCATGCAGTTTACGGGCAAATATATTATTATGACGAAGAGCGGGAACGAGAACTTGAGAAAAGATGGTTGGATGAATCGTCGGCTAGAAGTGTTTATTCACCCGTAGGGTGATTTTGTTCTTGTCAATAACTTCGTCGATGCTGTAGGGAAATGCTCAATCATTGCCTTTGTTGACGAATGATTTAAATAGGCTCAAAATGGTGGGAGGCCGATCCTTGTAGGTGCAGACGGACAACCTTGCTTGAAGTAAACAGCCAGTAGATGGGTTGACTTATTTAGTCGAACATTAGATTTACATGACTGTAATTCGTAGGGGTAAGACCTATATTTTGTGAATTGTAAGCGTATTCTTGGAGAGTATAATAAATAGTGTAAGTAAATAAGGGTTGGCCTATAGGATCATGCATCTTCATGGAGACAAAAGGGAGGATTAAAAAAATGGTTAAGAAAATAAAACGACCTGCTTTAGCTGCAATGGTACCCGTTCTGGCGCTAGGATTAACGCTGTCAGGGTGCAGCGACTCGAAGGATACGGCAAGTAGCACCTCTTCACCTAGCGGTAGTCAAACCAGTCCAGCAGCAACGAATAACGACGCGATTAAACCGGTTACATTGTCAGTGTTCATTGGTGGCCCTGGTCAACAGCCGACTCCTGACAACAAGATCTACAAGATGATTAAAGATAAAACTGGCGTTAGCCTAAAAATGGAGTTTCTGGTCGGTGACCTGCAGCAGAAGATGGGCGTTATGATTGCCGGCGGCGATTATGCGGATATTATGACCGGGGATGATAAACTAATTGCGGCCGGTGCTTTTATTCCCCTCGAGGACCTGATTGACAAATACGCGCCGAATCTGAAGAAGCACTATGCATCCGTGCTGAATCAGGCCAAGGATCCTGCAAGCGGTCACCTTTATGTTCTGCCAGCTTACGGCGTGTTCACTGGTCAAGTTAACGATACTACGTATGAAGGACCAGGCTTTTTCCTGCAAAAGGATGTCCTGAAGGAAATGGGGTATCCAACTCCTAAAACGTTGGACGAATATTTCGATATCATTGCGAAATACAAAGCGAAACATCCAGATATGATCGGGTTCGAGACGTTGAGCTTCGACTGGAGAAAATTCCCGCTGCTTAATCCGCCAGAGCATTTAGCTGGTTACCCAAATGACGGTGGTGTTATCGTCGATAACGGGAAAGCGTCAATTTTTGCGGACAAGGATATTGCCAAGACCTATTACAAGAAGCTGAATGAGATCAATGCGCAAGGCTTGATGGATAAGGAAGCACTGGTACAGAACTACGATCAATACTTAGCTAAAATTGCCAGTGGTCGTGTCATTGGGATGTTCGACCAGCACTGGAACTTTGGCGATGGAGAAAATTCTTTGAAATCACAAGGTAAATTCGGCAGCACATACGTAGGGTTCCCGCTCTTATATCCAGGCGCCACAGAGCACTACCGTGACCGTCCAGTTTTGAACATCAACCGCGGATACGGAATTTCGACGAAAGCCAAGGATCCGGTTCAAATCATCAAATTCCTTGACGCACTAATGACCGAAGATTGGCAGAAGACACTCCAATGGGGTATTCAAGGCGAGGATTATGAGGTAAAGGATGGTAAGTTCTACCGTACGCCTGAACAGCGCGCGAAAGCAGACGATAATACATGGAAGCTAGCGAATAAAGCGGATGGGTTCTTTGGTGGCCTACCTAAGATGCAAGGGACGTATAGTGACGGAAATGCAACTGATGCTGGATCACAGCCACAGGAATTCTTCGACAGCTTGAAGCCGCAGGATCAGGAAGTTCTGAAGGCATACAACCATAAGACATGGGCAGAGTTCTTCAAATCACCTGTGGAAAATAACATATACTACCCAGCGTGGAGTATTGATCTGGTGGATGGTTCACCAGCCAAAGTGGCCAATCAGAAGATGGAAGACCTTGCCGTCAAATATTTGCCGAAAGCAATTATGGTCAAACCGGATGAATTTGATGGTGTATGGAAGGAATATGTGGATCAGATTTCCAAAAGTAATTTCAAAGCCATCGAAGATCGTATCAATGAACAAATTAACTGGCGTATTAAGAATTGGAGCAGCAAATAAGAGAATAGAAATGTAGTAGAGTGGGGGAGACTCAGGGTCTTCTCTGCTTTACTTCCTAGGAGGGAATGTCGATGGCCGAGACCATACTGTCCAAAAGACCAACGAAAAAGCAAAAAATTGATCCGGAAATCGGCGTCGGTTTAAGTTGGAAGACGATCAAAAACCAGAAGCAGTTAATGCTGATGTCGTTTCCCATCGTGATTTATATTCTAATTTTCAATTATGTACCGATTTGGGGCTGGTTGATGGCGTTCCAGAATTATCGTCCGGCTTTGAAATTTTCCAAACAGCAGTGGGTGGGGCTGAAGCATTTTAAATTTCTATTTCAAGATGATACGTTCTTGACAGTGCTTCGCAACACGCTTGCCATGAGTATGATCAATTTGGTTCTTAGCTTTGCAACAGCCATTATTTTAGCTCTCTTACTGAATGAAATTAAAGCTCGTTTCTGGAAACGGTCCATCCAAACGATTTCTTATCTGCCTCACTTTCTGTCGTGGATCATTGCTGCGGGTATTGTAGCGACTTCCCTATCCGTTGATGATGGTATCGTTAATCAGCTGTTGGTGAAGTTGCACTTCATTAAGGAACCTGTGATGTGGCTTAGTCAAGGCAAGTATTTCTGGGGGATTGTGGGCTTGTCTAATGTTTGGAAAGAGGTGGGATGGAATACCATCATTTACCTTGCAGCTATCACCTCGATTGATCCGTCGCTGTATGAGTCTGCAGGAATCGACGGTGCAAACCGTTACCAGAAGATCCTTTACGTCACACTGCCTGGGATCAAGTCGACATTTATCATTCTATTAATCATGAACATCGGACATATTCTGGATGCAGGCTTTGAAATTCAGTACCTGCTCGGCAATGGATTGGTCGTCGACTGGTCGCAAACGATTGATATTTTCGTTCTAAAGTACGGGATAGCTCAAGGCAACTATTCGCTGGCCACTGCGGCAGGTATTTTCAAAACAGTTGTAAGCATAATACTTATTCTGATTGCAAATTCTACCGCCAAGCGCCTTGGTGAAGAGCGGTTGATATAAAGGAGAGATGACGATGGGAACAACGACTGCGCGCAGAATTCGAATGGAGCCGATTCTGTTCCATACGATTAACGGCATCTTCATGCTCCTTCTTGCTATAGTAACATTATATCCGTTCCTTCATACTCTAACGATTTCATTCAATGAGGGCAATGATGCGACTCGGGGAGGCATCTATCTATGGCCTCGTTCATGGTCATTGCAAAATTATAAGGCAATTTTCCTTTCTGGTACGATTTACCATGCAGCGTGGATTTCAGTCGCTCGTACGATTACAGCGACGGTGATAGGTGTATTCCTTACCACCATGTTAGCGTATACACTAGCACAACCCCACTATCTTTTTCGTAAAATCATCGGTTTAATTTTTGTGTTGACGATGTATTTTAATGCAGGACTTATTCCTAACTACTTTCTGATCAAAAGCCTGGGGCTTCTGAATAACTTCTGGGTGTATGTGCTCCCAGGAATGGTGAATGCGTTTAATCTTATTGTCATCCGGACGTATATTCGAACGCTTCCATCAGGCTTGGTTGAGTCTGCGAAAATGGACGGAGCCGGTGATTTCACCATATTTATACGCATCATTTTCCCGCTGTGTACGCCTGTACTAGCGACCATCGCCTTGTTTATAGCAGTTGGCTCTTGGAATACCTGGTTCGATACGTTCCTGTATGCTTCGTCTGATTTGAAGCTGAGTACACTTCAGTACGAAATGATGAAGCTGCTTGGATCAACGATGAGCAGCAACAACGATCCCGGTCTGATGGCAGGGGCAAACACAAATCAAACGAAGGCCATGGTTACGCCTTCTTCCATACGTGCGGCGATCACGATTGTGGCGGCGGTTCCAATTCTGTTCGTGTATCCTTTCCTGCAAAGGTATTTTATCGTCGGCATGAACCTTGGAAGCGTCAAAGAGTAAGAAGTAATAAACCATGATAATAATCATTTCCCGTTTCAGCTCGGTGCTGGGACGGTTTTTGCTTTATTCAAGCTCTACCTATCCTTTATAATAGTCATATCTACTCCGAAGTGAGGTGATTCCAATGTTAAGGGTCATGTTTGCCGATGACGAGCCTTATATGCTAGAGGGACTACGGTCGATGATTGATTGGAATAAGCTAGGCTTTGAAATATGCGGGGAAGCGTCGGATGGCGAAGACGCTTTAGCCATGATGGCGTCGACCCTGCCTCATTTGGTGCTGACGGACGTTCGAATGCCTGTCATAGATGGATTGGAATTGATTGAACAAGCTTCCTGCCTACACCCTGGAGTGAAATTTATTATTTTGAGTGGATACGCGGATTTCGAATATGCCAAAAGAGCTATGCGGCATGGTGTGGCCAATTATTTGATGAAGCCTTTGATTGAAACGGAGCTTGTAGCTGCAGTGGAAGCAGTTGCGAATACGATCAGGGAGCGTGAATCTCACATTCAGTATGAAAACGCTGCCTTGGATTGCTTACGAATGGAAACGATTTCAAGGCTATTGCAGGGAGAAATCAGGCAGAAATGGATTGAGCAGGCGAAGGCCTTGTTGGATTTTCATGAACGTTCCAGCTTCCGCTGCATCTTGCTTGAGCCTGACATTCAGCCTCATGTCCAATCGGACCTGATGCAGGTTACTGCAGATAAGATCAAGTTTACTCAAGCGACGCTGCTTCCATTTGGCGTAGGCAAAGAGCGACATGGATTCTTGCTGGTCTCGGGACCCGAGGAGCGCGAACTTTCTCCTGCGATGATGACAGAGTTAATTGCCAGTATCCGAAATAGCTGGGGCAGAGCACTCTCGTTTTCGGTTAGCGGCAAACACAAGGGACCGTATGCGTTAAAAGAAGCATTCCGTGAGGGACTTATGGCCGAAATGTGCAAGTTCCCTTCTGGAACGGAAGGGATTTACATTTATCAAGGAGAGCGGTCAGCGGAGACGCTTCCTGCATTTGTTGGAATGACGGAATCAATCCTTGATGCCGTACGGAGTGGGTGTCCAGAAACAGTGCGAGCCCACGTACACCACTTATTCGTCGCTCTTTCGAGGCAGTCTGTCTCTGAATCGTGGGTGAGTGCTTATTTAGGCAACATTAAGCTTGAAATTCTTAAGACAATTACCCAATCCGGCGGTGAGCCTGTGTGGGCTCCAAATTGGTTTGCTCCTACCGCTCCAATGGATATTGGCCTCTTGGAACGCAAGGTATCACAAGAATTCCTGCAAGCTGCAGAGTGGATGGGTCAGAAGAAAGGCGTAGGGCAAGATGCAGTCGTATCTGCAGCGGGAGATTATGTCAAATCGCACTATAGGGAAAAGCTGCAGCTGCAGGTTGTTGCAGAGCATTTTGGGCTGAATCCGGCCTACTTTGGCCAGAGGTTCAAGAAGCAAGTTGGCCTCACCTTCAATGAATATTTACATGTCGTACGAATTGACGAGGCCAAAAAATTACTTCGTCGTGAAGAACTGAAAATATCCGATGTCGCCGATCGTGTCGGCTACTCGGATTCCGAACAATTCGTAAACAAGTTCAAGGCACTTACCGGCCTGTTACCCTCTGCCTACAAAAAGGGTTAACCTACGACTGACAAGGAGAGCAAATATGAGCCGGAGATGGAAACTGTTGCGTATCGTTAATGATATTCCCTTGAAATTCAAGTTTCTGATCATATACTTGATGTGTGTGCTGCTACCGATTTTGTGTATAAACAGCTTATTTTACTTGCAGGATAGCAAAAATACAGAACGTAGAGAGATGGACAACTTGCGGATTTCTCTGGATAGGGTTGGAAACGAGATCATGCAAATGGTGAACGAAGGTGTGGCGATCGGCAACGCCGTATCCGCTGATCGTTTATTTAATGAGATGCTTGAATATACGTACTCGGATAATGTTGCCTATTACGAAGAATACGACAGCTACCTCCGAGACAAATTGGGACAATATCCGAATATTTATCCCTACATCTCTTGGATTGGTGTGTACACCTCGAACCCAACGCTATCCAATGGTGGAAGCTACTTTATGCTTAAGCCTGATGATCTGAAGAGTGAATGGTATCAAAAGATGAACGAAAAGAAAGATAAGGTGACAGTGACCTCTTATTTGGATACGAATCCCATGAATCCCGAGGAGAAATTGGTATATGTCAGCATCATTCGGAAGCTGGACAATTTCCCTGACCTCATGAAATTTCCCAAATATTTGCGTATCGATTTTCGGATGGATAAGCTGCTGGAGCTGTTTGATAAAGAGCGCAATTACTTGCTGATCAAGCTCGTGGATGAGGAAAATCGGCTTGTTCTGGAATCGGCAGGTGCGTTTAAGGGTGTTGAACCTTTGCTGCCGACTCTGCCTGTCTCGAAGGATCATCAGTTGGCAGGCTTACCTGGGAAGAGCTTCATCAGTCCTCTCAGTACAGCAAGTTACATGCTTAACTGGCGGCTAATTGGGGTACCGGAGGGGAGTCGAATCGCGGAGGAGAGGAAAGGGGTTATCCACTTTTTTATCTGGCTGACGCTTATTAGTACGATCATTCCGACAATATTGATTTACATCATTATGCATTCCTTCAATTTCCGGGTCAGAAAGCTCTCCAAACATATGCAGTTGGTGAAAAACGAGAGGTTTGAACCCATCACGATGTATGAAGGAAAAGATGAGATCGGCAATCTTCTGCGCAGCTTTAATCTGATGACAGAGAAAATTCGTAATTTAATTAACGACGTGTACAAGCTTGAAATTCAAAAAAAGGATTTGGAGCTCGAACGTGTGCAGGCAGAGTTGAATTATTTGCAAAGCCAGGTAGATCCTCATTTCTTGTTCAATACGTTAAACGCGATTCTCGTAGTGTGTAAGAAATATCGCTATGAGCATGTGATAGAAATTATTCAAAACTTGTCTCAGATTTTGAGAAGGCTGCTAAGCTGGAAAGAGGATTTGGTGACGGTTGAAGAAGAGTTAAGCTTCACTGAAATGTACCTCCAGATCGAGAAGTTCCGATTCCAGGATCGGTTTCACTATGAATTGTCTGTCGATGAATCCGTTCTATCCTATCGCATCCCGAAGATGAGTATTCAATCGCTCGTTGAGAATTCTTGCAAGCATGGGCTTCAATCGGTCAAAGGGAATCGCAAGATTCGGATTTCTGTAGAGAGAGCAGAGATGAACATGCTCATGAAGGTCGAAGATAACGGAATCGGAATGAACAGTGCGAAACTGGATGAGATTGTTCAGAGTCTGTTTAAGGGAGAAGACAACGGCAAGAACATCGGACTTCGCAATGTGTACCGCCGCTTAAATCTGTTTTACGCGGAACGTTCTTTGTTCCATATTGAAAGTATCCCCTTCGAGAAAACAAGCGTTACCATACAAATTCCTCTGAGTCTTATTAGGAAACAGGAGGAGACTAACGGACATGTATAAGGTTATTTTGGTGGACGACGAGCCTTTCGCCTTGGAAGGAATAAAGCTCATGGTCGAATGGGAAGAGCTTGGCTTTGAAATCGTGGAAATGTGCGAGAACGGCGAAGAAGCATTAGCCTGCATTGAAGCCTGTAAGCCTGATCTCGTGGTGACGGATATTCGGATGCCGGAAATTGACGGATTAGAATTGATCGATCGGGTGCAAAAGGCTGGCAGCGATCCGGTATTCATCATTTTAAGCGGCTACAATGATTTCGAATATGCTCGGTCCGCCCTAAGGTATGGGGTTAAGCACTATTTGCTTAAGCCGGCTTTGGATAGGGAATGGGAGGCTGTCATTCAATTAGTTATTGGTGAGCTGCAGCACCGAGAACAGCAAAGGGTACGCCATGACCTCGTTTCCGACCGCCTAGTACCGACTCTGCTTGCTCAGATGCTTCGGGGGGAAATCTCGGCAACAGACGGGAACGTTGGGGAGATACTATATCCCTTGGCACAAGGAGATCAGGGCTGGAGGTATATTCATATCGAATGGCTCAGCGGCTCAGAGCAGGAGCTGGATGCCCGTTACTTCCTTTCGCGAAAAGCTTATGCAATCGACTTGTTTGGGAGCCAGGAAGGCCTTGTCATGGAGTCTTTCCCCGGGATCGAGGAATGGGCTCAACAGGTATATGAAGACCTGCGCGAGCAAGGTATCGAATGCTGCTTGTCGATAGGTCCGCGGGTGGACTCCCTTCGTCATATTGCAGACTCGTATGCAGGTGCTTTAGAGACTTCGGTGCATCATTTCTTTCATGTATCCGGTGGTCCGCTCGATTACGAAACGATTCATCACAAGCAAATCAGCTATGATCTCAATGCGGTTTCTATCGTAGATGATATTCTAAGTGCGATCGAGGCGCTTCAGGAGAAGCGGGTTGAGGACCTGATTAAGCAAATGTTTGTGATGCTGTCTGCTAACAAAACGGCCCGGGAAGTCGTTCATTTGCTGGTCATTCGCATTGTTTTGAAGAGCGCTGCCGTTATGCGGGAGATGGGCATTGATTCAGAGGCGCTGCCACGTGTTCGCGATTTTTTGAGAAGGGAGCATCGTTCTTTAAAAGAAGTGGAGGAATCCCTGCAGGTGTATGTGCAGCAGTATTTGAGCCAGTTAAAGCAGCATAAAGACAAATTCTCTGGCCATCCCCTTCGGGTTATTGAGCGTTATATCCAAGAGCATTATCGGGAAGCGCTAACAATTAAAGATATCGGAGAACGGTTCTTTATGAACCCGGTTTACTTAGGCCAAGCGTTCATGAAGAGGTGCGGCGTAGGTATGATTGAGTATATTCATGACCTGCGCATTCATGAGGCGAAACGAATGCTGTGTGAATCGGATGAAACGATTCGCGTAATCGCGGAGCAGATCGGATATGCTAATTATCATCATTTCCTCAAAGAGTTTGAAAAACGTGTGTCCGACAAGCCCGCCGTGTATAGACAATTAAGCAAAGCCTAAAAGAATCTAATTCAAACGAAGGACGTGTATTTCTTTTCTAAGAGATACACGTCTATTTGCTTTGAGTGAGACTGGAAACATCGCATCCAATTTTTAATGCTTTTTAAGAATAGGGGGGAGAGACCTTTAATCTGTGAATGGTAAGTTTATTCAGATTCTATATCATATAACATAGAAGGCCTGTTTAAACAGGATATGATGAGGAGGCTTGCCAATCCATGAATAACAAGGTACCGACCTTGCACGAGGCTTTTAACGGAATATTCAGAATCGGCGCTGCCGTAAGCACGAAGACCATCCGATCGGAGGGGGACTTCATCGCCCGGCATTATAACAGCATTACCGCGGAGAACCAGATGAAGTTCGAGGAGATCCATCCAGAGGAAGAACGGTATACGTTCGAGGCGGCGGATGAAATAATGGATTTTGCTTTGCAGAACGGGATTGCCGTCCGGGGGCATACGATGGTCTGGCATAATCAGACCTCCGACTGGGTGTTTGAAGGCCCTTCCGGCGGTCCTGCAGGCAAAGAACTGGTTCTCTTGCGAATGCAGGAGCATATCCGTACGGTAGCCGGTCGTTATAAGGGCAAGGTATATGCGTGGGACGTAGTCAATGAGGCGATCGAAGACAAGGCGGACCTGGTGATGCGAAGCACCAAATGGCTGGAGATTCTCGGGGAGGATTATATCCGCCATGCCTTCGAGGCAGCACATGAAGCCGATCCGAATGCGCTTCTGTTCTATAATGACTACAACGAGACAGAGCCGGTCAAGCGGGATAAGATTTATAATCTCGTCCGTTCCTTGAAGGAGAAGGGGGTTCCGATCCACGGAATCGGCATGCAGGGACATTGGAACATCCATGGTCCTTCCCTGGATGAAATCCGGCAAGCGATCGAACTTTACGCATCTCTCGATCTGGAGCTTCACATCACCGAGTTGGATCTTTCCATGTTCCACTTTGACGACAGACGGACCGATCTGACGGTGCCCACCGAGCAAATGTTGGAGCTGCAGCAGCAGCGGTACGAGGAAATCTTCGGGCTTTTTAAGGAATATCGGGATATCATTACGTCGGTAACTTTCTGGGGAGCGGCTGACAACTATACCTGGTTGGACAACTTCCCAGTTCGCGGCCGAAAGAATTGGCCGTTACTGTTCGATGGGGAATTTCAGCCTAAGAAGGCATTTTGGCGTGTAATCGGGTAAGCAATTTACGCCATAATTGTGGGGGGATTATTCTTTAATTTGAGTATGTGAAGCCTATTACCTAAGTTGTAGAATGAAATTGGAATAAAATTGTAAGCGATTTCAAGGAAGAGGAGGATGTTTGTGAGAAAGAAAATTAATTTATTGATGGCAATCGTGCTGCTGTTTGGGATGATCGCCCCCCAGCTGCTAGTGCCTTTGGAGGCAGCAGCCAGCGGATCGGTGGTTTTGTCCCAAAGCTTTGAAGATGGCCAAACCGGCGGCTGGGTAAAGGTGCCTTGGATGGGGGACGGAAACATTGCCGTAACGTCGGCAACATATTCCGAAGGATCCAAGTCCTTGGCGATGACGAACCGTGCTGCAAGTAACAGCAGCCCGTTCTTTGATTTGACTTCGTTGGCGAAACCCGGCCATACGTACGATTTATCACTGAAGCTTAAACTCGGAGCAGGAACCGATAGTTTTCATATCGCTTCCAATGTCGATGCCGCCTCGCTGACCAACAAATATCCTTGGCTGGTGGGGAATAAATCGGTTAGCTCCACCGATTGGACCACCTTTGAACTGAAGGGATACGAGCTGCCGGGCGATACGAAGGGGTTCAAAATATGGGTGGAGTCGGATTCAGCTTCCACCACTACGGAGGACCTCTATATCGATGAAGTGTCGCTAACGGACGTCACGTCGATTGACCAAACTGGCATCCAATCCACCTTTGAAGACGGGCAAGGGGATTGGGTACGTAGAAACGGCTCCGGCAATATCAGCATATCGATGGATGCCAATCACACTACAGGCGGCTCCAAGAGCTTACTGACCACGGTATCAGAACAATATGATGGACCCTTGCTGAACGTCCTTGGGAAGATGTCCACGGGCTACAAGTACAATTTGTCTGCATGGGTCAAGATGGCTCCGGGACAATCCCCTACTACATTGCGAATTTCTGTACAAAGCGGCAACAGCAGTTATACCAATGTTTCGTCTAACGTATCGGTAACCCCTGATCAATGGGTACAATTGACGGGCACGTTTACCATGGCTACCACTCCGACCGTATTGAATGCATACGTGGAAGTAGCCGACAAGTTAACCGAAGCAAGATCCTTCTATATGGATGATTTCGATTTGTCCAATGTAGGCCAAGTAGCCGGACCAAAGCCGATTCAAACGGATATTGATCATTTGAAGGACGTTTATGCAGACAACTTCAAGATCGGCGCTGCGGTAGCTGGTGGTGAGCTTACTGAAGATGTCCACAACCTTCTGGATTATCACTACAATTCCATCGTCGCCGAGAACGCCACAAAGCCGGGCTCTTTGGAACCGTCAGAAGGGCAATGGAACTGGTCGGAAGCAGACACGATCGCACAGTATGCCAAGGACCACAATATGAATTTCCGGTTGCATACTCTTGCTTGGCATTCGCAGGCTGCGGAATGGATGTTTAAGGATAGCCAGGGCCAGCCGCTTGCAGCAACAACGGAGAATAAACAGCTTGTGCTTGACCGTCTTACGACTTATATTCAAACCGTGGCGCGTCACTTCAACGCCATGCAAGTACCGATCAATGCCATCGACGTTGTCAACGAAGTCATCGACCCAGGACAGTCGGACGGCATGCGGAAGAGCGAGTGGTATAGACTGACCGGTCTAGACTTCATCCGAACAGCCTTCACTGTTGCTCGGGAAGAGTTCCCGAACTCAAAGCTGTATATCAACGATTACGGTACGCAGGATCCGGTCAAACGCGATTTCTTGTATATTTTGGCGACGAAGCTGAGAGACGATGGAATTCCGATTGACGGCGTAGGCCACCAAACGCACATCAGCATCGGCGGTCCCTCTATCGAACAAATTTCCGATTCCATCCGGAAATTCGGAGAAGCCGGATTCGACAATCAGATCACAGAGCTTGACGTTTCCGTTTATACGGATAGCTCCACAACCAGCTTTGATGAGAACATGCTTATCAAACAAGGGTACCGCTACAAACAATTGTTCCAAGAGCTGGTTCGATTGGACAACGAGGGCAAACATGCCGACCCGAACACTCCGGCATATAATAAGGACGGATGGATCAGCAATGTTACGCTATGGGGGATGGCAGACAATCACACCTGGCTGGACAACTTCAATAATATCATCCGTAAAGATGCTCCTCTTCCGTTCGACGTACAGTTCCAAGCGAAATACGCGTATTGGGGAATGATTGAGGCAGTTGAGACCCTGCCGACTACCCATCTTCCCATAACTCCACAAACAGCATTTACGGCTCAAGGCACACCTGCAAATGCTTCGGATTTGGTTTGGAATAGGGTTCCGACAATCAAGACCCAACAGTCAGGTACGCTGCAGGCTCAAGTGAAAACGTTGTGGGATGAACATAACCTATTTGCCCGTGTAGCGGTCAAAGACAGTACCAAAACCGCAACGGATAAAATCGATCTCTTTGTAGATAACAATGGAATCCAGAAGTATACATTCGCACGAAATGATGCTCATATTACGGAAACTACCGACGGTTATGTACTTCAGGCATCGATCCCATTGGCAGGCACCTTAGGCAAGCAAGTGAAGTTTGACGTAAGAGTGACCGACATGGGAACTAATGACGGTACGGAGCATGGCAGTAACGGTGTCATCGTTTCCTGGAGTGATCCACGGAACGTCCAAGACAGCGATACAGCTGGTTACGGGGTCTTGACTTATATCGATGCTACCAAGGCGGGAAAAGCTGTTTACGGAACCCCTACTATCGACGGTGAACTGGACAGCACGTGGGCGAACGCACCGGTTTATACCACTGACGTCAAGGTAGAGCAACATAACAACGCAGTTGCCAAAGCTCAATTGCGTACAATGTGGGATGAGCATAACCTCTATGCTTATGCCATCGTGCAAGATAGCAAATTGAGCGATGCCAACGCGAACCCATGGGAACAGGATTCGATTGAAATCTTCGTTGACCAGAACAACGGAAAAACGGATAGCTACCAAATCGACGACGGTCAATACCGAATCAACTTCAAGAACGTAAAGACCGTTGGCGGCCATGCAACCCAAGACAACTATACTTCGGCCACTAAATTAATTGACGGAGGTTACGTCTTAGAAGCGGCTATCGCGCTGGATACGATCATTCCTAAAGCCGGAACCATGATCGGATTTGACTTCCAAATCAACAATGCTCAGGACAGTGGAAGCCGGGACAGCGTCTTTTCTTGGAACGACCCGACAGGCCAATCCTATCAGAACACCTCGAGATTCGGCGTTCTGACGTTTGAACCGAAGCCTACACCTCCCCTGACTGGTTCTACCCCGAGCTCCACACCGGACGGATCCGATAAAGTGGACGGCCAAAAGGGCGGCAAGGTGGAACAAAATGGGGCGACCATAGATTTGCCGGCCGGAGCCATTGGCAAGGACGTTATCGTGGTCGTCAAAAAGCTGAGCGATCCCTCAAAGCTGAATACCGACCCGAGATTGAAGCTGGCCGGAGATGTGTACGAGATTACTAAGGACGTAACAGGACCGTTCCAGAAACCAGTCACTATCACCCTTCCGTTCAACACTAGCGTGTTGGATGATGAGCATGAGCTGGCACTGTACTGGTACAATGAAGAAACTGGCAAGTGGGTCAAACTGGACGACATTAAGGTCGACCGGGAGAAAGGCACCGTTTCCGGCAGCGTGACGCACTTCACCAAGTTTGCAGTATTGGCGGCAGAAAAGTCTGCATCTGTCGAGGTACCAGCCTTGACCGATATTAAAGGACACTGGGCCGAAGCAGGGATCCAAGCCCTTGTGAAGGCAGGTGTGATCGACGGCTACCAAGACGGTTTATTCCGGCCTGAAGCATCCGTTACAAGAGCAGAGTTCGTATCCATGATCGTCAGAGCTTTCCACCTGACGGCAACAGGCGGAGCTGGGTTCTCCGATACCGGCAGTCACTGGGCGAAGGATGCAATCGCAATAGCATCCGCACTGGGGATTGTAGTCGGCTATGAGGACGGAACCTTCGGCCCGGATGACAACATCACCCGGGAACAAATGGCCGTAATCCTTGCACGTGCCGCACATTTGGCATCTGCGAACAGCGGTTTGGACTATAAGGACAGCGGCGACGTCTCCGCCTGGGCCCAAGGACTTCTTGCGGCTTTGACAGCCAAGGGTGTTCTGAACGGCTACGAAGACGGTACGCTGAAGCCGAAGGCATTCAGCACCCGCGCAGAAGCGGTGGTTATCATCATTAGGATTTTGGATGCTCAACAGGTGCAATAACGCCAGCAAGGAATAGAAGGAAGGCTGTCCGCACGTGGATTTCATGTGCGGCAGCTTTGTATTCCTTAATCTTAATGTGGAAAAAATATATATCCGAAGGGACAATAAAGATCCATGAAAAGCATGAATGTGACGGCAGTGCCTTCCAAATATCTTATGTCAGTTAATGAAGAGCTTCAAGGTACGATTCAGGAGGTTTCCTATAAGGTAGGCAACTATATTCATTTATCTCGACAGCTTGTAACGGATCGGAACATCGACATCAGTGAAGCAGGAAGAGAAACCGTTGCGGGAGATGCCATATTGAAGAAATGCAACGTCTACTTGCCTGCGGGTTATGACCCAAACGACACTACTGTTAGATATAATGTATTGTATTTGCTTCATGGCGTAGGTGGGAATCAATATGAATGGTTAAGTAGTAACGGTAAGGTTGACGGACGATTTATCATTTGCAATATATTTGATAATCTAATTGTTAACGGCGATATCGATCCGCTGATCGTCGTATTTCCCAACGGAAGAAGCGCGTACGACTGGACGGATAGCTCCTTCAATTCCGAAGGAACCAATATGCTGGGATTTTATTACTTCGATTATGAGTTGAGATACGATCTGATTCCATTTATAGAATCAAACTACAAAACCTACGCAGATATAACAGTCACTTCACATGAGGGAATCATATATAACCGCACGCGCAGAGCGATCGCCGGGCTTTCGATGGGGGGAATGCAAGCCTTGAATCTGATCCTCGGCGGTTACCGATATGATTCGACGCGAATCACGGGCACAGAGAGTCCCTGGAACAACGGGTTGGATAAAACTGTGCTCGCGCCAGGCATGATAGATTTGTTCGCATATGTCGGAGCTTTTTCAAACGCTCCTACATCGAGTGATGGCGAAACTCTGGGAGTCAGTCTCACATCATGCGTCCATAATCTTCATTTGCTATATACCACCTGCGGCGATGCAGACGGAGTAGCAATTGGCAGCTATATAAAATCGATAGATGGGCTTATACACCAATCGGGGAATCATCTTAATCATTTTTATCAAATTCTGATTAAGGATGGTTTTCATGATTTCCATGTTTGGAATAACGGTGCCTACAATTTTAGTCGTTTGATATTCAGAAATTGTGATGATCATGTAAGGTCCCATGTTGTGAGGAAGACACTTTAATGAGTATTGTAGAGCAACACGAACAGATTCTTCGTTGGTTGGGCTTGTTGCGTTGATTTTTGGATTCCTGGTGACGCTGATGAACATAATTGGTTGATTGGACGCTGCAGACCAAGGGACATATCGTTTAGACGGGAAGGCAATTACGGAAGCAAAGTTATCGTAGCGTTCTCTGTGCGTTTGTGATTACGACTGGAAATCTGCCAGGATCTAGAGGAGTCCCTGAATCTATTCATGGGACTCCTGTATGTGCGCCACGCATGGCGATTAACTAGGTGGTGAAAGTCCACTGTGGGGGTTTGTAGTTACCAACCACTAGCCGAGAGCAAGGGTATCCATCGTAAGGTGGAATCTGAAGGAAGCTGGAGGCAAAATTCCGACCCAAGGAACACGAACATTATCAGGCATAAGGTATGGGATGAGTTTGCATAACAAAACGAAGTCCAATAACTACACGGACATACCAATGTAAATGATGTGGGTACATGGAAGGAAAGTGAATCGTCTTACCGTGGGAGATCTCATGGACGTGAGAAGATCATTTCGAATCACGGTTGAAATAAGATTTATCATGAGAAGTCAGCAGAGGCCATAGTACCTGATGTAGTCGACGACATGAGGGAAGGGCTGAACCTTAGGAGGTGTTAGTCAATGAAAGTTACCAATACAGGAATAAAGGGCAGCCAACTTCGAGGAGAAGGCTCCATGCAGAAAGATAATGCGGAACATGAAGGATATGCGGGAGTGCACAATCCTGAGAGGATAACTGAAACAGGCAACACCAACGCAACCGAGTCGAAGAAGGGACTACTTGAGGAAATCGTGAGCAGAGACAACATGAACCAAGCGTTTAAAAAGGTCAAAGCGAATAAAGGCTCTCATGGTATCGACGGGATGAAAGTAGATGAACTTCTGCAATATCTCAAAGAGAACGGAGAGAACATCAGGCAGTCCATTCTGGACGGAAACTATCGTCCGAATGCCGTTCGAAGGGTAGAAATACCGAAAGAGAACGGTAAGAAAAGAAATCTAGGAATCCCGACCGTGGTGGACCGAGTGATTCAGCAGGCAATTGCCCAGGTGCTTACGCCCATCTACGAGAAGCAATTCTCAGAGAACAGCTTCGGATTCCGACCCAAACGAAGTCAGCACGACGCCATTGGAAAAAGCCAAAACAACATTGAGCAAGGGTACAAATATGTTGTGGACATGGACTTGGAGAAATATTTTGACACGGTAAATCAAAGTAAGCTCGTCGAGGTATTATCAAGAACCATCAAAGATGGTCGAGTCATTTCACTCATACATAAGTACCTGAAAGCTGGCGTGGTCGTGAAACACCGCTTCGAGGAAACAGAGGTCGGTGTACCGCAGGGCGGAAACTTGAGTCCAATTCTCAGCAACATTATGCTGAACGAGCTGGATAAGGAACTGGAAAGCCGCGGACACAAGTTTGTGTGAATGCATGGCGCGTAAGAAAGCCAAAGCAATGCTGAACAAAAGATGAAGGCGGGCCCTTCGGAGCCGCTGTGCAGGCGGAGGCTTCAAACCACCTTAAGCTGCTGTGGTCAAAAGCCGTCGGTGGTGAGCGTTAAGGAAAAGGCAGAGCAAGACTCTGTCAGGTGAGTGTTACGGAGACGAACACAAGTCAATGGCTGATAAAGTGTCGAAAGCGTAGGGACGTCATCAAAACCAGGAGGGAGTCGTTGGCCTGGGATGAGTCTGGAGGAAACCTGTTTACTGTCCAGATGGTGACCGGCATGAAGGCGGCGTGAACGTAACACAGGCTTTTGTTCGGAACGTGGGAACCTACGACTCCGATGCGAATGGAAAAATCCAAGCGGAAATCCCGCAAGGATGAAAGTACAAATGCGGAGTATAGGGGCGGAATAGCCCGTAGTAGCGATGAACCCACTGAAAAGGTGGCGGAGCCAAGGGGTTGTGTTATCCAGTTTTGAAAATACGTCAACCGCGAAAGTGGGAGGAACAAATGGACAAAACAAAGTCGTATGAAATTTCAAAGCACACCGTTTGGGAAGCTTATGAGCGAGTCAAAGCGAAGAAGGGAGCAGCCGGAGTCGACGAAGAGTCGATTCAAAAGTTTGAGGAAAACCTGAAAGCCAACCTCTTTAAAATCTGGAACAGAATGTCCTCGGGAAGTTACTTTCCCCCACCAGTTAAAGCGGTAGAGATACCGAAGAAGAACGGCGGGGTAAGGATATTGGGGATTCCAACCGTCTCAGATCGTATCGCGCAAATGACAGTTAAGCTGATCTTTGAGCCGATGGTGGAACCTATATTTCACTCCGACTCTTATGGGTACAGACCGGGAAAATCCGCGATTGATGCGGTTCGAGTAACAAGAACCAGATGTTGGAGATATGACTGGGTGTTGGAATTTGACATTAAAGGTCTATTCGACAACATCGATCATGGGTTGCTTATGAAGGCAGTAAAGAAACATACGGACTGTGCGTGGATCATTCTCTACATCGAAAGATGGCTAAGAGCTCCGTTCCAAATGAAGAATGGAGACATCGTAGAACGAACCTCCGGCACGCCGCAAGGTGGGGTCATCAGTCCAGTACTTGCGAATCTGTTCATGCACTATACATTCGATAAATGGATGGGAATCGAGCATCCCAATAATCCGTGGGCAAGATATGCGGATGATGCAGTGATCCACTGTCGTACGAAAGAGGAAGCTGAACGGCTGCTTGAGCAACTCAAAGGACGGTTCACGCAATGTAAACTCGAACTGCACCCGGATAAAACGCGAATTGTGTATTGCAAAGATGATGACCGCAAAGGGGAGTATTCCGAAATTAAGTTCGACTTTCTGGGGTACACCTTTCGGCCAAGACGATCGAAGAATCGGTTTGGAAAACATTTCATCAACTTCACGCCAGCAGTGAGCAACAAGGCGTGCAAAGCAATGAGGCAAACGATTAGAGGATGGCGGATGCATTTGAAGCCGGACGTGGCCATTGATGACCTGTCGCGGATGTTCAATGCCTCGATTAGAGGGTGGATCAACTACTATGGACACTTCTGCAAGTCGCAATTATATCCCGTTTTACGCCATATGAACGAGGCACTCATCCATTGGGCAAGAAGGAAATACAAGAAACTGGAGAGGCACAAGACACGGGCGACAAATTGGATGGGACGACTGGCAAAGAATCTACCTAAACTGTTTGCTCACTGGCAGATGGGAATACTGCCTACGACTGGATAATGGGAGCCGGATGAGCCGAGAGGTTCACGTCCGGTTCTGAGAGGGCCTGAGGGTGCGATTCCCTCGGGCTACTTACCTCCTTATCTTCTGCAAAAGTAGAAGGAGTGCGGAGCGAACACTGGAAAACATCCTGCCCTTCATCGAGAAGAAGCTATTCCTCAAAGTGAATCGGGAGAAAACGGTAGTGGACGAGGCAAGGAGAGTCAAATTTCTTGGATTCTCGTTTTATCAACATAAAGGAGAAGCGAGGATCCGAATACATCCGAAATCCATTATCAAGATGAAAGCTAAAATAAAGGAACTGACATCGAGAAGCAATGGAATGGGGAACGCAGAAAGAGCAAAGAAGCTTAGTCGCTATATCATGGGGTGGGTTAACTATTTCAGAATAGCGGACATCAAGAAACTGCTCAAAACCACGGATGAATGGATGAGAAGGCGGATTCGCATGGTCTTCTGGAAACAATGGAAACGAGTAAAGACGAAGTTCGAAATGTTGATGTCACTCGGAATCCAAGAACAAAAGGCATGGGAACACGCAAACACAAGAAAGAGTTATTGGAGAACCTCAAAAAGTCCTATTCTCTCAATATCCCTCGGAAATAACACCATCAAAGGACTCGGATTTATATACTTTTCTGATTATTATCGACAAGTAAATGTGTGAACTAAGGAACCGCCGTATACCGAACGGTAAGTACGGTGGTGTGGGAGGTCGGCTACTCAATTAATGGGTAGCCTCCTACCCGATGTTAGAGGAGAGCTGGCTGTCCTTACGGGAGCGTCCGGGTTATCTTCTCTTGCGCGAGCGGGAATCGCTGCAATCCTGGCACAAACCTTTTACCCGATTGTCGATTACTTACGGCTTAAGTTCAATCGCCAGGCAGTTGACGTACGGCGTCGGCTGTCGGTCCGGCAGCGAAACGATTAGCCCTCCGTAAGGCTGTTCGAACGGTACTTCGCCAACGCCAAGCTGCCGGACGGATTCCACCTTGTCAGCCAGTGTCAATGTACGGATGACGGCACAATGATCTTCCGGCCACCGCATTTGGAATGCGTAAAGTGTATTTCTCTTTTGGGTGAAACGGAAGTCGCTGGAATTCCATTCCACTCTGTCCTCCTTGAAATGATCGATGACCACGCGCGACTGGCCTTCGCCCGATACGCGGAACGGCCTGGTGCCGTACACGCCTTCCCCGCATATCCGGATCCATTTGGCCATCTCCTACAGGATATACGTGCACTCATCATCGATCGTACCGTCCGGTTTCTGCGGAATGTTGAGGAGCAGGTTGCCGTTCTTGGCAATGATGTCGACCAGAATTTCGATAACGTGCCCCGGTTTCGCCAGATGCTCCGATACGCCAAAATGTACAAAGAAGACGAATACGTACGGTCATTCAAAATATGATGTAATTGCTGCACGCGTTGTACGGCATGCTAGGCTGATCTCCTATAAGTTCGACTGTTACAGCCCATGGTTCAAAGCGGCTCGGAGAGTGTACAATGCGATAAGCCTATAGTCATTTAAGAACCAAGTGAACCTACTATTTCCAAGCGACCAGTAATTTAGATGGCTTCTTTGAGTTACCCAAAAACAAAGAGAAAGTAGTCGAGTTAGAAAGGCATGAAGCCAGACAGAACCACAGATGAGTAAGAAGTACTGTCTTGATCACTCCGACACTTCTAACTACCTATATTGGGAAATTGAATACAAGGCCGTCACGTATACAGGAATATAATAAATCCTCTATACATGCTTGGGGCTCAGCTGTTAAACAAAGGAGCATCCCCGAGCATGTTCAGAAATACAACGGAGAAATAATCTTCGGTGATATTTTGACCTTAGAAACCACGGTTTCGCCAACGGCGAAGCCGTTTTTATGTTGTGTGAAGGAAATGTACCCCTTCCGGAAAAAAAATGTACCCGTCCCCGACAGCTTGCTATACAGGTTCGGATGACGGGCGGTTTTCTACATTTGGCTGATCCATGGCTCGACACGGCTGAACATGTAAATATAGGAAAGGGGGGGGGGACTGTTGAATCTGATCTCTGTCAACGAATTGACGAAAGTATATCATGTACGCAGTAAAAAGACTCAGCAATAATAATAGAATGCCGGTTCTCACTTCTTCATCATGATATTTGGCAGCCAAACCTGGGATGTAATTTCGGAAAAACAATTTTGAAAGATTGGTCCTATGTTGGCCAAGCCACACCCGGTGCGGATGTAAGCCAGACAGCAGTGCAGGATTCGACCAATGACAGGATTCATCCAAATTAGTATAGAAGTACATTCTTATTCGACGGACAGAGCTTTAAGAGCCTACCTGATTAGTAAGAAAAACTTAAGTTAAACTTTAGCTAATTATCGCATGATATCATAACCAATTTTCAAGGTAGTTTAGTCATTAATTACAATATAGAATGATTATTATCCATTCATTTACAAGGGGGATTATGGAAATAATTTATAATAATTTGGATTAATGTTATAAAGTGTTAGCGAAGTACAGCTGGATTAGAAAATGGGAGGTAGTTATGGACGAATTGTTATTAGTACACAAGCTAATGAAATCAGTAAAACTTAGTAATGAAAAAGAAGAAGATGGTGGTAAAAACATAGAGTATTTACTGTCGTGTATTAAGAAACACAATCTCCAACCATATTTTAAAAAAATTATGGATAAAGAGATTCCACAGCTCGAGAAGCAAATACAAGAAATTACGAATCACTATAATGCATCAATATCCTTTCTTAAGGAACTACAACAAAGCTTAGAGCAACCAGTAGTAGTTGTTAAGGGGTTTAGCAATCACCACATAACTAATGGAAGGGTTCTTCTCAGGGGTGCGTCGGATATTGATCTACTATCGTATGATCCGATTGCACTTAGAGATGCATTACTAGCTCAAGGATTTGATGAGAAGAAAACAGAAACAGGGCACGAACTTTCAGAGCTTCAAAGAAACAATATCTTAATTGATCTACATAAGTTTGTTCCCGTGATTTCATATCCCGCAGATATTAACAATATTTCTAGAGAAAATAAAATGACAACCGGCAAAGGAATTTTATTCGCTGGAGAAATTTCTTATAGCGACCTTGTTCAAAATTCAATTAAGTTATTCGAAAACGTTTTAATTCCTGATGTAAATATGTCGTTAATTATTTTGTGTACATCAATGTTTAGAGACTATATTACAAGTGGTGATGAAGTCCCTCATTTCAAGTTGATTAACTTGGTAGAGGTATACTTGTTACTACAAGAACCCAACTTTAATGCTACTAAATTCTTGGAACTCACTAAAAAATATCATGCTAACCACAGCGTGGAATTTGTTAATACCCTTTTACAACAGATTTATCAAGTAAGTATAGTGGACACCAAGACAAATCTAAGATGGTTTCCAAAGGTATTGTCTTGGGGATTCAATAAGTGGTTCATTCCAAATGATTTAATTAAAACTGTTTTTGATACTTCATTTGAAAACGTTTTATCAACTTTAGGAGCAGCTCCTATACAGTTGAAAAGTGATAATATACTACATCTTGATGTATTTGGAAATTTAGACTCAGTATCACATGCACATTATATAGCAAGGAATAACAATCAAAAGCAGGTGATTTTAAAAGTTGAATGGACGAACGATCTTCTTGTTCAAGTGATTATAAACGATGTTGAAAACATTCATGAGAAGGATATCATTAATTTTAATTTTGAAAATATGAATAAAAAAATAACATTATTCGGTTGTGAAGATAGACAAAAGAGCTTTGGGGTTCAAAATAGTTACGGAAGTCTTGTCTATAACGAAAAGTGCAAAACACTGGTAGCTGAGTTCATAATACCTAACAATGAGTTGAGTGACTATTTACTTGAGAATAACAAGCTAGGAATGAATATTTTTATTGAAAAGCATGAAAGAGAGAATGAGGTGAATTGTTATATACCGATGATCATTTTACGAAATGAGGCAAACTCTTGAGCCTTTACTTGAAATTTTTCAAATTATCTTTTATGGAGAAATATGTTTATAAATTTAATTTTGTCACTTCTGTTTTAGCTGGTTTTATCATGATTCTTATTCAGATTAATGTGTGGACTGCACTATATAAAAACAATGTAACTGGCGAATCTAATTTAAACGAAATGATTATTTATGTACTAATTTCTTCTTTTATTTTTAATATTACAAGATCAGAAGCTGGCAATAAAACTGGTGAAAAAATCGAAAAAGGAACCATCCTATCTGATTTCACAAAACCAATTCATTTCAGAAATTATATGTTCGCAGAAGATGTCGGTAACAATTTATTTCATTTAATTTTTATATTTTTACCATCTTTCTTATTCTTTTCAATCTACTATCGTCTGCAAATAAATGTTAGTAATATCAATTTTATATTTTTTGTTTTAAGTCTAATATTTGCTGTATTTATAGCGTTTCTAATTAAATTTATAATTGGTTTGTTTGCGTTCTGGTTAGAAACTTCTTGGTACATTCCATTTATTGTGGGAGCTATTTTTGAACTTTTTTCAGGATCCACAATTCCAATATGGTTCTATCCAAACTGGCTCATTCAGATTTGCAACTATTTGCCTTTAAGATTAATTTTTTATGAACCAATTTCAATATTTCTCGGAAAATACACACTATTACATACCTTATCGTTGTTGTTCGCTCAGTTACTCTGGGTTTTAATTTTATTTTGTGTAGAGAGATTAATTTGGAAAAGAGTGCAAAGAAAGGTGATAGTACATGGAGGGTAAATAAATGCAGTATGTTTCCTTATATTTTGAATTTATTAAGATCCAATTATTAGGGATACTTCAGTATAAGAAGGCTTTTACACTTGGATTGATGGCTCAATTAGCATCTTACGGAGCAGAATTTTTTTTGTTATGGATAATTATTAATAAATTTAATGAAATTAATGGTTGGGGTTCCTATGAGGTTCTACTTTTATATGCGTTTAATCTTTGTTCATATGCTTTAGCAAGCTTCTTCTTAGCCAGCCCAAGTTCTAGACTTTCAATGATGATTAAGGATGGTACTTTTGACGAGGTTCTGACAAAACCATTAAATAATTTCCTGTATCTGGTATGCAGAGAATTTAATTCAGGGTATATTAGCCACCTACTATTGTCTATCGTCGCAATGGTTATAGCACTATCAAATTTAAATATTTCTATGTCTCTTATTCACATTCTCTTCTTCATAATTGTTATTCTGAGCGGGGCTTTAATACAAGGAGCAGCTTTGTTATTAACAGCCATTCCATCATTCTGGGTGGTAGAAAATAGCAGTCTTAAAGACGTATTATTTTTTCAAATGAAGAATTTTATAAGATATCCTATTTCTATTTATCCAACATTCATTCAAATTTTACTGACGTTTGTTCTTCCATATGCTTTTATAAATTTTTATCCGGCACAATTTTTTCTCAACAAAAATGATTTCCTGCTCTTTCACCCACTATTTCAATTTATGGCTCCGGTTGTCGGTATAGTACTTTCCGTGATTGCCTATGCTCTTTGGTTAGTAGGAATTAATAATTACAAGAGTACAGGATCTTAGAATGGAGTAGGTAATAGAACATGGAAAATATTATTGAAGTAAAAAAAGTATCCAAAGATTTTAAAATTCATGAAAGACAAAAAGGTCTTTACAAATCCATTCAATCGCTTTTCCAAAATAAGTACGTTATAAAAAAAGCAGTGAATGATATTTCCTTTAACATAAAAAAAGGAGAGATAGTTGGTTACATTGGAGCTAATGGAGCCGGAAAATCCACGACGATCAAAATGCTTTCAGGAATTTTAGTTCCTTCTTCAGGTTCCATAATGATTAACGGAATAATTCCTTATGAAAATCGTAAAGAAAATGCTAAGAAAATAGGTGTGGTGTTTGGTCAAAGATCACAGTTATATTGGAATTTGCCAATGGAAGAGACATTCGACCTATATAAGAAGATATACAAAATTCCTGATAAGGACTTTAAGGATAATGTGAACTTTTATGTCGAATTATTGGGAATGACGTCCTTTTTAAGGACTCCTGTTAGACAATTGAGTTTAGGACAAAGAATGCGAGCTGAACTCGTAGTGGCTTTGTTACATAATCCAGAAATACTTTATCTGGACGAGCCTACCATAGGCCTTGATGTAGTTGTTAAGCAGAAAATAAGGACATTCATTAAGGAAATTAATAGAGAGAAAAAAATAACGGTTATATTAACAACACATGATATGGATGATATTGAGCAGATTTGCAATCGAATTATTACTATTCATAGCGGTGAAATCGTATATGATGGATCAATTAACCATTTTAAAAATAAGTACAGTTTAGGTCACCAAGTCATTGTAGAGTTTACACGAGATGATGTCTTAATAAACGATCCTCGTTTCAAAATTATAGAAAGCTATGAAAACAGAATGGTCATCAGTTTTAATAAAGATGAAATTAAAGTAGCTGAAGTTCTTAATATCTTATCAAAGGATAATGAGATCCTAGATATACAGTTAAAAGAACCCGACATCGAAGATGCAGTTGGTTTCTTTTATAAATAATCAATAGCGGATAAAACCGGTATGCTAATCCCAATTTTTTTTGTTTATTTCAAATACTCAGTTTATGGGGTGCTTCCATGATCCAAGCCAAAGAAACTAATTTGGAAGAATTGGCGAAGGAACTTCGCTTTTTGATCATTGATTCCATTGCCAGAAGTGGTTCCGGTCATATCGGTGGATCGCTCTCGTGTGTGGAGATTTTATTGTCTCTTTATGCCAATGTGATAAAGCACGATCCCGCCAATCCTCACTGGGAGTTAAGAGACCGATTTATAATGAGCAAAGGTCACGCTGAGGCTGTTTATTACGGAACACTCCATTTGTCGGGCTATATTCCGAAAGAGTGGCTTCTGACCATGAGGAAATTCGGCAGTCCGTTGCAAGGCCATCCTGATCCGAATTGGCTAGATGTAATCAATTTTGCGGGAGGTTCTCTGGGGCAAGGGTTGTCGTTTGCTGCAGGGCAGGCGATCCATGGCAAAAAGGTTGGATTCAGAACATTCGCTCTATTGGGAGACGGAGAACTGCAGGAGGGACAGATTTGGGAAGCGGCGATATTTGCGCCCAGATACAAACTGGACAACCTGTTTGCTTTTGTCGATTGCAACGGCTACCAGTTGGAGGGAAGCACACTTGGCACTGCCAATCTCGTAGACATGGAACGGGCGTGGGAAGGGCTTGGCTGGAATGTGCGCATTATTGATGGACACGATTTCGGGGAGATCTGTAGCGCATGCGTTAAGGTGGAAGGAAAACCGACGCTGATTCTGGCGAAAACGATTAAGGGCAAGGGCATCAGCTTTATGGAGCATAATAACGATTTTCACGGAAGGGGACTAACAGCCGAGGAGATCGAATCAGCGTACCGAGAATTGAGCTAAGGAGAGGGATGCGTACATGGATTCCCTAAGAGATGCATTTGGCCGAGAGTTGGTCAATCTCGCGAAAGAAGATGAGAGAATTGTCGCAATCGATTGCGATATGGCGAAGCATACGCGACTGAATTGGTTTTTCAGCGAATTTCCTGAACGGAGCTTTCAGGCGGGGATCAGCGAACAGCATGCCATAGGGCTTGCCGCAGGGATGGCGAACTGCGGATTAGTGCCTGTAGTTAGCTCAAGTGCTTCGTTTATTCTACCGAGATGTTGGGAACAGGTTCGCCATTCTGTGGGACTTACCATGCAGAATGTTAAAATCATCGGCACGCACGTAGGGTTTGCCGGGGGAGAGGACGGACCTTCGCATCAATGCTTTGAAGATATTGCTTTGGCACGGGCGATTCCCAACCTTGTTGTTCTGGCTCCTGCCGACTCGATTGAAATGAGGGAGATGACCCGCTTTGCCATTCAGCATCAAGGGCCGGTGTACATAAGAATGGGGAGAAAAGTGTTACCGACGATTTTTGCATCGTCTTATTCGTTTGAGTTGAGCAAGCCCGTCAAGTTGAGAGACGGGGAGAAGCTGGCGGTGATCTCTACGGGAGAAAATATTCATGAGTGCCTATCCGCTTGTGAACAGGTGAAGGTAGAAAATGGTATCGATGCTGCATTGATTCATATTCCAAGCATTCATCCTATGGATAGTGAATTGCTCCTTACCTACTTGGAAGGAATTAAGCATGTAGTGCTAGTGGAAGATCATCTTATCGCCGGGGGATTGTCCAGCTTGGTTAGCGAAAAACTGTTCGGACGTCTTACGGTGGAGACTTTCAGGATTTTGTCCGTTGGTAATCAATATGGGCAAACGGGCACAGAAGATGAATTGCGCAAACACTTCGGTCTTGATAGCCAAAGCATCATAGATGTGATGAGAGGGTGTTTGAATGCTGTCTAATCTCGAGTTTCCATATGTTAAACGTTTCCGGTTTGACTTTCTTGAAATAGAATGTTTTTCGGAGTGTGATTGGGAGCCGCATTTACTGTTAGATGCGGGAGTAGAACGTGAGATGATGGACGATAAGATAATGACTATCGATAGGGATTTAACCTGCGACCGTATTGTTGCCGATTCAGATGGGTTAATATGCGAGGTATCCGCTAACGATCAACAATCCGGCGAAATAGATCGATTCCGCATCTACCTTTTTAAAGAACAAAAAGATTTTATGAAAGATTGGGAGCAGTCGACCTACCGGGAACAAATTATGTTGAAGGGCTTTTACGTCGGCCATCATTTCGGCGCACCTGCGTATTACAAGCTTTTTGATGATGCGATGGTGTTCGTTACGACTGATCCCAACCGAATCGTATGGTCGTTCGCGGTCAAATATCTACTTACCGTCAAAAGCATCCAACACGGCTGGCTGCATCTTAAGGCCGGCGCAATTGAATGGAACGGTAGAGCAATCTTGCTCTTGGGTAGGGGCGGCTCGGGCAAGACGGTGCTGATTGAAGAAATGTGTAAGGAAAAAGCCAAATTGGTAAGTAATACCCACGCTTGCGTACAAGGAAAAATGGTTTCGGGCATGAAGACGAAGGTTCGCTATCGAGAGAACGGGACGGAGAGATTCGTCGATCCGCGAGAGTGGCTGAATGGCAGAGTTACGAACAACCGATTGGAGATCTCGGCGATATTCTGGGTTCAGTACCGAACCGATGACGTGGTGAATATAGCTCCGCTCAACGCCGATGTACTGTACCATAACGCCAAGCTCTTTAGCGAAGCCATCTGTAACTGGGAGCTGAAAGAAGATATCGTCGATTACTTTCACAACGATATGGAGCAAGTGGCCCGAACAATGCACGTTCTCGACTCCGGCTTGAAAGAACTATGTAATACCATCCCTGCCTATTACCTGAATGTTAATATCCATAATCCGAAAGCGCGCGAATCGGTTATTAAGCTGTTAGATCAACTCATTCACTAAATTCATGTATGGAGGAGAAACGATGTCACTATACACAATGAAAGAATTGCTGCAAGACGCATATGCCAAACAGTACGCTATTCCGGCTTTCAACTTTGACAATTTTGATCTGTTGATGGGGGTTTTTGAAGGAGCGACGGAAGCGCAGTCTCCCTTGATCCTGCAGATTACACAGCCTGCCATCGAATTTTTCGGGATTGAAAACGTGGTAGACATCGTGAGGAACGAAGCGGCAATACGAAAGCTTCCAACCGCACTTCATCTCGACCACGCGGATAATCTGGAGATCATCGAAAGCGCGATCAAGACTGGCTTTACATCGGTGATGATCGATTATTCGGAGAAAGATTTTGCAGACAACGCAAGGATGACGCAAAAAGTAGTGGAGCTTGCCAGACCATTCAATGTGACAGTTGAAGCGGAAATCGGTCAGGTTGGCGTTACGGCAGACCCGTTGAGCTGCAGTTCCATCTCCACCGATATGATGACAGACCCGCAAGCTGCTATTACATTCAAAGAAGCGACCGACGTAGATGTGCTAGCGGTCTCCATTGGGACGATCCACGGAATGAAAGTAAAAGAGATGCAGCTTGATATTGAGAGATTGCAAGAGATCAACGCCAAACTGGGCATTCCGCTTGTACTCCATGGCTCGTCCGGCGCTCGCGAGGCGGATTTGAAGAAAGTGATTAATTACGGCATCACCAAAACCAATGTTGAAACGGAGCTTCGCGTCACCTTCCGCAACACACTGGAAAAGATGCTTGCTGAAAATCCGAATGAAATCAAACCGCGTAACATCATGAAGCATGTACGCGAGGCGATAAAGCAAAAGGTGATCCAGCGCCAAACCTTGCTTAAAAGTGCTGGGAGAATTGCGATGAGTGTGAAGTCATGAAAATATGCTTAATTCCATCCGCCAAACTCTCATACGAATCGGGCAGCACACTGTATGCGGCAATGGTTGCAAACAGACTGACCGATCTTGGGCATGACGTACACGTGATTTGCAGTGAATTGCCGAAGAAATCGGTGGAAAAGGCAACGTTTCACCTGATTGATATTTTGGAACATCCCGTCATTGACGACTATCCTGTTTCCAATCGTGATTTGCTGGATACAATGAACAAGCTAGAAGAGCATCTGTTCGCGATTTTATCCGAAGAAGAATTCGATGTCGTGCACGCTCATTATGCAACCTTTAATAGTCTAGCCGCGATCAAAGTGGCGAAGACGCTGTTTGGTGTGCCGCTGGTTCTCTCCTGCTTCGGCAGAGATGTCTTCAACGGCTTTGAGAATGACAGGCGTTATCGGCGAATGGTGGAAATAAGCGTCCACGGGGCTGATGCGATCGTATGCAGCAACGAATCGGTATTGGCGAAGGTTCGTCTGCTCGGGGCCAAATGCCCGACGGAAATTCTCCGAATGCCGGTGGATGATTCCCAGTTCAGCTTGTCTAGCACCGAGAATCGCGTGCGGGAGAAATACGGATGTAAGGAAAAGGATATCGTCGTTTTAAATATCGCATCTTGCTTCGCTCAAGAAAAAGGCATCGATACGGCGATTGAGGGCTTTGCCAAGGTGTCACAATCTTTCAACAATGCAAAGCTGTTGATTGTAGGTGGAGATGAGCATCCCGAGTTAATAAATGAACACCGTCTGAGAAAAATGGTGAAGCGGCTTTGTCTAGAAGACAAGGTGATTTTCACGGGCTACGTAAGTCATTCCGATATTCCGCAATATATCGCCGAAGCAGATATTTTCATCGACTCACGCTTGGTCGGTAACTACAGTTCCGTCATTCTTGAATCGCTCTCTATGGGCAAAGCGATTCTCGCATCCGATGCTCCTGGCAATCGGGAATTTATCAAGCACGGCGAAAACGGACTCCTATACGCGCATGGAGATGCAGACGCATTGAGCCAATCGCTTGCGAAGCTGATCGCAGAGAAAGAACTGTCATCCGCATTGTCCTCACGGGCAAAAGCATGGTTCGCGGAAAACAAATCATTCTACGCACTTTACGATCATATAAAGCACTTGGAGAAGATTTATCTATATGTAAGGGAGAACAGTGCGCCATGAATTTCCACAATCTTTTTCAAGGGATTATTAAACAGGCGGAGTTGGCCTACACCAAGCACCGTCACACTGATGGAAATTTCAGCATCGTAGGAATAGGTGCGGACGGCACGGAGACGACAAAGCTAGACAAAGTCTTGGAAGATGTAGTCATCAACGAACTGCATCGATCAAAAGTGGGCGGTTCGGTTTTATCAGAGGAAATCGGTTGGACCGAACTGGAGGGAGAGAAGAGCGGCTATACCTTCGTTATCGACCCCCTGGACGGTACGTCTAATGCGAAAATGAACTTCCCTTATTTTGCGCTTTCGATTGCGGTCGTGAAGGAAGAGCAAATCGTGTCTGGGCTGATCTATAATTACGGTTCGAAGGATACGTTTTACGCCGCCCAATCAGGCGGTGCGTTTAACAATGGCAGACCAATTAGGATAGATAGTGAGACTCCGACGAAGGATAATCGACTTGTTCTCTCCCGTCCGTTTAGCTGGGAAGAATCGGATTTGTACATGAAGTGCATGATGAACACCAAGCGAATTCGTATGACCGGATGCCCTTCTCTTGATGTCGTTTCCGTGGCAAGCGGCACATTTAACGGCTACATCGACTACCATCCGGCAAAAGGTCTGATAAAAACTCACGACATCCTTGCGAGCCAGATCATTTTGGAAGAAGCTGGGGGTCTGTTACTCGACGAAACAGGGAAGCCGTTGAAATTATGTCTCGACGTAGAGTCGACGTATAACGTCTTTGCGGTGAACAACATGGAGACGTTCAGAGCAGTATCCACGTTTTTCGGATTATAAACATAAAGGAAGAGGTACTTATGATACTAGCAACCATTTTGTCACTCGATTACGACAAGCTTAATCCCATTGGCAGGTACGATAAGCTTAAAACGGAAGCTAAGTGCGAATTGACCCCGGTCGTCGATTTTGCCTACGCAGAGAATCTGGGGGAAATCATTCTGCTTACGCTGTATACGATCGATTTCATTCTCAAAGAAGAAGGGGAGGCCACCTACAACTTCTACATTCTCGGCGACCTTTCCGTGAAGAACCTGATCGAAAAGTCTTTTAACATCCAGCTTGAGTACAAATCCTTCATGAACCATCTGATCCTGATCGACGAAGCCAAGCTAACCTACCGTTTCACCTGCGCGAAGAAGTTCCTTATTTCCGACGATTCGATCAAACAGCTTCGCTTGAATAGTTGGGGGCATGAATATATCAAGGAGTACGACCTGCTGAACACATATGCGGATGAATCCGCCGCTCTGCGTGACACCTTTACCCGCTATTTCCGCGATAACAAAGAAACTTATTTCTCCATTATGAACCGTCTTCTCACCACCATCGACCCTGACAACAGTTTCGCCATTCAAGCGCTTAATGAAAAGATCGACATCAAGCTACTTTCATAGGAAAGGAACAAGAATTAGATGATAAAAGAAGAAATCGCCACAAACGCTGCACACCTTGACGAGATACAAGCGACGTCGCTGAAAATTTACGGCAGATACGACCTCGAAAAATCAATGATCTGGATGGTTGAAGAGATGGGGGAAGTGATTTCCGCTATTCGAAAGGGCAAGTCCAAGGAAGAAATCACCGGGGAGATGGGCGATTTGATGGCGTGGCTTTTCTGCTTGGGGAACATTCTCGACATCAAAGTATCCGACGCCGTAGAAGGCACATTTCACAAAGAAGTCAATCGCCAACTAAGACTCTACAGCGAATTGAAATATTATAAGACCATTGAAAAATAAGAAGAATGGGTGATTACTGTGATTCGCATAGGACTGCCTAAAGGTGTTGTAAAGATAAAGTCTCTTACGGTTATCGAGCATTTTTTACAAGAAAAGATTGATTCTAAGAAGCTTGGGTTCATCGGTAAGAACGATACCTACTTCTATCTTCTGAAACATCGGGATATTCCTAATTTGGTGAGCGAAGGCATTCTGGACGTAGGCATTACCTCCTCCGAGTGGATTGAGGAAAAAGGATTCTCGCTTCATATTAATCGCGAGCTGGATTGGTGTGATACGCGTGTCAGCCTGATCAGCGATATAAATATGCCTGTATTGGAGAAAACCACTCAGATCAAGTGCGTTACGGAATTTCCCAATTTGACGAAGCGATTTTTTGCAGAATACGGGTTGGAGAACGTGCAGGTGGACTCTATTTCCGGCTCAAGCGAAGGGCTTATTCCCACCATTTACGAATGTTGCGTGGATTGCGTAGAGACAGGCTCGACGCTTCAGCTTCACAACTTAGTTGAAGAAAAAGTTATCTACGAATCGAAAGTGGTGGTCATCACTAGAAACGGTTCTGATCCCGGGCTGAATTGCCTAATTAATGAGCTGTTAGCTCCGTTCTTCCCGAACATTCCGTTACCAAAACGGAAGGCATCTTCTGAGAAACAATCAACTATAATCACTTTTTAGTATATACAAATTTCGGTTAGGTTATGGTATCATTTATCCTGTGGTTGGGTAAATTACATACATTTAATACAACATTCTCGAAAATGTAGATTCAGTAATAACACTAGGATTCGTTTAACAGCAATTCAGTACCACAATAAAATAGACTCTCGGAGTTAGGGAGTCGATGTGAGCTAAGTTCAGTCAGAAGTGGAGAAGAGGGAAATACTGGAATTTTTAAGCCCGTTTTCAAAAATGGGAGGCTACTATTAAATTGGGAGGAAGGAATATATCTATGAATGAACAGTTTACATATGAAAAAGCGGGGGTTAATATTCAAAACGCGGACGAAACAAAACGAGAAATGGCAAGAAGTATGGATACCAAAGATTCACGTGTGCTAAACAGAGCAGGAGCATTCGCTTCTTTGTTTGAAGCTAACTTCGAAGGTATCAAAAATCCTGTGCTCGTTTTGAAAGCAGAAGAACCGGGTTCCAAGCAATTACTAGCGTTCCAAAACAACAAAATTAACAACATTTGCTACGACTTGATCAACCATCTTATTAACGATATTATCGTGATGGGTGCAAAACCGGAAGTGGTTCTCGACATTATATTGTGCGGCAAGATGGAGAAAGAAGTTGTAGTGCAAATCGTAGATGCCATATCCAAAGCTTGTAAAGAACAGGATTGCAGCCTCGTTGGTGGCGAAACGTCCGAACAGCCTAAAGTTCTAAACGAAGGTACATACATGCTCAACGCCAGTGTTCTTGGCGTTGTAGATAAAGAAAAGATCATCGACGGTTCCAAGATCGAAGCGGGAGACGTGGTTCTCGCACTTCCGTCCAACGGTTTGCATACCAACGGCTATACACTGGTTCGCAAGCTGATGGAAGAGAAGCCTGAGATTCTAAACGAAACCATCAACGGTGAATCTTTCATCGACGCGATTCTCACTCCGCATAAATGCTACTATCAAACGTTGAAAGGTTTGTTCGCCGTGGATGAACTTCACGGTTTGGCTCACATCACAGGTGGCGGTATCGAAGGAAACCTTAACCGCATTCTGCCAAGCGGAACCAGTGCAAAAATCGACCTCGAAAAACTTAAAGTTCTTCCAATCTTCGAATTGATCAAACGTTATGGAAACGTACCAGATTCTGATATGATGCGTACGTTTAACATGGGTGTAGGCATTACACTTGTTGCGAAAGCGTCTGTTGTTGGGCAAATCCAAGAACATCTTGCGAAAAACGGATGCGAGTCGTATGTCCTCGGCGAAATCGTGTCGGGCGATCAAAACGTTCTTTTGGAAGGTTGCGTAAACTACGCTATTTATTAAATAGACGCAACTTACAAAACCTATTCCAAGAGAGGGTAACTGAAAAAGGAAAACGATATCAAAATACCAAAAATCCTAGGCTGCCGCGTGCAGCCTTTTGTGTTAGTTGCGGAGCCAATATTTCAATTTCTATGATTATTCCTTCTTTATATATTGAAAGCGAATTTTATTTCTACATAAATCGATTTGGTTTTCCTCCTTGTACAACATGACCGGACAGATGTATATATCATGCTATTCTTTGACCTGAAAATCAGGGTTTAATGTCAACAGAGAAAACACTAATTTTGACGGGATTTTAAGTGGAATTTATTGGGTATTCTCATGAAAACGATTTCGTTATAATTGAATGACAAAGAGGTTGAGAGTGTGCCCGCATAATGAATCTGTGGAGCAAAACCTAAAGCAGGTTCCACCGCTGAGAGGGAGTTGATGAGGAAATGTCATAACAGCAGGAGTTCCAGACCTTCTAATATAGCTGATTTGAAAATCCAAGTAAAAGTAAAGCCGGAAGTAACGCTGACGGTATTCTCGACGCTGGCTAACTATGCCGGAGATCAGCCAGGATGGTTTGCTAAGCTGATCAAGGATAAGTTCAATATCAAATTGAACATCATCGCTTCCAACCTGGCCGGCGGTCAGCAAAAAATCGCCACGATGATGGCGTCCGGCGATTTGGGCGATATCGTTGTAGGACTCGGCGGAAGAGACTACACAGATGCCATCAAAGCCGGCATGCTGCTAGACTGGAAGAAAGACGGATACGGCAAAGACATCGTGAAATATGCAAGTAAGGCGCTCGATGCCAATAGCAAGCAATTCGGCAACGGTCCGAGCGAAGGCGCCGACATGACGTTTGGTCCAATGCTCCGTTGGGATTTGTATCAAAAACTGGGCAAACCGGAAATCAAGACGCTTGACGACTATCTGAAAGTCGTCAAGCAAATGCAGCAGCTTAGTCCGAAGAGCGATTCCGGCAAGCCGACGTACGGGTTCTCTCTGTGGTCGGATTGGGACAGCAACTATTCCATGAACGCGAAGGTCACGGCTCAAATGTTCGGCTATGCAGAAGGAGACTCCTTCAACAACAGCGACCTGATCCTGACGAAAGCGGGCGAAGCGAAATGGCAGGGCATGCTCGACGACAACAGTTACTACATGCAAGGCCTGAAATTCTTTTTTGAAGCTAACAAGATGGGGCTGCTTGATCCGGACTCCTTGACGCAGAAGTACTCCGATGCGAACAATAAGTACAAGGACGGACAAGTTCTCTTCGCGCAATTCCCTTTTGTAAGCAATATCTATAACTCGCCGGAGCATACGTCCGCGGGCAAAGGCTTCCAGTTCGTACCTTTCGCCGATGAGCAAATGTTCTCCTCCGGATTTTCGCCTTACGGCGGACAGCGCATTTGGTCAATCGGTGCGAAGACGAAGTATCCGGACCGTGTGATGCAGTTCCTTAACTGGCTGTACACGCCGGAAGGCATCGAAGAATCCAACTACGGTCCGAAAGGCTTGATTTGGGATATAAAGGACGGCAAGCCGACTTTGACCGATTTCGGTTACAAAGCAATCGTGAACTCCGTCAATATGCCCGGCGAATACGGCGGCGGGCTGTACAAGGACGGAACGAACTCTATCAACAACACGACGATCGCCTTGTCCATGACCAATCCGGAAACCGGAGAACCGTATGATTACACCTTGTGGTCTTCGTTCTTGAACCACAATCCGGATCCGGTCGTGAAGAGTTGGCGAGATACAATGGGCTCGATGACGATGAAAGACTACGTCGTCAAGCACAACCAAGTGCTCGTGCAACCGGCGTACTTTAACGGACAGCCGCCGGCGTCGGAACCGTCCGATATCAAGCAGAAGCACGGCGAAGTGGGTAAAGTCATCAAGGAGTACTCATGGAAGATGATGTTCTCGAAGGACGACAATGATTTTAACAGCCTGAAGCAACAAATGATCTCGAAAGCCAAAGGCCTGGGCTACGACGATGTTGTCAAGTGGGAAGCCGACCAATACGAAAAAACGGTTGCTACGGCCTTGAAAAAGTAATAAGTTTTTTTTCCGGCTTCCCGAAAAACCGGAACACCATCGGATGCAACCATGGTTGTAGCAAAATAAGTTTCATAAAAGGCGAAAAAATGCCCTCGATCTTGCCGCTTGGCGAGATTGAGGGTGTTTTTATGCTGCAAATGCAACACCGATCTTTTTTGTGTTAGGATTTAAATATCTAATATTGACATAAACCGAGCGGCACGTTCCAAATCGATTACAACGGCGAAAACGTCGAAGTTCGCCATCGAGTCTCTCGTTCCGGACGCAGAGGCACGGCTTTGAGGTGATCGGGGAAGCGGGCAAGGCCGGAAGGCGCTACGCTCCTTCGGCATCATGAGCTGAAGCCCGACCAGATGGTCATGGATGTCCGCATGTTCGAAGAAATTCGCAAGACCGATAAGGAATGCCAATATAATATTTCAAGCGGTCATGCCGATTTCTCGTACGCCAAGCGAGCGCTCTCCTGAGGGTAACCGCCTATTTGCTCAAGCCGGTAGATACGGATGAGTTTGCTCCGGAGCTTGCCAGGATCGGCGGAGTATTGCGCAGTGTAACCGTATCTTCCCGGAGAGTTGATGAGAGGTCGGCGGTCGGCGCCGAAACCTCCGCTCCGGCGCCCGATATAACCGAATTAGCAGATATGCTCGGATGCGCTTCCGATGGTTGCGGAAATTTATGGGCAGACGGATGTTCGAACTTTACTGCAAACGCTTGGGCACATGATGTGCGGGCTGACGGAGCGTTTGTGAACGTTCAGCAGCGAACCTGCCATCAAGCAAATTGGGGGAATTCCCTCCCGTTACAAGGGAAAGCCGCTGCAGAAATGACAAGTTTGCATATGATTTCGCAACCAGTTTACCGGGTATCGTCCTCCGAAAGAAAACGGTATCATGAAGGTATCAAATAAAAGGAGGGACGATATGGAATCGCTCACATCCCGGGAAATCCTCCAGACAGACCGTAGGATCAGGAAGAGGGGCTTCTGGAAAACATTTCTCCAGCAGCGTTATCTGTACATGATGTCTATCCCGTTCGTCATCTGGGTGTTCGTGTTCAGCTACATGCCGCTTTGGGGCTGGCTCATGGCATTTCAGAATTACAAGCCGAGCAAGTCGATTTTGGAGCAGAAATGGGTAGGCCTGCAAAATTTCCAGCAATTGTTTGCGGACGACAAATTCTACGTCGTGCTGCGCAACACACTGGCGATGAGCTTCATGGGATTAATCGCAGGCTTTACGGTGCCGATTCTGTTCGCGATTCTGATCAATGAAGTGAAGAACCGGGTGTTCAAACGGTCCGTGCAGACGATTTCCTATTTGCCGCACTTCGTTTCGTGGGTCGTCGTTGCCGGCATGGTGTCGAAGATGCTGTCGACCGACGGCGGGATCGTGAACGTGCTGCTGCTGAAGCTGCATCTGATCTCGGAGCCTGTACAATTTATGGCCAAAGGCAATTTGTTCTGGGGGATCGTAACCGCTTCCGACCTGTGGAAAGAAACCGGCTGGAACTCCATCATCTATTTAGCAGCCATTGCGGGTATCGACCAGGAGCTTTACGAAGCGGCGACCGTTGACGGAGCCGGAAGGTTCCGCCGCATTTGGCACATCACACTGCCCGGCATACGCTCGACGTTCATGGTGCTGCTGATCTTGTCGATCGGGAATTTGATCAGCATCGGCTTCGAGAAGCAGTTCCTGCTTGGTAATCAGCTGGTAACGGACTATTCGCAAGTGCTCGATTTGTATGCGCTTAATTACGGGATCGGGCTCAGCCGCTATTCCTTCGGTACCGCTGTCGGCATGTTCAATTCGGTTGTTAGCGTCGCCCTGGTGCTCACGGCGAACGCGCTCTACCGCAAAGCTACGAAGGAAAGCGTCATTTGAGAAAGGAGGGAGGAAGATGACCGGTGCAGTGGGTGACCGCTCCGAGTTTGGCTTCCAATTGTTTCTGTATGTGCTTCTGACCGCCGTCGCCATCGTCACGCTTTATCCGTTTCTGAATGTGCTGGCGATTTCGCTGAACGATTCGACCGATACGGTCCGAGGCGGCATCTACGTTTGGCCCCGCGAATTTACGTGGGCGAATTATGCGACGATTTTCCATTACCAGTCGCTGCTCACGGGCTTTCGTAATTCCGTGCTCCGAACGGTGCTCGGCACGGTAATCGGCGTGTTTAGCGCCGCGATGGTCGCTTATGTGCTCAGCCGGGCGGATTTTCAGGCAAGACGCCTGTTCTCGCTGTATCTCGCGCTGACGATGTATTTCTCCGGCGGGTTGATACCGGGGTATATGCTCATGCGGAATCTGCATCTGATCGGGACATTCTGGATTTACATCATCCCGGCGATCATGAGCGTCTGGAATGTCTATGTCATTCGCTCTTATATCGACGGCCTGCCTTATTCGCTGCAGGAGTCGGCCAAGCTGGACGGAGCCAACGACTTTGTTATTTTTACGAGAATTATACTTCCGCTCTGCAAGCCGGTGCTGGCCACCATCGCGCTGTTCATCGCTGTCGGCCACTGGAACGCCTGGTTCGACACGTATTTGTTCAACAGCAACAAGCCTAACCTGACGACGCTGCAATTTGAGCTGCAGAAAATTTTGCTAAGCACGACGCAGGACGGAAGCAACGCGCATAAAGTTAACTCCGTCGCCAGCATTGCGACTGTATCCCCGGAATCGATCAAGATGGCGATCACGATCGTGGTGACCGCTCCGATTCTGGTCGTGTATCCGTTCCTGCAGAAGTATTTCGTGAAGGGCATTACGCTGGGGGCAGTAAAGAGCTAGTACGAACAAGGCAAGCGGTAAGCGCAGGGAGACCTGTTCGCATACAATCATTCACTCAAGAAGATAAGGGAGGATCATTCACATGAAAAAGCCATTTCGTATGGCGGCGAGCCTCGTGCTCGCGGGGGTTATGACATTCACGGCCGTCGGCTGCAGCAAGACGCCGGCAAGCGATGTTGGACAAGCGCCAGCCCAATCCGCAGCGGGCGACGCCGGCAAAGGCGCTGCCGACAATAAGCCAATCACGCTAACGGGGTTCTCTGGCAATAATGCGAATTGGGACGACATGCAGAGCGAAGTCGGCAAAATCATTCAGCAGAAAACGGGCGTTAGCCTCAAGATGGAGTTCAGCCTCAGCTCGACGGATCAGAAAATTCCGCTCATGATTTCCAGCGGACAGTATCCCGATCTCATCCTGCCGAGTGGCGATGCCGGCAAGCTCGTGGATGCGGGCGCACTCATCGACTTGACGGATTTGATTGATAAATACGCGCCGAATCTGAAAAAAATATACGGCCCTTATATGAAACGTTTGCGTTGGAGCAATGATGACCATGCCATCTATGTGCTGCCGACACTGGGGGGCGTGGATCAAACGGATTTCGATGCGGGCGGCATCTTCGCTCTGCAGCATGCGGTGGTGAAGGAGCTCGGTTATCCGAAAATCCGCACGCTTCAGGATTATGAAAATGTGATCAAGACGTATAAAGACAAGCATCCGACCATCGACGGCAAACCGACGATCGGGCTGTCGCTTAATGCCGACGACTGGCGCATTCTGATTTCCGTAACGAATCCTGCCGTTTATGCGACGGGACTTCAGGACGACGGCGAATTCTATATCGATCCGAAAACGTACCAAGCGTCGCTGCATTACCTGCGTCCGGAAGAAAAGGAATATTTCCGCTGGCTGAACCATATGAACGATATTGGCCTGATGGATCCGGAGAGCTTCGTACAGAAGTTCGACCAGTACAACGCGAAGATCGCCTCCGGCCGCGTACTCGGCTTGATTGACGCGTGGTGGGATATCGGTGGCGGAGTGGATGCACTGAATAAAGACGGCAAGTCCGATCGTACGTACGGCTTTTATCCGGTTACGATGAACGAGAACATTAAAGACCATTCTTTCCAGGATAGAGGGTATTTGGCGGGATGGGGCACCGCCATTACGAAGAGCAACAAGGACCCGGTCCGCACAATCAAGTTTCTGGATTGGCTCGCTTCCGACGAGGCGCAAGTGCTGAACAATTGGGGCGTAGAGGGCGTCGATTACAAGGTGGAGAACGGCAAGCGCGTCATTCCGCCCGATCAGCTCGAACGCAGAACGAAGGACACGGCAAACTGGCAAAAAGCGACAGGCATAGGGAACTACGGCGGCTTTTCCGCGAGATGGGGCGACGGCGTGACCGATCCGACCGGCAACACGTATACGACGAATAACGTCGAACAAATCGTCCAGAAATATCCCGATGCGGCGAAGGACGTGCTCTCTCACTACAACGCGAAGACGTGGAAAGACCTGTTCCCGAAGAAGGAAGAGTTCCCAGTCAAGCCTTGGGGAGCAGCCTGGAATATCCCAATGCCGACGGGATCCGATGCCGACGTCATCTTCCAGAAATGCGAAGAAATCATGAAGAAGCGTGTCCCGGAAGCAATCTTGGCGAAGCCGGATCAATTCGATACGGTATGGCAAAACTTTATGAACGATTTGGATAAGGCAGGCGCGAAAAAGCTCGGCGAGATGTACACCAAGCTGGTGCAGGACCGCGTCAAACTTTGGAACGAGTAAATGAAGATGATCAATCGACTTTGTCGAATAGTTTCAGAAAAGGCGAAAAAATGCCCTCGATCTTGCCGCTTGGCGAGATTGAGGGTATTTTTATGCTGCAAGCTGGCGGGTCATCATGCAACGCCGATCTTTTTGTGCTAGGATATAAATATCTAAATTTGACATGAAATTACGATGAGTCCGCTGGGTAGGATGCTTTCGAAAGTTATTTTATAATAATTAATGCCCCATAGCAGAAGTATGAAACTAATTGTTTTACATTAATGAAAACGCTGTCAAGGGGGCGAGGTGCTTATGAAATGGATAGACAAAACGAACAACATTCATATGAAAAAGAAGTTGATCATTTCATTTATCCTTGTTGTGTTTATTCCGGTCGGGATCGTTGGCGCTTTGCTGACCCAATCGCTCCGCCAGACGGCACTTAACGATGCGGTCCAGCAAACGTCGAACGACGTGGAGAAGGTGAAGACGCGCATCGGCGAAATATTGAAGATGTCGATCGAGATTTCTAACAAGTTGTCGACGGACCCGCGATTAGAAGCTCTCGTCAATAAGCGTTATGAATCGAACTATTCTGTTGTAGAGGCTTATAGAGAATATCGGGAGTTCGAGCAATACGTGCGGCTGTATAAAGAAATCGCCAATATCCGGTTGTACGTGGATAATCCGACGCTGCTGAATAATTGGGACTATTTACAGCCAGAGCCGTCGATTGCGAATTCGGAATGGTACAAGGCGACGATAAAGAACTCGGATAAAATCGGCTGGTATTACATCGGAGACGAAACGAAAGGCAATAATGCTTACCTGAGCCTGGTGCGCCGCGTCTATTTTCCGAATTACCGAACGGTCGGCGTGCTCGTCATCGATATCAGCCAAACGGAGCTGAACGGAATTCTGAGGCAGGAGCAGTTCGATACGATGGTCATCGACGGGAACGGATATATCGATGCTGCCAAAAACACGGGCCTCGTGGGCAAGCATATTCGCGACTTTCACATCACCCAGGAAATGCTGGATAAACCGAGCGGCACGTACCAAATCGATTACAACGGGGAAACGTCAAAGCTCATTATAGAGTCCCTCATTCCGGACGTGAGCAGTAACGGCTTGAAAATCATATCCGTGTTTTCGGTGCAAAGCATCGTTAAGGGAGCGAACCGGATCAGCATGTTCGCACTCTCCATTATCATCATGAGCCTGTTAATCGCCTTGGTGTTCATCTATATTTTTTCCTCCCTGTTGTCAAAGCGCATCCTTCGCTTGAGCAAGCAAATCAATAAAGTGGCTTTAGGCGATTTGCATGCCAGCTCCGTGATTGATGGTGACGACGAAATCGGCCAGTTGTCACGGCAATTCAATAATATGGTCGGCAATATCCGCGAGTTGATGGAGGAAGTGACCGAATCGAATCGGCAAAAAGCGCAGCTGGAGCTCAAGCAGAAAGAAATCAAACTAAAAATGATGGCCAGCCAGATCAATCCCCATTTCTTGTTCAACGCCCTTGAGTCGCTACGGATGAAGATTCATTTGCGGGGGAGTGCGGATATCGCCGACATCGTCAGGGTGCTTGGGAAACTGATGCGCAAGAGCCTCGAGATCGGAGGCGGTACGATTACACTCGGCGAAGAGCTGGACATGGTCCGATGTTATTTGGCCATTCAACAATTCCGCTATGAGGACCGACTTACCTACGAGCTTGAGCTCGACCCGCCATCAAGCGAAATCCGGATTCTTCCGCTCGTCATGCAGCCTTTGGTGGAGAACGCCGTGATCCACGGGATTGAGAATAAAGAAGAGGCCGGCTTCGTACGGATTCGTACGGAACTACAGGATGACGCCCTGTATGTGACTGTTGCCGACGATGGCGCCGGAATTCCGGAAGCAAGACTGGATGCGCTGATCAGCTCGCTGGACGACCCCGAAGACGGGAAGAACCATCGCATTGGCCTGCGCAACGTGCATCAGCGGCTTATCCTTACCTATGGGGAGCAATCCGGACTCCGCATCGTCAGCCGGGAAAATAAAGGGACGGAAATTCGTTTCATGATACCGATTGGAGGAGATTCGCATGTATAAAGTTGTTCTCGTAGACGATGAAAATGCGATACGCCAAGGCTTGAAGGCGATTGTGGACTGGCGGCGGCACGGCTTCGAGGTGATCGGGGAAGCGGGTAACGGCCGGGAGGCGCTGCTTCGGCACCAGGAGCTGAAGCCCGACCTTATGGTCATGGATGTCCGCATGCCTGGGATGGACGGGCTTCAGGTTATCGAAGAAATTCGCAAGATCGATAAGGAATGCCAATTTATCATTTTAAGCGGCCACGCCGATTTCTCGTACGCCAAGCGAGCGATTTCATGGGGAGTGAACGCCTATTTGCTCAAGCCAGTAGATACGGATGAATTCGACGCAGAGCTTGACAGGATCTGTGGAGTGCTGAAAGAGGCCACCGGATCGCTGCAAAAAACGGAACAGACGTCGGCGCAGCAGCTCGCGGATCAGATCGTATCGCTGCTCATGTATGAAGAGGAGGGTCACCGTACGGCGATGGAACCGCTGGAGGAGCCGGAGCTCGATTGGCGTTCGTATCGGGTAATGCTCCTGAAGCTGCATCCGCCGCTTGGCAGTCATGCAAACGGTCGGGCCGAAGTCAGGCGAAAGCTGGCGCAGCGTTTTGAGTTGTCGGGTACAGGCATCGTATTCTCCGTAGAACCCTTTGTCGGCGTTTTGCTGAATGAGAGGGCGCCAATTGAGTTACAGGCTAATTCAATGTATCTGGATTTGGAAGAATCACTTCTGGGACTGAACGGCGGTTTCTCCGCAGCGGCGGGAGACCCGGTGCATCAGCTCGCCGATATCGGTCTATCCTATTCGCAGGCTGTCCGTCTGCTGAAGGAAGAGTTCCTGTTTCGCGGAGAACGGACGGTCATCCTTAAGCGTCCGCCGCTCAACCTTGCCGCGAACGGCGCAAGAGACAGCGAGCCGACCGGACCCGATATAAACGCTTTGGCGGATAAGCTATTTTATGCGCTCGATATCGGCAGCAAGGACGCAGTTCGGCGCATTCTGGATGAAGGGGGGCAGTCGATCGCCGCGTACGACGGCGCGGAGCAAGCGATGAAAACCGCCGTCTCGCAATGGATATCGCTCGCGCTGACCAAGCTGTCGAAGACAAGCGATACCGCCTTCACCGCCGTACAGGATGCCCTTTCGGTAGTCGCGGAAATCTATGAGCAGCCTGATCTTCGGTCGTTGTGTCAGATGCTTGAGGACAGGTTGCTCAAACTGACAGAGCACAAAAGCACGTTCAGCAGCGAGTCTGCCGTCAAGCAAATTCTCGACTTCGTGGAGCGTCATTACGCTGAGAACTTAAAGCTTGAGACACTCGCCGAGCTATTCAATTACAATAGCGGGTATTTGGGGAAGATGTTCAAAAGCTTCACGGGCGACACCTTTCACAACTACTTGGACAAAGTCCGAATCCGGAACGCCAAGCACTTGCTGGCCGGCGGGCTCAAGGTGCATCAGGTAGCGACGCGTGTCGGGTATGCCAACGCCGATTATTTCCATTTGAAATTCAAAAAGTATATAGGTGAATCGCCGTCCCGCTATAAGATGAAGCCGACTAAAACCACTTCGGGGTGAAACCTTCATGGATTCGGAAAGTCCGCTGGAAGCTCCTGTGTTCAACGAAGCTATGAAAACGCTTATTTTCACATGATTTATAGATGAATTTCTCGGGTTTTGGCGTCAGGCCGGGTACGTTTGTTGCACCGATCCGATTGAGAGGGGACCGCCATGGAGTGCGGTCCCTTATCTCATGCCGGCGTTATGGGGACAAAACTTAGTTCATACAGTTGGAGGGATAACTATGCTGCGGCTTTTTCGAACGAATGAAATACGCGATGTGCAAGAACTGGAAGGCGACTGGGATTTTCAACCGATTGACGGGACTGTGGGGTTGCCGTCCGTCTACCGGTACCGGATGCCTGTGCCCGGGTGCTGGGAGATGCATCCTCAGTTTACAACCTATCGGGGGAAAGGCGTATACCGGCGTACAGTAGAAATATCGCGGAAAGGCGCAATCCGGCTTGTTTTTAAAGGCGTGAGCCATACAGCTGACGTTTACTTTGACGGAAAGCCGACAGGGCAGCATTATAATGCGTACACGCCGTTTGCCGCTGTCGTTCCGGATGTCGAACCGGGCACGCATGAGGTTGCGGTTATTGCGGATAATTCGTTCGGGGACTCGTCCGCACTTCATGTCCCGAACGATTATTATACATATGGGGGATTGATCCGACCCGTAGCGATTGAGCTGCTGCACGAGTTGTTTATCGAACGAATCGCATTTACACCGATCCGTTCGGCTGAAGGCTGGCAGGGGACGATTCGCTTTTATGTACGGAATATCGGTAAACGAGTGCGGCGAGCGCGGGTGCAACTCCATCTGGCGGGTCGGGACATTACCGCAGGCGAGGTGGACGCGTTGCCGGGCGTGATCGCCGAGCTTTTGATTACGGAACCGTTCCCCGGCGTCGTCCCGTGGTCGGCGAACGATCCGAAGCTGTATCTATTGAAGGTGCAGCTGTATGTAGAAGGACAGGAAGCTCCCGTGGACGATTTGATCGAGCGGGTCGGCTTTCGAATGGTGACAACGTTAAATGGGCGCATTCAGGTAAATGGCGAGGACGTTGTTTTAAAGGGCTTCAACCGGCATGAGGATCATGCGTTGGCAGGAGCTGCCATACCTTACTCGCTCATGGTACACGATATCGAATTGATGTTGGATATGGGCGCAAATACCGTACGGACCAGCCACTACCCGAATGACGAACGTTTTCTTGATTTATGCGATGAACGCGGCTTACTCGTCTGGGAGGAAAATCATGCGCGCGGCCTAAGCCTGGAGCAAATGTAGCACCCCTTGTTCGCAAAGCAGTGCGAGGATTGCAACCGGGAGATGGTGGAAAGCCATTTCAACCATCCGAGCATCATCATCTGGGCGATATTGAACGAATGCGCAAGCGATACGCCGGAAGGCCGGGAGATGTACAGGACTCAGCTCGAGCAAATTCGTGCGATGGATGCGTCCCGACCGCTTAGCTTTGCTTCGCATCACCGCGACCGCGAGCTCTGCTTCGATCTTGCGGATATCGTCTCGTTCAACCTGTATCCGCTCTGGTACGAAGACGAAGAGCCGCAGGAACTGGTCAAGCGAGACTTTGGGCGGATCAGGCAGGCGGACTGGGGAAGCCGATGATCATGAGCGAATTCGGTGCCGACGGCTATTACGGATATCGCGACCCGAGCCGGGTTAAAGGAACGGAGGAGCGCCAGGCCGATATCATGGAGCGCAATTTGGCGGCTTATACGTCCGTCCCATTCTTGTCCGGCATGCTGATCTGGCAATTTTGCGACTGCAGGGTAACGGAAGGGACTGGATGGCTGTTGACCCGCGCCGGAACACAGAACAGCAAAGGAGTCGTCGACCGGTACCGCAGGCCGAAGCTGGCGTATTCCGTTGTAAAGCGTTATTTTACAGATCAGCATCCAAAATATTGAATTTCCACATGATTTTTAGATGATTTTATGAAGTATTATCGTAAACGTCATACAGTTAAAATAATAATGTCACCGCTTACATGAAGCGTCCAATAAGGAGGTGCAAGAAAAACAACACCGAAGTGCGGTCACAAATGCCGATGAGAATTGGTTTGCTCGAAAGGTAGCAGTGCCTATTTTTCAAAGCAGAGGAGGATATTCAGGCGTGCCTCAGTAAATGCACGGCAAGCAACACATGTACAGAATCAATCCAATATATGAAATCAAAGGAGAATTTCTATGCATACAAAAAGATCATATCTGTCGGTCGCAATGATCGTTGCCATGCTGATGGCGTTGTTTTCACCCGTCAGCTCGGCCGCTGCTTCCCCGAAAGAAACCAAACTTGCAAAACCCAAAGATCATTACCAGTTTCAAAATGTAGTTACCGGTGGTGGTGGCGGATACATTCCAGGCATCATCTTCAATCCGAAACAAAAAGATTTGATTTATATGCGAACAGACATAGGGGGGGCCTATCGCTGGAATCCGGAAACAAGCAGCTGGATTCCTCTGTTGGATTCAGCGGGATGGGAAGATTGGGATAAAATGGGAGTAGATGCGCTGGCAACCGATCCTGTCGATCCCAATAAGGTCTATGCTGCCGTAGGAATGTACACCAATAGCTGGGATCCTCATAATGGGTCTATCTTGCGTTCCGATGATCAAGGGAACACATGGAAATCAACGGAACTGCCTTTTTAAAGTCGGCGGTAATGAGCCTGGACGTGGGCAGGGACCTCGGTTGGTTATTGATCCCAATGACAATCATGTTTTATATTTTGGCGCTCGCAGCGGCAATGGATTATGGAAGAGTACAGATTCCGGTGTAACTTGGTCAAAAGTCAACAATTTCCCTGATGCGGGTACATATATTCCTTTTCCTGGTCAGGCTTATGGCGGTAATCCGACCGGTCTTTCCTGGATCGCTTTTGATCCGCGTACAGGAACTGCAGGCCACCCGACGCAGACTATTTACGCTGGTGTAGATACCAACACAGGCAACAATCTTTACCGCAGTACAGATGGCGGGGAAACTTGGGCGGCAGTGCCGGGACAACCAACTGGATTCCTTCCGCACCACGGGATCTTATCATCGACGGGCATGTTGTACATTTCCTTCAGCAATGGCGTAGGTTCCTATGATGGAAGCAAGGGGGATGTCTGGAAGCTCGATACCCATACAGGAACTTGGACCAACATCAGCCCAGTTGCAAGCAGTGATAGCAGCGATTTCTGGGGATATGGCGGACTTGCGGTCGATGCTCAGCATCCAGACACTTTGATAGTTGCGACACTGAATTCCTGGTGGCCAGACGCGAATATTTATCGGAGTACGGATGGAGGGAAAACGTGGAGCCCCATTTGGCAATGGGGGGCGTATCCGAACCGTAACCTCAAATACACAATGGATATTTCGGCAGCGCCTTGGCTTACGATGGGAAGTCCGTTCAATCTGCAGGCGCAAGCTCCAGCGCTTGGATGGATGATTGACGATTTGGAAATTGACCCTTTCAACTCCGATCGCATGATGTATGGAACAGGGGCTACTTTGTATGGGACTAATAATTTGACAGCATGGGATACTGGCAGTACTGTCAATATTTCCGTGATGGCAAAAGGGGTGGAAGAAACCAACGTTCTGGATCTGATCAGTCCGCCGGCTGGCCCTCATTTAATCAGCGCAATAGGCGATATAACTGGATTCACACATGAAGATATAACAAAAGCGCCATCCATGATGTTTACGAATCCTTATGTTGTCGTACCGACAAGCTTGGATTACGCGGAACTGAAACCAAACGTGATTGTTCGGGTAGGAGATTCATACAACAATAGTACTAAAAATCCGAGTGGAAAAGTGGTGGGAATTAGTACCGATGGGGGTACGACCTGGAGCCCGGATGCTACGGAACCACCTAATGCAAGCGGGGGAGAAATAGCTGTCTCTGCTGATGGAAGCGCGTTTGTATGGGGCGGTGGGGCTTCAAACAGTGTCTATTATACGACAGATAACGGAAATACATGGTCAGCAAGTCAGGGTGTTCCTAGTCAAGCGCAGGTCATTTCAGATCGTGTCAATCCGAAGAAATTTTACGCATATTGGGCAGGTAAGTTTTATGTGAGTATTGATCAAGGAGCTACCTTTACACAAACAGCAACGACAGATCTACCTCTAAATACTGCTCCGGGTGTCGGACCTACAATGTCGATCAAAGCTATGCCTGGTCATGAAGGGGATATTTGGATTGCAGGCGGAAATACGGTTGAGGGCAAATATGGCATCTGGCATTCTACAGATTCCGGAAATAGCTTTACGAAGCTGAAAAAAGTGGAAGAAGCAGATTCGATTGGCTTTGGAAAAGCAGCGCCGGAGGAGGACTACATGACATTGTATACCGTCGCGAAAATTGATGGACAACGTGGAATCTTCCGCTCCACGAATGGCGGTAATAGCTGGAAGCGGATTAATGATGATCAACATCAGTATGGAACTCCGAAATCCATTATAGGCGACCCACGAATTTATGGACGGGTTTATTTCGCAACCAATGGTCGTGGCATTATTTATGGGGATCCGGTGAAGGATAGGGATTAGGATCATCCTGATGGCAACAAAATCAAACAAAACCTCGCTATCAGTAGCAGCGAGGTTTTGTTTAGATGGATATGCGATTTGATCATACCAAGCGTTTATTGTTGGAAAGCGATGCACCCATTTATGAGATCGATCGATGACAGGTTTTGAAGATGACAACTATTTTAGTCGTCTCTAATTGTGTGCTAATTCATGGCTCGAAAACCAGGGATTACGGTGGTACCGAATTACTTATAAGAGAAATGGAACAAAAATCGAAAGTGATTATGAATTTTTCGGGAGGTGATGTGCAGTCTGAAAACGAGTTGATGTTGCATCATGAGTCTTCCGGCATGATAAAAAAGCTAATCTAAATAGGTAGGAGGATTGTTTAAAGAATGAAAAGAACAAGATACTTAAGACGATTGACAGCATTTCTGGTAACGTTATCGATTGTGATTACGTTTGATTTTGGCAATTTACAGCCCGCATCGGCTGCAGAATCCCAATCTCCGTCGCTGGCCTATGCTCAGGCAATGGGCCAAGGCTGGAACATATTTAATACGTTTGACAGCTTTAATTCGAACGACTTCTCGCTATCCGATGAGACTTCCTGGGGTCAGCCGAAGGTAACTCAAGATTTGATTCTGGCAGCTAAAGCGAAAGGCTTCAAAAGTGTGCGTATTCCAATGACCGCTTATACAAGATATACATTAGGAGCCGATGGTCATTACGTCATCGATTCGGCATGGCTGGCGAGATATAAGCAAGTTGTTGACTGGGCCGTAGATGCAGGTTTTTATGTAATGATCAACCTCCATCACGATTCCTGGATTTGGCTTAAGAACTGGGATGGAAATACGTCATCCGAGGAATATAAAAGATATGTTGATTTATGGACACAACTAGCGAATTATTTTAAGGATGAACCGGGTACCGTAAACTTCGAGACTATAAATGAGCCCCAATTTGCAAGCGATACAGGAACGATCACGCAACAAGACAAATTGAATATGATCAACAAAGCTGCATTTGATGTTATTCGTAAATCGGGTGGAAAAAATGCAACAAGAATGATTATAATACCATCGTATCAAACAAGCTCTGATGTTGATAAGGCTGATGCAACGTATAACTTTATTGCCGGTCTGAATGATCCGAACCTTATTGCCACAGTGCATTTTTATAGTGACTGGGTGTTTAGCGGCAACCTGGGCATAACAGGCTTTGACGAACAACTTTATAAAGGTTCTCCTGATACGCCAAGATCACACGTAGATTTGTTTTTCAATAACATATACAATTCTTTTATGGCCAAAGGGATCGGCGTTGTCATCGGCGAATACGGTTGGTTAGCTCCAGATCAAGGCGCTGCAGTTAATCAACCGGGTGAAAAGCTGAAATATTTGGAATATTTTAACTACAAGGCATCGCAATATGGAGTTTCTCCGATGATATGGCCGCCTGCATTTGATAGAGTTGCGCCATATGGCTGGAATTCTCTAATCGGCTCTACGATAAATGCAGCTATTCAGGGACAGCGTTCCTCCTATTCAACAGGGCTAAACGAAATCTATATCAAACAGAAGGTTACAAGCGGCATCCGGATTCCGCTTACTCTGAATGGCAATAGCTTCGTAGGCATTGCGGGAATGAAGAAAAGTGATTATTCCTATGATGCTACAACGGCAACCCTTACTCTTTCCAAGGAATTTGTAAATAAAAATTTCAAAGAAGGTTCATACGGCGTCATTGCCGATTTGGATTTGCAATTCTCGGCGGGTGCCGATTGGCATCAATATATAATCAAATATGCAACGCCTGTATTTCAAACGGCTACGGGCACAACAACAGAAGGAATTACGATTCCGGTAAGCTTCAATGGCGCTAAAGTAAGACGTGCTTCCGCCTACGATGCATCCGGCAACAGAATAGGACCTAATTCCTGGTTTCCCTATATGCAGTTTGGCGGTGAATTTACAGCAGACTATAATAAGGGCACATTCAGTATCTTAAGCGGCTTTTTTAATAACTCCGTATCGGATGGAACCATCAAGCTCACGATCGAATTCTACGATGGGCAAGTCATTAACTACGCAATACAAAAGAGCGGAACGAATGTTACGGGAATAGGTGTAGTTCCATGATTTAATGTTACTATAATTTCCAAGGGACTAGGGAGTGTACGTAGAATTGTTTTCACAAATCTATGTATGCTCCTTTATTTTATTGATTTTTTTAAGTCGTATGTTTAATTGTGCGAAGAACGCCATAGATGCCATTCTTCATTTGGCGCGTCACAACATTACCCATATGCTGTGGGACAACGGCACTCGTTTTGACCGCAACAACGTATCAGTGGAAAGATCAGGATACTTACAATATCACCATGGCAGCCTTGAAAAGCCGTTCCTCCAACGCCGAATCTGATCTGATCTTCGTCAGGAAAGGCGCGCCGGCCCAGGACGCCGGGATGGAGCCGCTGGCCTGTCCGCTATCCGAAGTGGCTGGCGTGTACGTGTCGGAGTACGACCCGATCGGCAAAGACGTCCACACTATTCGGGCGAAGAATGGGAAGACCTACACATGCATGCAATGGTGCGATATTCTGGAGCTTTCCGGCGGGGAACCGGTCGCATGGTACGAAGACGATTTCTTCGCCGGCAAACCGGCCGCTGCGGTTCATTATTTTGGAAGTGGCAAGGTGTATTATTTAGGGATGGTTGCGAGGAGAACTTTTATTTGGACTTTTTTCGGGAGACTGCTGCGAAAGCGGGCGCGAGCGTATTCCCCGATCTGCCGGAGGGCGTACAAATTTCGGTTCGCAAAAAGAGAGAGAAGCGATATTTGTTCCTATTGAATCTTTCGCGGAAGCGGCAAACGTTAACGCTCGGTCAAGGTTATCCAAGTGTTCTCAGCGAGAGACGGGTCGGGCCAAAGCTGGACATGGAGCCATACGCTGAAGAAATTGTCGAGCTTGCCTAAACCGGCTGCATTTCATCAACCGGGGCCTCAGCGGTAACCGGGTTTCGCATTCCGCTGGGACGGTCATGAAACCGGTCGGTTTTTTGAAAGCTAATGAATAGGAGCTTCGCCCTTGGCGTTTTCGAGGCAAAGCGATATGAGCCCATTCATAATTTTTGTATGATTTCTGTATTAATTCTTGGGGTAATTTTTTTTCATGATTGTTGTAAAATTATATCTATGTGCCCGTGAAGGGGGAAATCGTGGCGCTAACGCTCCGGCTCCCGAAGGGCCATGGAGCGATCCTGTCCCGTTAGTCTTGGAAGCGATCGATCCGGGGCTGGATTGGACACATACGGGGAAGTGAGAGTCATGTTCAAAAGCTTTCAATACCGGAGCTTTTGAGGGCTCCGGGGAAGCAACAATATATGGTCAGCTGCTTGGCGGCTGGGCTGTCAGATGCCATGAAAACAATTGGGGGTACATAAACATGTGGAGTTCATATGCTTCAGCGACGTCTCTATCGACGGCCACAAATTATATCATGAAAAGCGATTCCGTTTTTACGCATACGTACAGAGCTCACATCAAGATGGCTGAATGCGGGAAAATGGAGCTGAAATTCTGGTGCAGCAATCTGGTGGATTCTACATGGGCAGACGGCTCCGAATCGAGAGCCAATCTGCCGGGAGGCTTGTGGAAAATCGAGGCGGCTTACATCGCTGACGGCGGTCGACTGCCTGACGGGAGCGTTGTAGAGGGCACTCAAATCCCGGTAACGTTCGATTCGTCCATGGCCAGGACGGCGTTACCTGGAGAGACGTTCTGGAGCGATGCCGCCGAGATCACAATCCCGGAGGAGCATTATTTGGCATTTTCGTGGACGATCACGACACTCGCTTCCGGCGACAGCTTTCCTTACAATACGGAAGCACCATTGGTACCTGCCTATGATGCGCCCGGGAATGCCGCCGGCCAAACGTCGGCGGGTGGTTTCCGAAAATCCGCAAACTGTCTGTTTCTGCCGGATTTCATAGGCTGCAAACGAAAGGAGGCAAGGCGACTAGCGTTCTTTGGCGATTCCATCACCCAAGGCGTGCGAACGCGACCGGACACTTACGAATACTGGGTTGCCCGCATTGCAGAAAAGCTTGCCCCTACACACAGCGTATGGAACATCGGTTCGGGCTGGGCGCGAGCCTACGATGCCGCAAGCGACGGAGCTTGGTTGCATAAAGCCAAGCAGAATGATGAGGTTGTCGTAGCATTAGGGGTCAACGATATGACAGCCGGACGAAGCGCCACTCAAGTGCTGGAGGATTTGCAAACGATCGTGGCCAAGCTTAAAGGCAGCCGTAACGGTATGTCGGTGATCCTTTGTACCGTACCCACGTTCAATTTCACCGGCTCTGAGGAGCTTGTCTGGAGGCATGTGAATCAGGCGATAAGAAGCCATGCCATCTCCGGCGTTGATCGAGTATTCGATATAGCGAAAGTGCTCTCTCAAGCCGCTACTCGCGATAACCTGCTAATGCCTGAATATTTGTCCGAAGGGGGCGATCCGCACCCTAATGGAAAAGCGGGTTCAGCCATTGCCGCCGCATTCTTATCCTGGTACTGAATAAATGATTATGAATATGCTTTACACCAATTGAATCAAACTTTGAAACGAGTAGGAGTGCATCCAAATGCCGTATACGAATCCGGTCATTCCCGGCTTTTATCCCGATCCGAGCATCTGCCGGCTCGGGGATGACTATTATTTGGTGACAAGCTCTTTTGCATATTTTCCTGGAGTCCCCCTATTTCACAGCAAGGATCTCGTCAATTGGCGCCAGATCGGACATTGCCTCACAACCGAGCAGCAGTTGCAGCTGGCAAACAGTTGGATCGCGGGAGGAATCTACGCCCCGACGATCCGCCATCACGAAGGCTGGTTCTATATGGTAACGACGAATGTGAGCGGGTTGGGCAACTTCTATGTCCGCAGCAAGCAGCCCGAAGGTCCCTGGTCCGAACCGATACCCGTTGCGCAGAGAGGCATCGATCCTTCCCTATTATTCGATGAAGACGGCAGTGTATACTTTCAATCCACTTACGACGGCAATGAAGGCTGCGGCATTTATCAATGCGAGATTGACATATCGACCGGAAGTATGCTGACGGAGAGCCGTCTGATCTGGAGAGGAACGGGCGGAGCGCATCCGGAAGCGCCTCATCTTTACAAGATCAACGGACTTTATTATTTATTAATTGCCGAAGGGGGGACGGAATACGGCCATATGGCGACGATAGCGAGAAGCAGCGCTCCCTACGGGCCGTACGAACCGTGTCCCCATAATCCGATTTTGTCTCACAGAAGCTTGAAGAGCAGCATACACGCAACCGGGCATGCGGATCTGGTGCAGGCGCATGACGGCAGCTGGTGGGCGGTTTTCTTGGGCATCAGACCGGTCTCTTATCCCTACCGGCATCATTTGGGCAGAGAGACTTTTCTGGCGCCTGTGTCATGGACGGATGACGGCTGGCCGATCATCGGTAACGGTGGGCGTATCGAGTCCGTTATGGAGGCTCCGCAGCTGCAGGAAGTCCAGTGGCCGTATAAGGCAAACAGAGATGATTTTGACGATACAACGCTAGGTTTTGACTGGGTGTTTCTGCGGAATCCGACTCTGGAAAGCTGGTCGCTCCACGAAAGTCCGGGAAATTTGGTGCTACGCGGGAACAAGGTGTCGCTCGATGACGCCGGCGCCCCCGCCTTTGTGGGCCGGCGTCTGCGCCATTTGTCATGCAACATTGCCGCCCTACTCGATTTCGAACCAAAAAGCGAAGGCGAGGAAGCTGGACTTACCGTATTTATGAACGAAAGATATCATTATGATTTGGCCGTAAAGTTCAAGGACGGACGCAAGGTGATCGCATTCCGGAAGACCGTGGGATCATTGAGAACGGAGCACACGTACGATTGCGCAGCAGGCCCGGTCGTGCTAAAGATTGAGGCTCAGCCGGAATGGTTTGTTTTCACCATTCAGCCCAATCAATCCGAAGTCCTTGCGTTGGGCTCGGGAGAAACGCATCTGCTCTCAACGGAGGTAGCTGGCGGCTTTACGGGAGTAATCATTGCGATGTATGCCGTTTGCGAAACAGGACAGAGTACGCCGGCGCTCTTTGATTGGTTCGATTATGAGCCGTTAAATCATATCGAATAGGTCTGCTTGGGTGGTTAAGGATTGCAAGTGGTAATTAAATGGAAACATAAGGTAATAATCCAAATTTATGGAAAGGTATGACCGATATTATGGAAAGCAATATTAAACCTAGGCTGATAGGCAGTGATATGGAACGAATTATTCACCAAACCTTCGGAAGCCGGGTCGTCGAAACGAAAGAATTAACGGATGGGTGGGCAAACAGCGCATACGCGATCACCACAAGCGACGACCGCGACGTTATCCTCAAAGTGGCGCTGTTCAAGGGAACGAAAATGATGCGTTATGAGGCAAACTTGATGCGCACGGAAGTCGAGGCGCTACGCTTGTTTGGCAACAGCGGCACGCTTCCTGTACCCAAGGTGCTCGTACACGACGATACATGCACCATGATTCATGCGGAGTACTTTATTATGGAGCGGCTTTCAGGGGTTCCTTACAACAAAATCAAAGATACGCTTTCTCAGGGAGAAAAGGATGCGATCGAATTTGAGCTTGGCATTTATAGCCGCTTTATCAATGAAGTGCAAGGGGAGAAATTCGGCTATTTCATGCAGCAAGAATCGTGGAAGGACTCCTGGGCGGAAGCGTTTCAACAGATGATCCGGGGTGTGCCCAATGTCATTAAGTTAAGGCGCAGGGCCAAAAATCAAGAACAAGAGCAGGTTATCGAAAAGATAGCCCGCTCTTTTTTTTGTGCGAAATCGAGAAAAAAGACTTGACAAGCAGTTGGAAATGTGAGGCGAAGCCCCTTGAAAACCAAGGAGGTTACGCCAATGAATGAGTACGCGAATTCGCTAAAACAAACGCTGACATCCCTCATCCGAGAAATGTCAGCCGCACCAGCACCTTATGTCAAAAGCCCTGAAAAAGATTTTACCCGCAAGAAAAAGCTGCCCTTTGAAACGGTTATGCAACTCCTGATCTCCATGATGGCAACAGCATATCAAGGAACTCTTTATGGTCGACCGTTCCCCCATCAAGGGCAAAACCATTGTTACGGCCGATCGAGGTTATGAAAGTTACAACAATTTCGCGCATATGGAACGCAAGGGATGGAACTACATCATACGAGTAAAGGATTTGGATTCCGATGGTATTCTTTCGGGCTTGCTCTTGCCCTCTGTGCCGTTTCTGGAACAGGATTCTGTTCAAGTAGAACAGGGGGGAAGAGACTGCCGCTCATAAAGGTGCCTATTTGTTGATCAGCAATCGCTACGATGTTCCGAAAGACTTGGTGCAAACCTATGTTAAGCGCTGATGCATCGAAGAAAGAGTCCTTTATTTTGTTTTGAGAAAATTATATTTATTACGTGATTTTGAGAAAAGTCTAATATTTACATGAAAAGTAATACAAAAATATAGGTATTTTTAAAAAAAACAATATGGTAATATTTGTTAGATGAAAAGGGATATTTAGGAAAGTAAAGCTGACTTGCAGAGGGGGTTATTACTTTAGGGCTTATTGGAGAGGGCATACTTTCAAGTCCTCAGCAGGAATACTGAAGTTGTCGATATACGTGTGACATTCCGCTTGATTCTGATATTACGTGCGAAAAGAACTCAAAAAACATCTGATGGAAAATCCTTGTTCTGGGAGGGAAATTGAAAGAAAACATTAGGCAATATTGAACTGCTCAATGCCAATGAGCATATCAAAGAAAAACTCAAGAGACGGTTTTTTTATAAGAATTATCGAGAAAGCTGATTATTCCAAGCTATTCGAGCGGCTTCCACCCATACTTAAACAAGGAGGTGATCCTGTTTAACGGCAAAGCAGCGGGGTGCATGAATCGCTGCAACGGTAATGAGAGGTCAAAGAAAAATTCGAAACGAGGAGAGGATTTTGATGAAGGAAAAAATTATTCAAATGATCAGCCAAATTAAAAATGATCCGTCGTTATTGGACACGTTAAGCGGGAGCTCCAGCGTTTTGCACGATTCGGGGATGGAATCGCTGCAGATCGTCCATTTCATTTTGCAGGTGGAGGATGAGTTCGGCTGCGAAATTAATTTCGACGAATTTGATATGGAAAATTTGGGGTCTATTGATACCTTTTGTGAATATATTCGGCAAAACAATCACGATCTTAGCAAGCAAGGTCTGTGATGACATCAATAAAGAGGATTGCGAAAATTCATTGCGGCACATTCGATGCGGAGCAGTATTGGAGGGAGCCGGACCTGGCAAAGCTGCCCGGGCTTGCGGATCCTGAAAATTTGCGCATCGTAGCGATGATGGACGAGTTGCTGTTCGTTTTTTGCAGCCCGTCCGAAGCGCTCATTACCCGCAAAGCGATGAATCAGGCGCACAAGCAGTATTTGACCGGTATCGGCTTCCGTTTCGAAAACAATTCGTTCGACGTGGACGGAGAACTGAAACAACTGAACAAGAGCATGCTGCAGCTTTTGGCTGAAGCGGACGCTTCTGCATTTGCTAAAGTGGCGGCGGGGAAGCCGGAGCTTGTGCCCTTTGCGCCAATACCTTTTACCGGAGAAGCAAGCGAGCGGCACGGGTTTGTCTGCCGGATGCCCAGTATGGATATTATCCGCAGGGTGAACACGAAAACGTACTCGACGGACATGAAAGAGCGGCTCGGGCTGCCGAATGTGAGCTTCATCGCAAGCAGTTGCGCCGAGCTGAGGGAAACTGGCGCTTCGCTGCTGAAGAAAGGCGCCTTTCTGATCAAGGATAATTACGGCGTCTCTGGACAAGGCAATCTGTTCATCGATTCCGCAAGCATTTTGGAACGTGTTATCGCTTATACGGAGTCCCAAGAGAAGAAAGGCAAGCAGGTGCGGTTTGTCGTAGAGCCGTATCTGGATAAGCTGTGCGATTTTTCCTGCCAATTCTCCATCGACGAAAGCGGGGAATATCGGCTGATTTCGCTGCAAAGGCTGGCCAACGACGAATTCGCGTATCAGGAATCGTACACGCCGGAGCCGGAGTTTCTTCAGCTTCTTGAAGGTGAAGGCTATTTCGAGCTGATGAGGAGAACGGCGGAGGAGCTGTACAAGGACGGTTATTACGGGCATGTTTGCGTCGATTCCATGCAACTCAAAGACGGAGGGCTTGTTCCGCTCGTAGAGATTAACGCCAGAAAATCAATGAGCCTGATTAAACATCAGATAGATCGGTATTTGGCTCCGCATGAGCTGCAGGGCAACCTCCGGTACTTTTCACTAAGGAGCGTGAATGCGGATTTGCGGTTCGAAGACCTCATATCGGGTATGGAGGAAGCAGGCATCCTGTATCAGCCGGGGATGTCAGCCGGCATCATTCCGCTTACGGCCAATACTCTGACCATCAATCGCAAGCCAGGCAAGCCTTACAAAGGACGATTGTATGTCTCGATGGCCAGCCGGAACGCGGATATACGCAAAGACCTGCTAATGCAACTGCACAGCTTGTTCAAGACACTATCTCTCCAAGTATTGAACTGATTCGGCGTTAAAGAGAATGGAGGGTGACTAGTGATGGGGAGGAAGACGATTTTAACTTCCGGGTTCGGCCTCGGCTTCTATATTCCGGCGCTGTTGCTGGAATATCAACTAAGTGAACGTCAGGTTCCGGCGGAAGCCGTCGTGTTCGAGAATTTCATCGTGAAAGAAAAGAAGGATAAAATTGCCGAAAGCCGCCACGACTACCATATCAATTTTGCCGTTGCCCGCGTTGCGCAAAAGTTTCCGATGGATATCCGTGACAGCATTGATTTTGCCGCTGTTGACCAGCTGCTTGCCGCATGGGAACGGGAGCGGCGGCGAGATTTTATCGTATTTTCGGGCCACTGGATTTACATTCTCGACATGTATGGAGAGCGGGTCGGGAGCGAGTCTCTCAACGTGGATCTGCTCTATGTCGATACGGATTTATCGCCATCCTGGAAAAGCGTGAAGAAATACGTGCCTGACTATGCCGAACGTTATCGCGAAGTATGGCTCTTCGATGCGGCCAATGGGCAAATCCGCTGTCGGGTTCCGGCTGCGGACGAACCGGCCGTAACCTATGCGGGACGCCCGCAGCGGCTCGCCGTGCACGGCGGCGGCTGGGGAATGGGCACCTACTTGGAGAAGATTAACGAGCTGGAGCGCCATTATGAGCTGGATATTGTCATCGCAAGTGAAGCCGATTGCGACGTTTCCAATACAAGGCACCGCTATTGGATGAACGATCCTTCTTGGGAGGCTTGGGAGAAAGGCCCGGAAACAGGCAAACATACGTTTCCGAGATTCGGGGAGATCAAGGCGGGAGAGAGCCCTGTCTTTGCCACGCAGGAAAGCCATCATCGGCTGTATGATCTCATCAAGGGAGCGAAAGCGATCGTCAGCAAGCCGGGCGGCGCAACGCTGCTCGATTCCCTGTCGTCGGCGACTCCGGTCGTGTTTCTCGAACCGTTCGGACCGCACGAGCAAAGGAATGCCGATCTATGGACGCAGCTCGGTTTCGGGATTCCCTACGAGCAATGGAAGCTGGCGGACTTTTCGCCGGAGCTGCTTGAGCCGCTTCATGAAGCGCTGCTTGCGCATAGAAAGGCCGCTCCAAGCTATGCCGATTTATTGTTTGATAATTCTATAATGAGGTGAAACAGCCATGCAGCCGAAAAGCAGTGTCGTTATTGATGAGAAAGCATTTCAGGTCATGAAACGGACGATGAGAAATATGGCGGTTCCTTACCGGGAACGTGCCAAAAATCCGAAATACAGAACACCTGTTCCTGAATCAGTCGGCATCAAGCTGACAAACCGCTGCAACCTCCGCTGCATCCATTGCTTCCAATGGAACGAGGACGGCTATCATCATGCTATGGATAAAGAGGAGCAGAACAAGGATATCGACCTCGACGTGTTCCGCAAAATTATGGAGGAGACGGCCGAGGCGAAATCGCGATTGTATTTGTGGGGCGGCGAGCCGATGTTCCATAAACAGTTCGATCAAATATTGGAGATGCTGGCCGCTGATCCGCGGGAAATGACGATTTGCAGCAATGGTCTGCTGCTTGACAAGTATTTGGACGGCATTATCCGCATTTCACCTGGGCTCGAGCTGCTAATCGCCGTGGAAGGGCTTGAAGCGGAGCACGATTTTATCCGGGGGAAGGGAACCTTCGCGAAGACGATGAAGCAGATCGAGCGTCTGGTCGAACTGCGGGAGCAAGGGATTTACAAAGGGCGCATATCCGTCCATTCCGTTGTCAACGACAGCATGATCCCGAAGCTTTACGAGCTGCTAGAATATTTCGAGTCGCTCAAGCTCGATCTCGTCATCCTATGCTTCCCATGGTATATCTCCAAGGAAACGTCGGTGCAGATGGACAGTTACTTCATGGAAAAGTTCAGTTGGCTGCGCAAGCTGCAAGAAAATCAGGTCAATTCCTGGCACGCCTTCAAATACAAGATGAACGAGGATCATGTCGGGGCCTTGATCGAAGCCTTGGAACGGATCAACGAGCGCGTGTGGAATATCCGCGTCCGTTACCAGCCAGGGCTGGATTATGACGAAATCGAGCAGTTCGTCCGAGGCGAAGCGATGACAAGCCGCTGTGCGACGACGTGTATGGCGCTATCCACAAGAATGGACGTCTTGCCTACCGGCGATGTGACGGCATGCAAGTTTTTCTCGGAATTTACGGTCGGTAACTTGAATGAGCAGGGGCTTCAGGAGCTTTGGGATTCGGATCAATACGACCGTGTCCGCGAGATCATTAATATAGAAGGCTTGACGCCTGCCTGCTCCAAGTGCAGCGTGCTGTATTTGCACGGTATTTGATTAGCATGAAAACAAACAAAAACATCGGCGTCATCGGCTGTGCGGCCATCCTGCCAAGAGTGCTTCTCGAGCCGGTGAAAAGTATCGGGCATTTGCAAGTATACGGAGTCTCCAGCCGGACGAGGGTCAAGGCGGAGGCTTATGCGGAGCAATACGGCATCCCTGTCGTCTTCGACAGTTATGAGGCGGTGCTCGCCAGTCCGGAGATCGATTTTGTCTATATTATGCTGTGTAACGATTTGCATGCGAAATGGATTGTGAAGGCGATCGAGGCGTGCAAGCATGTGCTTGTGGAAAAGCCTCTCTGTCTGAACGGCAATGAAGCCGACAGCATCAGGCAGGCGCATGAACGGGGACGCGTTCATGTACTGGAAGGGCTCATGGTGCAGCATCATCCCTGGCAGCGTGCGATCAAGGAGATCGTCGATTCCGGCGCATACGGCGCGCTGCGAACAATCGAATCCACGATCAGCTTCCTGCCCAAGGAATCGTTTCAAACCAATTATCGCAGCTTTCCGGAACGGGGCGGCGGCTCCTTCTACGATCTTGGCTGCTATTGGCTGCAATTTCTACAGGCTGTTGCCGGGCTTGAGCTTGAATCGTACCGGGGGCAATCCTTGTTCGACGGACCGAACGGAGCCGATTGGACTTTCCACGCCGAGCTTCAGCTCGCGGGCGGCGTGCCCGCGCGCCTGACGACCTCGTTCGAAATGCCTTACAAGGCAGCTCATACGCTCATTTTCGAACATGCTACCGTCAGCATGGAGGATTTCTTCCGGGCCAATCTAGGCTTCTACAAGGTTTCGTTCAAGGTGACCGATCTACGCACAAACGAAACCCGCAAGGTCATGTTCGAGCCGCAAAGCTATTATGTGAATCAATTGAGTTTCTTTAGCGATGTGATCGACGGGCTCAAGACGAACATTCCGCTCGAGGCGTCGCTGGAACGAATTATTTTGCAGGAAAACATTTATCAAGCAGCCCGTCAGCTGGTATAGGCACATTTGCGGTACGCAATTATACTAGCGCGAGCAGTTGAGGTGATTACGATGGGTGATTTGCCTAAGGTCGTCCTGTTATGCGGCGGCTTCGGCACCAGATTGAGCGAGGAAACGGTCACGACGCCGAAACCGCTCGTCGAGATCGGCAACTTGCCGATCATGTGCCACATTATGAACGTATACAGCCATTACGGATTTAAAGAGTTTGTCATCGCACTAGGCTATAAGGGAGAAGCAATCAAGCAGTATTTTTTGAATTTCCCGTATTTACAAAGCGATTTTACGATCCGGCTCGCGGATTCGAGCGTCCAGGTAACGGAAAGCCGTTGCAAGGATTGGATTGTCCATCTGTGCGATACCGGATTGCGTACGTCGACCGGCGGGCGGCTTCACCGGCTGAGGGATCAACTAAAGAGCGGCACCTTCATGATGACCTATGGCGACGGGGTCAGCGACGTCAATCTGCGGGAGCTGCTAGATTTTCATTATTCGCATGGCAAATTAGCGACCGTGACGGCCGTGAAGCCGAGGGGCCGGTTCGGCACCATCAGCTTTGACAGCGATGAGGTGGTCGGATTTAAGGAGAAAGAACCCGCGGAAGACAGCTGGATTAACGGAGGCTTCTTCGTATTTGAACCGGGGGTGCTCGATTACTTGCAGGACGATCAAGCCCAACTGGAGGGCGAGGTGCTGGGCCGCTTGGCTCGGGACGGCCACATGGCCGCTTATAAGCATGAGGGATTCTGGGATTGCATGGACACACTGCGGGACAAACGATACCTGGACAGCTTATGGGAGCGCGGGGACGCTCCGTGGAAGCTGGTTTAAACATTCCATTAATGCTGAAAATTTGCGGGAGATTGAATGGATCGACAGCGAGCAGGCAACTGCTGGAGCGGCAAGCTCAGTTGCTGCATCATTTTGTTGACGATTTGAGGTCGCCTTTGCTGACTTGACAACCCATTTTCTGTAGGAGTTGGTCGGATGTACGATTTGGGTTTTTGGAACGGGCGAAACGTTTTTATAACGGGGAACACCGGGTTTAAAGGGGCGTGGCTCTCCATTTGGCTCCACAGGTTGGGGAGCCGTGTGACTGGGTATGCGCTTGAGCCTGATAACGAATGGAGCCTTTTTCGGCAAAGCAAGCTTGACCGGCATATTCCTACAGTCTTCGGCGATGTCCGTGATTATGAGAAATTAAAGCGGGCGATCGGGCAAGTCGAGCCGGAAATTGTTATTCACATGGCTGCCCAGCCGATTGTGCGGGAATCGTATCGTGATCCGGTCGGGACGTACAGTACGAATGTAATGGGAACTATCCATCTGCTGGAAGCCGTAAGGGAAGTTAATGCTCGCAAAAAGTCAATCCATGCGATCTTGAACGTGACGACGGACAAATGCTACGAAAATCGCGAATGGATGTGGGGCTACCGCGAGAACGAACCGCTTGGAGGCTACGATCCGTACTCCAGCAGCAAGGCATGCTCCGAACTGGCGACGTCCGCATACCGCTGTTCCTTCTTTCCGCCCGAACGTTATGCGGAGCATGGAGTCGCCGTCGCCACGGCTCGCTCCGGCAATGTGATCGGTGGCGGCGACTGGGCCGCAGACCGGCTCATTCCGGATTGCGTGCGGGCGATCATCAGCGGCCAGCCGCTTAAACTCCGATATCCGGAAGCCGTTCGGCCGTGGCAGCATGTGCTCGATCCGCTGTACGGCTATATGCTGCTTGCGGAGCGGTTAGTAAAGGAAGGGCCGGAATTCGCGGAAGCGTGGAATTTTGGTCCGCGCGACGACGACATGCGGACCGTCGAATGGATGGCCGGGCATTTCTGCAAAACCTGGGGAGGGGGAGCCTCCTATGGCCTTCCGGCTGACCGCCCGGAGCTTCATGAAAACCAATTGCTTCGGCTCGATTGCTCCAAAGCGACCGGCAGGCTCGGTTGGCATCCGCGCTGGAATGCCGGCCAAACGATCGATAAAGTTGTAGAATGGACGAAGCAATATATGCAGCGGGAAGACCCCTATGACATTTGTTTGCGGCAAATCGACCAGCACTTTATAGCAGAATGAATCAATGAGGCTGACGAAATTAATTTTTTTCAGCCTCGCTTTTATGTGCTGGAGCAGCTTACGAACTGCTATGTCTTGGGGGTTCCGATCCATTGGGACCGCCTGTATACGGGGGAAACACGGCTCAGAGCCCGCTGCCCACTTATCCGTTTCAACCGTATTCCTGCTGGTTTGATATGCCGGAGCCTGGCACTTCGGCCTGTTCCAAGTGCAGTGTGCTGCATTTGTACGGTGTATTGCTACTCTACATCACATTAAACGGGGTGCACCAGTGAGCCTAATCAAAGTCGAACAACTATGTAAAAGCTTCGAATATTACGAGAAAGAATTAGGGTTTAAAAATTCTCTGAAAAATTTGGTGAAACGAAGAACGTTAACCAAAGAGGCGGTAAGCAATATTTCCTTCGAAATCGAGCATGGGGAAATGGTCGGGTTTCTGGGTCCGAACGGCTCCGGCAAAACGACGACGCTGAAGATGCTGTCCGGCATCCTGTATCCGACAAGCGGCGAGGCGATCGTATACGGCTATGTCCCATGGGAGCGCAAGAAAGAATTCAAGATGCAGTTCTCGATCGTGATGGGGCAGAAATCGCAGTTGTGGTGGGATTTGCCTGCCAACGAATCGTTGTACCTGAATAAATGCATCTACGAGCTTGAGGATAAGCCTTACAATCTGGTTCTGGAGGAGCTAACGGAGCTGCTGGACGTAAAGGATCTGCTCAACATCCAGGTACGAAGGCTCTCGCTTGGTGAACGGATGAAGATGGAGCTGATCGCGTCGCTGATCCATCGGCCGAAGGTCATTTTCCTGGATGAGCCGACCATCGGTCTCGACTTGATTTCGCAGAAGCGCATTCGGGAGTTTCTGAAATATTACAACCAGCAGACGAAAGCGACGGTCATCTTGACGAGCCATTACATGGCGGATATCGAGGATCTGTGCAAACGGACGATCATCATCAATCGTGGGAAGCTCGTTTATGACGGCGATCTTCGGCGAGTGAACGAGCTGTTCAATGCCAAGAAGATCATCAAGCTGCAGTTTACGGACGAAGTGCCGATGAACGAATTGACCGGCTATGGCGCCATCTTGGAGCATGACGGCATGAATGCCGTACTGGAGATCGATAAGCAGGACCTTAAGCAGCTTTCCAAGATCATGCTTGAACGCTTCCCAATTCTGGATTTCACGATTGAAGATATTCCGATCGAGCAGGGCATTGAAAGCTTGTATCAGAAGGATGGGGTCAGACATGAAGTCCTTGCTTAAGTATAAAATAACGTACGTGCTTGCCCTTCAGAATGCGATGGAGTATCGGACCGATTTCCTGCTGAGCATCATCAGCGGCAGCTTCATCGTCGTCGTCCAATGCTTCCTATGGACGGCCGTTTATCAAAGCTCGCCTCATGAGATCATCAACGGCTATACCTATTCTCAAATGATCATTTATTCCGTGCTGTCCGGCGTTGTCTCCAAGCTGGTCTCGGCCGGCTTCGAAGGGGAGATCGCAAACGATATCAAGACGGGCGGTCTAAGTAAATTCATCACTCAGCCCATCCATTATTTCAGTTATCGGATATGCAGCTTTTTCGGAGGAAAGACGGTGCAGACAGGGATTGTTCTCGTTCTTTTCGTCCTTTTGATGCTGATCTTTTCCCGGATATGGGATATCCGCTTCAGTGCGGTCCAGATGATGCTGTTCCTGGTCAGCATCCTGCTCGGGCTGCTTATCAACTTCCTTCTATTCTATTCGATAAGCGCTTTCGCATTCGTCGTGACGGAGGTATGGGGAATATTTGTCGCATTTAACCAAGGGGTGTACCTGCTAAGCGGCGCCATCTTCCCCCTTAATATATTCGGTGATACGGCTACGGCGATCTCCAGCTATTTGCCTTTTCAATATGTCGTGTACTTCCCGGTTAACATCATCAATGGGAGCCTGGCGCACGCTGAGATCGTCAAAGGGCTTATGGTACAGGCGATCTGGGTGATGGTACTGATGGTCGTTTCCAGGCTTTCGTGGGCAGCGGGGATGAAGAAATATGTTGCCGTTGGAGGTTAAGTCGGTGAAGATAAGCTTGAGGGAAATACGGAAGCATTTACGTATGTTTTTTATTTTTGCCAAGAACAGCATGATCGGTTATATGGAATACAAAGCGAACTTCTACTCCAGCTTGACCATGGAGATCGTATTCCTGTCTTCCAAGCTGATCTATATCTTCTTCGTATTGCAGCTGGGGATCGAAATCAACGGGATATCCCCGGACGAAATGATGATATTCACCGGGACCTATACGATCATGATCGCGATCTATACCGGATTGTTCATGGACAATTTTTACAGCTTATCGGGCCATATTCGCAACGGGACGCTGGACTTGTATATGACGAAGCCGCTTTCCCTGCAGTTCATGGTTTCGTGCCGGCATGTCAACTTCGCTCTTCCGATCCCGAACCTGATCGCGGGAATTGCGCTGGTCGTTCTTGCTTGGAAGCGTCTCGGCATCGATCCAAGCTTCATCCACATTGCCGGTTATATCGGAGTGATTCTCAGCAGTGTGGTCGTCACCTATTCGGTGCTGCTGCTTCCGCAAATATTCTCCTTCTGGACGGTGAAATCCGGTTCGATTACCGAAATTCTAGACAAATGCTGGGAACTAAACAACATGCCGATGTTCATATACCCCAAGTGGCTGCGAAGATTGGGGATGTACGTGGTGCCGATCCTGTTCATTACCAACATGCCGTCGATTTATTTGATTCAACGGTTGAATGTATACCTTGGCATATGGATTTTTGCGGCTCCGGTCTTATCGCTAATTGCGGTCAGGCTATTCTGGAAGCTTGCCATCAAACGCTATGCGAGTGCCAGCAGTTAGTGGGATGGACAGCAAACAGACGAAGAAACGGCTGCCTAACGGGATCGAAATCTATCAAAACAACGAAGGCGAGACCGAGTTCCTCTTTAACGAGATTTTCCATAAGGAAATGTATTTCAAGCACGGCACGGTCATGGGCGTCGGAGCCAATATCGAACGTGAGGTTATTTGAGAAAGCGGTCTTGTCCGTGATCCGAAATCAGGATGTTACTTCGAATGTCCTGTTGTCGTGTGACGGGAACGCAATGCAGCGGACAGGGCCGCAAGGGATAGCGAACCAAGCCAACGCGGACACGAACATTGCGGACATCGGCGATTTTATCGCGCTTCCCGGCTCAAAGAAGTATCAAGAGATGAGAGACGGAACAGGGCAATACCCAATGATGAACCTTGTAAAGAGGTAATTCCAGAGGAGCAGGGGTGGTTCTATGAACACGACTTCCGAAATCATTCAACCGATCAAGATTTTTGATAGTTTCTGGATTGACTGCCTTTCGAATAATTTGATCAATCTGTTAATAACGGAAGACGAGTCCAATAAAGCCTTGCCTTTTCTGATGAAGAACGAATATTTTATGACACCGATCAAAGGGACTTACCCTGATATGAAATTCGATGAATGGCACATAACATCGGGAAGTTCGTGCGTACAGGTATCCTTCACTCCGCCATATGGAGAGTTGATCGACAAATTTGAACACGTGGACTACAAACCACATCACGACGAGGATTTAATCGGCAAAGTCGAGGAATGCATTAAGGAAGGATATTATGTATTTGTTACCGTTGACCGATTCTATTTTCCCTCTACACTCGACTATAAAAGAAAGCATTTGATTCATCCAACATTAATCTATGGATTCAACTCTTTAAAAAATGAATTTTATTTGATTGACGATGTTATCAAAAACGGAAAGCAAGATAAGTATGTTCTATCATACTCATCCTTTCTTGAATCGACCGGCAGTGTAAAGAAAACAGGCGAGATCGAAATAGGTGCCGTTCGTGTAAAAAAACCGATGATGGTTCATGACTTCGAGGAACGGATCATCTTGGATAATCTCCGTTCCATTCTGGAGTTTAAAATCGTACCAGATCCAAAATATGACAAGGATTGGATTTATGGAATCGATCTCCTATTGGAATACAGTAAGATTATGGAGGACGTTCTTCCGCTTGCAGAGGATTCGATGAGAAGTATCTTTCTTGCCAATCAAGCCTACCAAGTGCAATTCAAGAATTTGGAATTGGTAAACATCCTCTTCGAGAAGAAAAGATTACCTGACAACCAATTGCGATTACATTTTGAAAAAATTTGCTCGAAGTGGAAAGCATACAAATATTATATGATTTTATATTATGAGAAACAAAAAGCATTTGACATCAAAAAAATGAGTGGCATTTTGGAAAGTTTACATGCCATGGAAGTCGAAGCTACAGAGCTGTTTATCCGGCAATTGTCATGAGTGTGGGCCCATTGCTACACGATGCTTTTTGAAGCGAATGCGGATGAAGGAACTGGGGGATGTATCGCTCACGAACAGGATCACCTCGAATAAACCACGAAAATGTTCTTGCCCAGTCCGAACTTTACCTAGCAGGGCCGCGGCTTGGCCGGCGTTAAAAAAATTGTAAGTATTACACTGCCGCTGCTTTCTCAGAAAAGAAAATGCTTACATCGGAAGTAACCGCCAAATTACATCGGTACTTGTTCATATCCTCAAGAAAATACGCAAGACGAAACTGAAGAAGTTACTCTGGAAGTTCCTGTAGTTTTAACCGCCCATACGACAATTGAAGTCTCTGCGATATTATTACAGGGGATTATTGATGTACCTTATACAGTTACATTCGAAATTGAAATATCCAAATCAGAGGGTGGAAGAAACTTCCTCTGGCAAATTTAAAGGCGTTAACTCGGTACCGTTAACAGCGGAGTATAAAACGGTAGAATCTGTTTGAAAAGCTGGTTATCCATCCTCGAATCCACTTCAACAGCAGGTTCAATCAGGGATGATATATTCGCCTAGGCTCCAATATAGATAAATGTAAAGCAGCCAACTCGGCTGTTTTTTTTTGTTTGTATGATCCTGATAAAACAATGATTGACCGTATTGGGTTGCAAGGGGATGCAATGACTGTATCCGTTTGTGTAGAAAATCCCATGATTGATGACATTAAACTGTTCGCTCAGGCTCTAAATGATGATGGCGAAATGATTGGCGAACGACTTCACGTATTATCCCGTTTACTGAAAGAAATGGGGTATTAAGATATTTGGAAGGGAGAAATGTTATGAACACCCACGAAGAATACATGTTGTCCCCTGGACGACAACTGACAGATATAGAGAATCCAAGTCGTTCATCTACGATTCAGGCACTCAGATCGGGAAAATGTTGATGTTCAATGATATTACGGAATTGAAAGACAATGAGGCTCGATTGCGCGAGAACGCTAGGCAATTGTCCGAAATGAACACTTTCAAGGATAAAATGTTCACTGTCATAGCTCACGATATTCGTGATCCAATTGCGCTACTCGTCAGCTTAACCGAACTGTTGGGTGAGGAGCTTGCTGCCGTCGAAGCTGAGCATGCCGATTGTTCCTACAGATCCAAGGACAAGTACAAGGCATGTACCATCTCGTCGAGAATTTGCTCGACTAGTATCGCAACCAGAAAGGGAATCAACCGTTAGGCTGGAATTTGCAGCACGTTGTTCGGCAGTCTCTGTCGCTTGAAGGTGCGAAGGCAAGCATGAAGCAGATTCGGATGTCCGAATTAATTGATGAGAAGCTTTGGGTTATCGTGGATAAAGAGATGCTTGATCTTATTTTGCGAAATTTGCTCTCTAACGCGAATAAATTTACCGGTATCGTCGGGATGATTGAGATCGGAGCGTTTCTGGAAGGCGATCGGATCATTGTATCCGTAAGCGACAACGGGGTGGGAATCGATGAGAAGACGGCGGGCAATTCGACCGAACGACCTACCAGTGGAAGGATCCGGACGTATACAATATCATCAAGCAAAGCTTTACGGGCAGTTCGCCCACCGCAGACACGGACCTGATCTTCGTGAAGAGCGGCGCAGCTGTTACGGACGCATCCCTTGCGCTGAACTTGAACGGCAATAGCTTCGTCTCGCTCCAAAACGGCACTTCCACATTGAAATCCGGCAGAGACTATACACTGAGCGGCAGCACCTTAACCGTCAAGGCAAGCTATCTCTCTAAGCTCGCTTCTGGCGCGCTGGGCGAAGAAGAGGTATTGACCGCCAACTTCAACTCGGGTCCCGCATGGAAGATCCATGTGCGCTACTATAACACACCGGTGCTGCAAAACACATCGGGCACCACCAGCAGCTTTGCGATTCCCACAGCCTTTAACGGCGACCAGCTTGCGACGATGGAAGCCGTCTACGCAACTGGCGGCAATGCGGGTAACGGATAGATGGACTTCGTATAAGATGTGGTACTATAGTTTCGCACCTGACTATACCCAAAACACGATAAAGCTGACGACGGACTTCTTCAATGCAACGAATGACGGCGTTGTGAATTTGACGTTCCACTTCTGGAGCGGGCAAATCGTCAAGTACACTTTTGTAAAAAGAGGTACGAGCGTCATAGGCATGGCCCAGTAATATGGCAAAGCGTTCCGGCGGGGGATTTACATTCCTGTTGGAACGCTTTTTTATTGTCAGCCTGCACCTGCCGAGCACCTTTCTCCCGATTGACAATTTTGGAGCCTTCATAAACTGTTAAGGAGCGCTAAATTTGGAAGTGCGTCTTCCGAAAAGGCACGATGCCTGCGGAATTCTCGCTGCCGACCAATCCGCGTTATGGGGATGTATTGCCGGCTATTTTCCGGCACGGAAAAACACTAATTATGACTGGATTTTTAGTGGAATTTAAAGGGTATTATGGTGAAAGCGATTTCATTATAATCGAAGACAAAGAGGTTGAGAGTATGCCCGCATAATGAATCTGTGAAGCAAAACCTGAAGCAGGTTCCACTGCTGAGAGGGAGTTGATGAGGAAATGTCATAACGGCAGGAGTTCCAGACCTTCTAAGATAGCCGATTTGAAAATCCAAGTAAAAGTAAACAAATGAAAGAAAACATTATTTTAGAGTGGGGGAGAAAGATGAACACGAACCTGTCTGAACACGCTAATACCCCAGTTATTGGAAAGCGCTCTCATTTTAAAGATAAACATAAATTATTTCTAATGGCGTTTCCTTTTCTTGTACTCGTATTTTTATTCTCTTATTTGCCTCTGTACGGCTGGGTCTATGCCTTTTACGATTACCGGCCCGGCATTCCGTTGTCCAAGACCGAGTTCATGGGCTTGCATTGGTTTACCGCAATGGTATCGAATCCGATTCAGCGGCAGGAAATTGTCCGAGTACTGCAAAACACGTTCGCGATCAGTTCGCTGGGTATTTTGACTTCGGTTCTGCCGGTCATCTTCGCCATATTCCTGACGGAAATCAAGAACGTGACGTTCAAGAAAATGGTGCAGACGTTTACGACCCTGCCGAACTTTATCAGCTGGGTCCTGGTTTACGCGTTCGCTTTCATGTTGTTATCCGTCGATAACGGCTTCCTGAATAATTTACTGATGAGCTTGCATCTGATTGCCCACCCGCTAAATCTGCTTGCCTCGGACAGCCATACTTGGTTAGTCATGACCTTGTGGGGGGTATGGAAAGGGCTCGGTTGGGGCGCGATCATGTACATTGCCGCGATTACCGGTATCGATCCTGAATTATATGAAGCGGCGAGAGTTGACGGAGCAGGACGTTTCCGTCTGATGTGGCACGTGACGGTGCCGGGGATTCTTCCGACATACTTCGTACTATTGATCTTGGGTATCGCGAACTTCATCAATAATGGACTTGAGCAGTACTATGTATTCTCGAACGCGATGAACATGAATCATATCGAGGTTCTCGATCTGTACGTTTACAACATCGGGATGGCGAACTCCAACTTCGGTTTCGCGACGGCGGTCAGCATTCTGAAATCGATTGTAAGCTTGTTCCTGCTGTTCTTTGCCAACATCTTGTCGAAGCTGGTTCGCGGAGAAGGCGTCATCTAAGGCATCGTTAGAAGAGAGGAGAGTTGATATGGGAAAGATGAAGAAGATTACGATTTTTGACGTCCTGAACTATACGTGGTTTGCGATTTTCACTTTGGCTTGTTTCTTTCCGTTCTATTATTTGTTCATCAATACGATCAGCAATAACGACTTGAGCAGCAGAGGGCTCGTCATGTTCTACCCGAGAGGGTTTCATTTGAGCAACTACACGGAAGTATTCAAGATTCCCGGATTGGCTACTGCCACTCTCGTGTCAGTAGGCCGTACCGTGATCGGCACGGTATTGACCGTGGCTGCATCGGCTTTTCTCGGCTACTTGTTCACGAAGAACGGAATGTGGGGACGCAGATTCTGGTATCGGTTCTTGATCGTCACGATGTATTTTAACGCCGGTTTGATTCCCTGGTTCCTGACCATGCGCAATCTCGGCCTGACCAACAATTTCCTGGCCTATGTCTTGCCCGGGATCGTCTCGCCGTTCTTCATTATCCTTGTAAAAACCTTCGTCGAGTCGACGCCTATCGCCTTGCAGGAATCGGCGCAGATCGATGGAGCCGGATATTTCACAATCTTCTATAAAATCATCATGCCTTTGATTACGCCGATTCTGGCCACCATCGCCATCTTCTCGGCCGTCGGACAATGGAACTCTTTTCAGGACACGTTGTTCCTAGTCACGAATCAGAAGCTATTCACGCTGCAATTCATCCTGTATCGGTATATGAACGAAGCGACATCGCTGGCAACTTTGATGAAATCCACCCAAGGGGCTCTCAATATAAAATTGGCCAACATGCAGACGGCTACTTCGATTCGGACGACTGTATCGATGATCGTCGTCATCCCGATTTTGCTCGTATATCCTTTCTTCCAACGTTTTTTCGTCAAAGGCATTATGATCGGAGCCGTGAAGGGTTGATCCCTTCTTCGTTTTCAAAAGTCAGTGAAGGAGGTGAGGCGGGTTTTGTAAGCGTTTTTTGCAGAAGGACGGCATGTTTCTTGGCCGCATCACAAAAAGAAGCTTTTTGCAAGTACATTACAAGGAGGTCAACCAACGTATGATTAGGGGTAAAAAATGGACAGTGATCGCTGCTACGCTGAGTGCGATGCTGGTATTCTTGTCGGCATGCAGCAGCAGCGGCAGCAGCAATACAACGACAGACAACAGTTCTCAGCCGCAAACGAGCACTAGCGGCGACAAAGGAAGTACCAATCCTTCGAAGCAGCCGGAAGTCACGCTGACGGTATTCTCGACGCTGGCTAACTATGCCGGAGATCAGCCAGGATGGTTTGCTAAGTTGATCAAGGATAAGTTCAATATCAAATTGAACATCATCGCTTCGAACCTGGCCGGCGGTCAGCAAAAAATCGCCACGATGATGGCGTCCGGCGATTTGGGCGATATCGTTGTAGGACTCGGCGGAAGAGACTACACAGATGCCATCAAAGCCGGCATGCTGCTAGACTGGAAGAAAGACGGAATACTTGACAAATACGGCAAAGACATCGTGAAATATGCAAGTAAGGCGCTCGATGCCAATAGCAAGCAATTCGGCAGCGGCACGGCGATTTACGGTATCGGGTTTAACGCAGGCAACGGCGACGGTCCGAGCGAAGGCGCCGACATGACGTTCGGTCCAATGCTCCGTTGGGATTTGTACCAAAAACTGGGCAGCCCGGAAATCAAGACGCTTGACGACTATCTGAAAGTCGTTAAGCAAATGCAGCAGCTCGCTCCAAAGAGCGATTCCGGCAAGCCGACGTACGGGTTCTCTCTGTGGTCGGATTGGGACAGCAACTATTCGATAAACGCGAAGGTCACGGCTCAAATGTTCGGCTATGCAGAAGGAGACTCCTTTAACAACAGCGACCTGATCCTGACGAAAGCCAACGAAGCTAAATGGCAGGGCATGCTCGACGACAACAGTTACTACATGCAAGGCCTGAAATTCTTCTTTGAAGCTAACAAGATGGGGCTGCTTGATCCGGACTCCTTGACGCAGAAGTACTCCGACGTGAACAATAAGTACAAGGACGGACAAGTTCTCTTCGCGCAATTCCCTTTTGTAAGCAATATCTATAACTCGCCGGAGCATACGTCCGCGGGCAAAGGCTTCCAGTTCGTACCTTTCGCCGATGAGCAAATGTTCTCCTCCGGATTTTCGCCTTACGGCGGCCAGCGCATTTGGTCAATCGGTGCGAAGACGAAGTATCCGGACCGCGTGATGCAATTCCTTAACTGGCTGTACACGCCGGAAGGCATCGAAGAATCCAACTACGGTCCGAAAGGCTTGATTTGGGATATCAAAGACGGCAAACCGACCCTGACCGATTTCGGATACAAAGCGATCACCAACTCCGTCAATATGCCTGATGAATACGGCGGCGGGCTGTACAAGGACGGAACGAACTCTATCAACAACACGACGATCGCCTTGTCCATGACCAATCCGGAAACCGGAGAACCGTATGATTACACCTTGTGGTCTTCGTTCCTGAACCACAATCCGGATCCGGTCGTGAAGAGCTGGCGAGATACAATGGGCTCGATGACGATGAAAGACTACGTCGTCAAGCACAACCAAGCGCTCGTGCAACCGGCGTACTTTAACGGACAGCCGCCGGCGTCGGAACCGTCCGATATCAAGCAGAAGCACGGCGAAGTGGGCAAAGTCATCAAGGAGTACTCATGGAAGATGATGTTCTCGAAGGACGACAATGAGTTTAACAGCCTGAAGCAACAAATGATCTCGAAAGCCAAAGGCCTGGGCTACGACGATGTTGTCAAGTGGGAAGCCGACCAATACGAAAAAACGGTTGCTACGGCGTTGAAAAAGTAATCAACAAAGATGGAATGGCGACTATTCTATTAAATGTTCCATCGAAATTACTTGAAACGATTAAGCTTCGTGAAATCTAAATTCCGTGAGCATTACTAGCTCACGGAATTTTTACGATCAGCCTACTTTTTTATCGTTACTTCGTTGGTTGTCACGCTTCCGGTCCATCGGCCTAAGTTTGCAGTGAAACAGCCGTTTTTGTTTCAGATTATCAAAATAAGATACATTATTGCAATTATACGGCATTTTTTTTGCTTATTTCATCTGATAAAATACTTGTAGAATAGGTCTATTAAGAGGATCTGAATCATAAAGTTCATCGTTGCAATCATAAATTGTAAACGCTTTAGAACCATTTTATGGAAAAATTATTCCGAATTGGGTGGATTTAAATGAACAAAACCTGGTTTCGTCGAATGATATGGTCCTATCTTCCAATCTTTTTAATTATTTTCACGGTTATATTTTTTGTTTTTTTTCAAACATTAATTGAACAAAACAAGAAGAATGCGGTGGAAGCTAATAAAATTTTTGCCGGACAATTGATGCAATCGATCGATATTTCCCTTAAAACGATAGATCAATCGATCATTAATGAAATTTTAAAAAATAAGTTGATCCTACAATTTTTTGAAGAAATTGACGATCATAACGTCTATCTAAACTACCAAGTGGCTAAAAGATTACAAGAGCTAAAACAAGAAATGCCGATGATTGATTCCATTTATTTGGTTCGTCTTCATGACCAATTCATATATAGCGGCAATGTCTTCCATCAAGTGGAGGAATTCGGAGATCATGTATTTGTTCAGGAACTCGAGCGGAATTCGCATCAATCACAGTGGACAAATTTAAGGCAATATAGGGAATTTTCCGATCAAGACTATAAAAATGTAATTAGCTTGGTTCGTGAAGCTCCCATAAGTAATGGGACAAAAGGGTTCTTGGTTGTGAATATCAGTACCGCTACGTTTCAAGCTAAAATGAATGGAATGTATAACGTTAAGAATGCGTTCGTATCCCTAAAGGACCGTAATGGAAATGTTCTTCTTACAAATCAAGATCTTTCATCCGGAAATGAAAAGCCGCTTTCCAGCGTGATCTCCGAATATACCGAATGGAAAATGGAAAGCGGTTTAAATAATGGGATGCTTCTGGGGATTGTTTCAACTTTTTCGAGCATTTGGTTTGTACTGGGAGTTCTGGTTTTCATTTCAGGCATTGTTTCGATTGTTTATGTGACCAGAAAAAATTATAAACCTATAAGGGAGATCATTTCTCGAATTGATGCTTACGTGTTCAAACAAAGGGATTCGTTAAAAAGTATTGAATCGGATGAATTTACATTTATTCATTCCGCCATCGATAATTTTATCGAAAAATCCGAGTTGTTTGAGAAACAATTCGAAGAAATCGCAAACTTCAAAAGAAAAAATATCTTCAACGAATTAATCACAGGCAAATGTAAGAGCGTTCCGGATGAAGATGATATCGGAATGAAGCTGCCGGCTCATTGCAACAGACAACAGGTTATGATTATTGAGATCGATTATTATAGAGAATCGTTTTCTCTATACCAGGAGCATGACCAATATTTATTTAAATTTGTGATCAGCAGTGTGGTTAATGAAATAATGAACAATCATTCTTTCGCCATTAGATCGGAATGGACTTCAAATCATCAATTAACCGGAATCGTATTCTTGCCGGATATGATTTCCGATATGACTCCAACTTGTGAAAAAATAATTGAGTGGGTCAAACATAATTTAAACTTTACCGTCACGATCGGTATAGGGGGACCTGTAGAGAGTCTTTTGCATCTTTCACATTCGAATAATCAAGCTTATTTATCATTGAAATACAAGCCGGTCTTAGGAAATAACCGAATCATTCTATATGGAGGAACACCAAATCAATCAAACAAGGAGTCCCATAAATCATTACGTTTAATCCACGACGCGGTCGATTCTTACCGGTTAATGGCGGATGATTGGGAGGAAAAATTCGCGGCTATTTTCAATGAAATAAGGCTCTATTTTAAAACGAAGGATGAAATTATCGACCTTTTGACTTATTTCATTTATAACCTGGATCTGCAAATGTCACAAACGACAAAAGAATACCTTGAAATATGGAAAAATGAAGTCTTGCCCCACTTGCATGAAAGTGTGAAATACTTCGAAACCACAGAACAAATCCAGCATCGGTTGTTCCTTGTTTTACATACTTTCTCCGATCGAATTGCAGCATTACGGCAGGAGCGAAATTATCACCAGTTATTGAAAGAAGTCAGAAAATATATGGAAGAACATTTTTATAATCCGGACTTATCGCTTGATTATTTGAGCGAAAGATTTCAATTAAATGCAAAATATCTAAGCCAATTGTTCAAAGAACAATTTGGAGAAAACTTTTTGGATTTTTTGACGATGGTGCGGGTGGAACATGCAAAACATATGTTATTGAACACCAACAGCTCCATTCAAGAGATAGGAGACAAAGTAGGTTACACGAATGCGGTTTCTTTTCGCCGTGTTTTCAAAAGAATTGAAGGAATTTCGCCGGTCGACTTTCGCAATTTAAAATCAAAACGAATAACATCAGGGGGGGGTTCCTGATTGAGAAAAATGATTGTGATGCTGGGTTTAATTTTTGTCGCTGCGGGTTTGTTGCCGGCATGCCGATCACAAAAGGTTAACTTGATAACCGGACTAACTGATCAACCCGTTACATTGTCTACATTTGTTTCGCCTCCGTCGGATATTGAGGATGTACGCACAAATGCGTTTACGAAGCATCTGGAAACGGCTTTGCATATTAAATTTGAATTTGAAGTGGTGCCGGAATCGATCATGAACGAAAGGAAAAAAATTGTAATGGCTAGCAGTGATTATCCGGCTGTTTTTCTAAGCAGCGATTTCACGCAGGATGAACAGTTAAAGTATGGCCGGCAAGGCAGATTGATACCTTTAAACAATCTGATCGAAAAATATGGCAGTGAGATCAAAAAAACCTTTCAAAAAAACCCCGAACTGAAGAATGCAATTACCGCTCCGGATGGAAATATTTATGCGCTTCCTTCCGTCAACGAGTGTCTTCATTGTTGGTATGCGCAAAAGCTTTGGATCAATCAAGAATGGCTGAAAAAATTAAATTTGCGGGTACCGACAACGACAGAGGAGTTTTATCATGTATTAAAGGCTTTTAAAACCATGGATCCGAACGGCAACGGAAAACAGGACGAAATCCCTTTGATCGGTGCTTCAGAAGGGTGGCACACGAAAATAACCGGCTTTCTTATGAGTGCTTTCATTTACGACAATGAACAAGATTACTTTTACATGCAGAATGGGAAAGTAAAACTGGCGGCTGCGCAGCCTGAATGGAAAAAGGGCCTGGCATATATAAACAGGCTTTACAGTGAAGGTTTGATCGATCCCGCAAGCTTTACCCAAACTACGGACGCTTTGTGGCATTTGGCAAATCGGCCTGGGCCCAATATGATTGGAAGCGCAACCGTGGGACATATCGGCAAGGCCTTCAGTATGGAGCCGGGGGAAACAAGACATATGGAATATATGACCGTTCCGCCGCTTACAGGACCTTCCGGGTTTCAAGCGGCCGGCTATTTTAATACGGTGGGTAACGGCCAATTCGCGATAACCGATAAAGCAACGGAATCCGAACAAGCGGCTGCGATGAAACTGGCGGATTATCTGTATTCGGAAGAGGGGACTATTTTCAACGAGTGGGGACCCGATGGGTTGTGGTGGAGAAAAGGAAAGACGGGAGAAATCGATGAGCACGGAAGACAAGCTAAATATTTTTTGAAGCCGGAGTTTTGGGAACACCGAACACAGAATGTAAGCTGGAGCCAAATGGGCATTCTCTATCGGAATAGAGACCTTCGCGAATCTTGGGCCGTTCCTGACAATCCATATGATGATAATGGTTACGAGCACCGTTTATATATGGAAACGATTGAAAACTACAAGGGTAAAGAACCCAAAGAACTGTTCCCTTTGAATATGTTTATGGCATCGGACGATGCGTTCGAAGCGGCACAGTTAAGGGCACAAATAAATGATTATATTGAATCCAATACGGTACAGTTTATAACGGGCAGTAAAAAAATGGACAGCGACTGGGACGCTTATTTGAAAGGCTTTGAAGGCTTGAAATTAAACAGGTATCTGGAAATCTATCAAAAATCGTACGATACTTATTATAAATAATAAAAATGCAAAAATCCTAATTGTGCAGACCCGCACAATTAGGATTTTTTTCATTTGACAGAATATTGTACCGAACTGAATATTGTTCGCTTGTGATTTCTTTACTCACAACAGGCTATTTCTGAATATTGTCCTCGGCAGAATAGTGTTCGTTGACCTGTATCAACAGGATAGGCTAACGTTTTACCAAGAAGATGCAATTAAAAAAGAAAGGATGTCGAGGACGGAACATGAGCGTGAATAGCAGCGTAAAATTACAAAAATTTGGCAGCAGCAAAAACTCGTTAGCAATCAGCAGAAATGGAGCGGTAAAAAAAATCAAAAAGCATTGGCAGCTGTATGTATTGGTCTTGCTTCCCCTAGCGTACATCATTATTTTTAAGTATGTTCCGATGTACGGCGCTCAAATAGCTTTTCGCGATTTCAGTGTGATTCAAGGTTTCTCAGGCAGTGACTGGGTCGGATTAAAAAATTTTGAAGACTTTTTCTCATCCCCTAATTTCTGGCTGTTAATCAAAAACACCTTACTTATTAGCTTATATTCACTACTTTTAGGGTTTCCTGCACCGATTATTTTAGCACTGGCTTTAAATGAAATCGGCGGGGGAAAATTCAAACGTTTTGTGCAAACGGCTACATTTGCTCCTTATTTCATTTCAACTGTTGTAATGGTCTCTATGATCATTCTTGTTCTCTCCCCCCGTCTAGGTATTGTTGATCATATTGTAAGGTTATTCGGCTTCGAAACGATTAATTTTATGGGAAAGCCGGAATATTTTAAAACGATTTACGTGTTATCTAACATTTGGCAGGGCTTGGGATACGGAGCGGTCATATATCTCGCTGCCCTCGCGGGAATCAATCCTGATTTATACGAAGCCGCCAAAGTGGACGGCGCATCCAGATTTCAAAAAATGATCCATATTGATATTCCGGGGATTCTTCCGGCAGCCATTATTTTGTTAATTTTAAATGTAGGACAGTTAATGAACGTTGGCTTTGAGAAAATTTACTTGATGCAGAACCCGCTGAATATATCCGCTTCCGAGGTCATATCAACTAACGTTTATAAGATCGGGTTGCTCGGAGCGAACTTCAGTTTTTCTTCGGCAGTCGATCTATTCAACTCAGTCATCAATCTCATTTTGTTGTTAACAGTGAATGTTATTGCTAAACGGATGACGGAAACGAGTTTATGGTAGAAAGGAGGGAAGCAAATTGAAAAGAAGTGCAGTTAAGGAATCGTTGAATGACAAATTATTTTTATTAGGAGTTTACGCTTTTCTTGTTTTCATTCTAATTATTATTCTTTATCCGTTGATTTATATTTTGAGTTCATCTTTCAGTTCTCCTCAAGCCGTCATTAGCGGAAAAGTCTGGCTCTTGCCGGTGGAGCCGAGTTTGGCGGGGTATAAGGCGATCTTTGCAAACAAGCAGATTCTCACAGGTTATGCAAACTCCTTGTTTTATACGTTTTTCGGCGTGCTGATCAGCGTATCGTTAACCATTATGCTTGCATACCCGCTATCCAAGAAAACTTTTTACGGGCGAAGTTTGATCATGATTCTTCTCGTTATTACGATGATGTTTAGCGGCGGGTTGATACCTTTATACTTGACCGTGAAAAAATTGGGCATTCTTGATACCCGATGGGCGATGCTGTTGCCTGGTGCATTAGCGGTATGGCAAGTGATCATTACCCGCACCTTTTTTCAAATGACCATACCAAGCGAGCTTTCGGAAGCCGCAGAGCTTGACGGATGCAGCGATCTGGGATTTTTGACAAGAGTCGTAATTCCTCTTTCCAAACCGATTCTTGCCGTATTGGTATTGACGTATGCAGTTGGACAATGGAATGCGTTTTTCGATGCGTTAATTTATTTAAAGTCGCAACATTTATTCCCACTGCAGATTGTTCTAAGAAATATTCTCATTTTGAATACGATTGACCCGAGCATGATGGTGGATGCGAATGAACTGCAGGTAAGACAAGGTTTAAAGGATTTATTGAAATATTCGTTGATTGTGGTCGCGACGGTTCCGGTGCTGGCCATCTATCCGTTCGTGCAGAAGCATTTTGTAAAAGGGATTATGATCGGTTCGTTAAAAGGATAATTTTTCTCGGGTAAGAGCTTTGTTTAAAGGGGGTGATGCTATTCGATAAGCTGATCGATAAACGTATTTGCAACTCAAAAACGTAAATCAAACAAGACCATTTTCAAGGAGGAGTCAAAGATGGCAAAGAAATTTTTGAAGTTTCAAGCAAGCGCCGTGCTTGTCCTTTCGTTACTTTTATCGGCTTGCAGTAACAGCGACAGCGGCACCGATAAAGAGAAAGCAGCGTCGGATACTGTCGGGAACGGTAAGGCCGCAGGTATTGTGCAATTGCCGGTATTTGTAACCCCATCTTCCAAGATTGAGAATTTGGAAACAAATTCAGTTACTACATATATAGAAGACAAATTTAATGTGAAATTCAAGTTCGAGGTGGCCCAAGGCAGCAACGCAGGAGATAAGAAGAAACTGTTGCTTGCCAGCGGAGACTATCCGGCTGTTTTCCTATCCGGAGACCTGACTCAAGCCGAGCAAATCGAGTACGGGAAGCAAGGGGTATTGAAGCCTTTAAATGATTTAATTGAAAAATATGGGGTGGAAATCAAGAAGGCATTCCAACAGGATCCGGAGTTGAAAAAGTCGATCACGGCTCCGGATGGCAAAATTTATGCGCTTCCTCATATTAACGAGTGTTTCCACTGCTGGTACTCGCAAAAAGTATGGATCAATACGACATGGCTGAAGAAATTAAATCTTCAGATGCCTACTACGACGGATGAGTATTATCAAGTTTTGAAAGCATTCAAAACCCAGGATCCGAACGGGAACGGTAAACAGGATGAAATTCCGTTATCCGGCGCTGACAAAACATGGCATGGCAATCCGGCACATTTTCTTATGAACTCTTTTATCTATGATAATGATGATAACTTCTTCTTCATGAAGGACGGAAAAGTCGGACTGTCGGCTAATCAACCCGAATGGAGAAAAGGACTTGAGTACATGAATAAATTGTACAGTGAAGGTTTGATCGATAAGGAAGCCTTCACCCAGGATAACGACGCCATGTCTCAAGTAGGCAACCGTGAAGGGGATAATATTGTAGGAACTGCTGCTGCCGGACATATCGGCATGTATTTTAGTCTGGCGAAAGGTCAAGACAGACATAAGGAGTATGCTACCGTCGCCCCGCTGAAAGGGCCGCAGGGAGTAGCATACGCAGGATATTACAAAGCGTATGGCAATGGCCAATTTGCGATTACCAACAAGGCGACTGAGGCGCAGGCCATTGCAGCGATCAAACTAGCGGATTATTTATACTCTGAAGAACATGCGATCATGAATGAATACGGACCAGAAGGGAAGTATTGGAGAAAAGGACAGCCGGGTGAAGTGGATGAACACGGCAGACAGGCGAAATACTTCTTGAAACCCGAATATTTCTCCATCGGCTCTACGGAAAATGATACTTGGGAACAAATGGGCATTACCAGACGTACGAGGGATATTCGGGAATCCTGGGCCGTACCTAACGATCCATTGTCCGATAACGGTTATGAGCATCGCTTGTATTTGGAAACGGCCAAAAATTATGAAGGAAAACAACCGAAAGAGACTTTCCCGCTAAGCGTCTTTATGGAATCCGCAGATGCCAAGGAAGCGGCACAATTGAAAACTCAAATGAATGACTACATTCATTCGAACATGGCCCAATTTATAACCGGCGCCAAAAATTTAACGGATGCGGAATGGGATAATTACGTCAAAGGCTTTGATGGCCTGAAATTAAAGCGTTATCTTGAAATTTATCAAAAAGCATACGATACGAGCTTTAAGAAGTAATCGAGGTTACTTAAGCATCTAGGGGTCCCGCCAACAAATCATGTCTTGTTGGCGGGACCCATTTATGAAAAAGAGGGCAGCCTTTTCAAAAAGGCTACCTTCATGCTATATCTTATATTTACGGCTTAAGTTCGATCGCCAGGCAGTTGACGTACGGCGTCGGCTGCCGATCCGGGAGCGAAACGATGAGCGCCCCGTACGGCTGTTCGAACGGTACTTCGCCAACGCCAAGCAGCCGGACGGATTCCACTTTGTCTGCCTGGGTCAATGTACGTATAACGGCACGTTGATCTTCCGGCCACCGCATCTGGAATGCGTAAAGTGTATTTCCCTTTTGGGTGAAACGGAAGTCGTCGGAGTTCCATTCCACCTTATCTTCCTTGAAATGATCAATGACGACGCGGGAATGGCCTTCGCCAGAAACGCGGAACGGCCTGGTGCCGTACACGCCTTCCCCGCAAATCCGGATCCATTTGGCCATTTCCTGCAGGATATGCGTGCACTCGTCATCAATCGTACCGTCCGGCTTCTGCGGAATATTGAGGAGCAGATTGCCGTTTTTGGCAATGATATCGACCAGGATTTCGATCACGTGCCCTGGTTTCTTATAGACAGTTTTCACATTATAGAACCAATCCCCGACACAAGTATCGGTCTGCCATGGTTCAGGCTTGATACCCGGCTCCTGGCTGCGCTCAATGTCGAGGATGCCGATGCGGTAAATGTCCTGCCTGCGGTCTTTCTGGTTATAAACTGCGCGATTCACACCGCCACTTACCGCAGCGCTCGTATTGTACAAATGCGCGACCGCATTCAGTCCGGCTGCGAACGACGGGTCCTCCAAGGAGACGTCCGTTTTATCCCAGGAGCTGGCGAACGGCAGCCCGCCGTCGGAGTACAACAGATCCGGCTGGTACAGATCGATGACTTCCTTGATGATATCGAACCATCGCTGATGCCACCAAGGATTGGATGTATACCAGGGATCCTTGGGGTCCCACTGCGGTTTGTCCGGGTGATAATGCTTGCGGTTCGGCAAGTACAAATCCTCCTGCTCGGGATCGTTTCCGTCATAAGGGATGCCCGCATAAGAGCCTTCCTTATCCCGTCCTTTATTGAATTGAAACCAGCTGAACGTCGCTCCCAGATGCTCGGTCAATCCGAAGGGTAGTCCCCGGCGGGAAGCGGCAGATTTCCACAGTGCAACGATATCTTTCTTCGGTCCCATATTGACCGAATTCCAGCGGTGGATTTTCGAATCGTAGTTGAAAAAGTTGTCGTGGTGCATAGCCTGTGCGACGAAATATTTGGCACCGGCAGCCACGTACAAGTCCATCAGCGATTCCGGATCGAATTTCTCCGCTTTCCACAGCTGAACGATATCTTTGTAGCCGAATTTTGACGGATGTCCGTAATGGCGTATATGGTATCGGTATTGCTCGGAACCTTCGTAATACATGTTCCGGGCATACCAATCCCCGTACATTGGCACCGATTGTGCGCCCCAGTGCGACCATATGCCGAGCTTAGCATCCCGGAACCATTCCGGGCACTCGAATTTCCTGAGCGATTCAAATGTGGGTTCGAAAGGACCCTTGGCGATGTGCGCCTTAACCATACTGATCAGGCCTCCTATTTTTTGCTACAGCCTTATCCTAGCAGTATTGTGGTATACTCATGAATATAGAATCCTAACTTCCTGTTGTATAAAACTATCTATCTTTCCATATTCGGTGATCACCCATGGACAATGCTGAGCAACAACTGATCCGGCTTTATCTTGATAACCTTCAGGTTCACGTAACCGCAATGGGATATAACCAGGTTTGGACCGACTGGCGGGATCTCGATTACACACCGGACTATAACAAATTTTATTTGATTTGCGATGGCGAAGGCTGGCTGAAAATCGGCGATACGGAATATGCGCCTAAACCGGGTCAGTGGTTCCTAATGCCGCAAGGAGTGAAGCAATCGTACTCTTTTACGGACGGCCCGCGCTATACGAAATATTGGTGTCATTTTACGGCAAAGGTCGGGGAAAACAATCTTTTCGAATTGCTGAAAATCCCCGTATTTCTCGAGCTGGAAGATGATGATGAGCCGCAGCGACTGTTCCAGGAACTGCTTTCTTACGAACCCTATAGGTCCCTAACCGCTCCCTTGCTCGTAAAAGCCGCCATAATTAAGCTGATTGCATATTATATTGAGCATGCAGTTTCTGATGCGTCAGGCGTAGAACCCGCTGCAATGTCTGAACCGCTCCAAGCCGTTATTGAGTACATTCATCTTAACTACTATCGAAACTTAACGATCGACGAGCTGGCGGAACGCGCCCATCTGCATCCCAACTATTTTATCCGCGTGTTCAAAAGGCGATTCGGCACATCTCCGATTCAATACGTGAACAGAAAAAGGATCGAAGAAGCGAAGTGGCTATTGACCGCAACGAACCTCATGCTGGCGGAAATCGGCGCCAAAGTTGGCATCCCCGATATCTCCTATTTATCCAAATTATTCAAATCATCGACAGGCTTATCTCCGACTGCTTATCGATTGACTCATCATCCGAATACGTCTAATTCGACAATATGAATGAAGATATGGAGGGGGCAAAAGCCCTTTCTTTTTTTGTATGGGAAACTCCAACAGAAAGCTGTTTTCAATGATAACGACTCTCTCGTCGTCCAAGGTTTTAAGCGGCATAGAAGAGGAAGTTGGAACATAATGGAGGTTGTTATGGATCGTCTCATGCCCGTCAAAAATGTCGTTAAGATTAGCAATCAAACCGTCAGGAAACCTGTGAATTGGCGGCAGCACGCAGCGGGGTATTTGTTTCTTGCTTCACTGCTGTGCGTGATGGCCGTTTTCTTCGTGTATGCTTTTTAACTGAAGATTCCAAGATGCAGGAAACCATTCTTGATCGCCTGCGTTCCAATGGATTTCCGGATGCCCAGGCGCTGCCTTCGGCGATCGACCTTGCAGCGAGCCGGTTTGGTGTCATTCATTCTGCTGTCTTTTATAGCTCAATAAACTTACTGGCATATGCGATGAACATCAGGCCCTTTGATTTGGCGGTTAGTACCCGGGCCACCCAAATGCTGACCGACAAAGGAAGAGTTAGCGGCGTAAAGGTCATGACCACTTCCAAAGAAACATACACAATTAGAGCCAAAACGGTTGTGCTTTCGGCAGGGACATGGGAGACACTTCGCCTTCTTCTTCATTCCGACATACCAGGGAAAGCCATCGGGCACTATTTGGTTACTCATCCCAAATTAACTTCTGTGGCCAAAGCAAGCCGTGAGCAATTCGGCGAAATATCGGGAGTCATCAGCCTGATGATTCCAAATCAAGATAACCACAAGTTGTTGATTACCGGCATAGGGACTGGTCCTGAAGATTATTATTGGTATGCTTATCAACAAAAGCCGTTCATAGAGGAACCCAAATTCAGATTTTTCGGTCCCGGCAAGATGGAAGCGCGTTATGAAAACCATGTGTACCTGAACCCGGAAATCCTCGATGAGTACGGCATGCCTAAATTACAAACTACGTTTTCATATAGTAACCAAGATCGGGTTATGATAGAGGAGATGTTCCGGTTTATGCGAAATGCGGTTGCAGCTATGGGGTTGACTTTTGAAGTTGAGCCCTTCCTGCTTACACAAGGAAATGTCAACCATGAGACCGGAACCTGCCGGATGGGGCTCGATCCCAATACTTCAGCTACTAACCCACACGGACAAATTCATGGTGTTCCTGGCCTTTATGTAGCCGACAATAGCGTTGTGCGCCTTACCGGACCTGCCAACCCTACTTTGACTACGACCGCATTAGCTATTCGAACTGCATGATTATATCATCGAGACCATGTAATCAGGAACAAATAGTTGAAGTGAAAACATGACCGTCCCATTCGGGGCGGTCATGTTTTGCTTTTAGTCGGCATGGATGGCAAATAAATAACGAAAGCAAATTTATTACCAACGACATCAAGATAGTACATTCAATTTCCATTCAAATTATTATAAATTTACTCTAGAAGCGGAAATCATGAAATGGTGGTGGGAAAGATGTTACATTACAGAAAAAATTTAAAAATTGCGTTGTTGTTTTTATTTCCAGCACTAATCGTTTACCTGTTATTCGAAGTTATACCCATGTTGACCTCGTTTTATTTTGCTTTCCATGATTGGCCCGGCATTAAAAACGTTCCTTTGAAATTCGTAGGTTTGGCTAATTTTAAGGAATTATTCACTGACAAGGAATTTATAGCCTCTATCAAAAATGTGTTTTTATATGTTTTTTGGAGCGTTCTTACGCAAATACCTATTGGTTTTTTTATAGCTATTGTCTTGAGCCGTATCCAAATAGCGACGAGATTTTTTAAGGCAGTATTTTTCTTTCCTTTAATATTACCGGCCACCTCCGTTTTTCTGATGTGGAATTTTATCTTTTTCCCTACCGATGCTGGAGCGCTTAACCATTTGCTTCATTCTTTGGGACTTAGCAATTTAACGAGAACTTGGTTGGTTGACGAAAACACCGCTTTTGGGGTCGTTATTTTGGTTACTACTTGGTCAAGCTTTGGATATTACATGACGATTGGTCTTGCAGCTTTAGCGGGCATACCTGATGAAATTCATGATTCTGCCAAAATGGACGGAGCTGCAGGATTCCGAAAATTAGTGCATATTACACTTCCAATGATTTGGGAATCGATTAAAATTTCAGTTGTTTTTGTGATTACGGGCGTATTAAAAATATTCGATATCATTTTTGTTATGACGAATGGCGGTCCAAATGGTTCAACCCAAGTCCCGGCGACATTGATGTACGAAGAAGCATTCAAATATGGGCATTATGGCTTGGGAAGTGCAATTTCAACAGTCATATTTGTAATCAGTTTGCTATTAACAGTAATAAGCTTAAAGCTTATGCAGTGGAAAAAAGAAGAATTATAAAATAAAGGGGCGAACATTATGGTAAATCAAACATCAGCTATTCCACCGAAAATAAAAATCAATATTGCGTCCTTGTTATTTTATATGTTTTTAGCTGGATTTACTGTTTTTTGCTTGTATCCTATTTCGTTTTCAATGCTTTCTTCATTTAAAAGCAATGACGAAATATTTGCAAATCCTTTTAGACTGCCTGATTCGTTTTCCTTTGTCAACTATATCCACGCTTGGAATGCAGGTCATATCGGAATCTATTTTCGGAACACTGTTTTTTTGACGGCAGCTACACTTATATTTACCGCGTTGGTTTGCTTATTAGCCGCATTTGTTTTATCCAGATTTACACTGAAATTTAAAGGTGCTATTTTGCTTTTTTTTGTTGCCGGCCTAATGATTCCCGTACAATCGACCATTATTCCTTTAGCTTATGCCTTTGGTAAGTTTCAATGGAATGACAACTATTTTATTATGATCCTTTTATTTTCGGCATTTTGTATTCCAATGACTATATTTGTCCTTGTGGGATTTATGAAATCGATCCCAACGGAATTAGAGGAGGCTGCAGTCATAGATGGTTGTTCCCATTGGCGTATTCTTGCACAAATTATTGTTCCGTTGACTATGCCGGCTCTAGCTACAGCATCTATCTTCAATTTTATTCAAACCTGGAACAATCTGATTTTTCCGCTTATGTTTATTCATAAGCCAAGCTTGAGCACAGTTTCCATAGGGTTACTATCTTTTTTTGGTGAAAGGACGAATGATTATGGCGGAATAAGCGCAGCTGCAGTAATTACAATTATACCGCCTATTGCAACATATATTTTTTTACAGGAAAAAGTGGAAAAGGGACTTTTGGCAGGAGCGGTCAAAGGTTAAACAAAGCAATACAGCAATCTTTACGATGGACACGGCAAAATTTGTCGGTCCTTTTGTTGTTTCTATTCGTTACGCAAGGCTATATAATTGATTCTGAAATGGAGGCGTGTTTCTATGGCAAGATTAAACGGGATCTTACAGAAATGGTACTATGATTTGTCGATCATCAAAAAAATTATTTTCTCAAGCATCATTACTATTGTGATTCCGATTATTTTATTAGCTGCCCTAGCGAATAAGGTTTCCTCTAACATCATCATCCAAAAAACAATGGACAACTCCTTTCAGAACTTGGAATTGCTTACGCAGGGCTTGGATAGCTTGCTCAATTCCGCAGAGCATTCTGCCAACATTCTCATAGCAAATAACTTTGTGCAGGACATATTAAGTCAGAGCAAAATGACGGATAGTTTAGAAAGATTGAACAACGAAAAATTGCTGGGCGTTGTTATGGATAGTGTATTGGAGCCTAGAAACGAAGCGAGTACAGCCGTCATCTATGCCAATTACAATTTCACGGTTGGATCTGGTTTTGTAAACCCGAGCAAGCTAAAAACCGAAGCGATGAATTCCGATTTGCAAGATGAGCGTTTTAAAGCAGAAAATAGCAAATGGATAGATATGTATAAAATACACTATGAAACGACCCAACCGAGTACAAATGTCATTTCCTTCAAGAAAAATATTATTGGATATAACAATGGAGCCGTGCTAGGCAATATTTTAATTAATATTAATGAGGAAATCATCTCGAACAATTATTCGCAGTTGCATTACGGAATAAATGGGAGGTATTTTATAGTAAATGAAAAAGGAAGCATTGTTTCTTCGCAGAATAAGTCAGAAATATTCAAAAATATCAGCAATGAAAGTTACTTCATACAGGCGAAGGAAATGATTTTAGGAAACCAAATTGTTGATATTCAATCTGAAAAATATTTGATTACCTCTAAACATTTTGAACGGATGCATTGGATTGTGATGGGGGTCATTCCGCTAGATGAAATTACGGCTGACAACAGCAAAGTTTCCTTTATCATCTATCTAGCCGGTTTTATCTGTGTTTTATTAGCAGTTCTTTCCTCAATCTTACTTTCTCGTTCGATTTCAATGCCATTAGTAAAACTATCGAAGTCTATTAAAAAAATGGGGCTTGGCGATTTTGATGTGACGATTCCTACTCTAGGCAATGATGAGGTGGGCGTAGTGTCAAGACGCTTTAATATTATGACCAAACAAATATCCGAATTGATCGATCAGGTCTACGAGGAGCAACAAAAGAAAAGAAATTATGAGCTGCTTGCATTGCAAGCGCAAATTCATCCGCATTTCCTCTACAATACGTTGGAGAGTGTTTGCTCGCTTGTACAAATGAATCGAAACGAAGATGCTTTTCAGATGGTTAAAGCACTCGCCAGGTTTTATCGTTTCGTCTTAAGTAAAGGGGAGAAGGCTATCACTATTCGAGAGGAGCTGCAAATTGCAGAGAATTACCTTATGATTCAAAAATTCAGATATCAGGATAAATTTGATTTTAAAATCAACGTGGACCCTCAACTGCTAAATAACCTAATTATCTGCCTTTCCATTCAGCCTATTCTGGAAAATTGTTTATATCACGGCATTCGTAATATACGCAAAAAAGGGTTGATTGCAATAGAAGGTTATCAGGAAGGAGATAAGGCGATTCTTTACGTTTCGGATGATGGGGTTGGTATGAATGAGGACGAAATCACGCAAATTTTTGCAAATGAGAAAACATCGACAGGGCGAAGCTCCTTCGGTATCCGCAGTGTGAGCGAAAGAATCAAATTATTTTTTGGCCAGGAATACGGCATTCAAATTTATAGTACAATCGGTCACGGCACCCGAGTGAAAATCATTTTGCCTGTGTTACAGAAAACGGAGGAATCATGGGATGATCAAAGTATTGATCGTGGATGATGAATTTCTAATCGTACAGCTTATTAAAAATTCAATTGATTGGAATTCGCTGGGCATGGAGATTGTCGGCGAAGCTTTTGATGGGGAAATGGCTTTAGAATGTATATCGCAAATGGTTCCACAGATTATTATTATGGATATAAACATCCCATTCATAAACGGTATTGAGCTTTCCCAAATCATTCGAGAACGTCATCCCGAGCTGATGATCATTATGCTAACGGGTTACGCAGAGTTTGAATATGTGAAAGAAGCAATCAACATAGGCGTAATCAGTTATCTGCAAAAACCTCTCGAACATGACGAATTTATCCGCGCTCTATTAAAAGCCAAAAGCAACATCATGGAAAGATCGAGCCAAATCGGCATCATTCGAAACATGGAATACAAAAGCCAGTTGAATGAAAAGGAACAATTTCTAAATCGTCTTTTGGTTGCTGACAACAGTTTTTTTGTCCCGGAGGAGCCGATCAAGGAGAAGTGCAATTTGTTTCAGATACAACTGAATGCAGATAGTTTAATGGTTTGTATCATTAGCATTGATCATCTTAAGGAGAAATTTAATGATGAATTCAAAATTAAACTGAGAACGTTTGCAGTCTTGAATGTTTCCACTGAAATTCTTTCACAATTTTACCCTGCGGTGGTCTTCAATGGTTCAGATGATCAAGTCATTGTGCTCTTAAGTACGGAAGGTCAAACAGATGATAGGCTGCAACGAACATTCAAACTTATTTTCGGAAATATTAGAAATTTTATTCATACTCATTTTGGTCTAACCATTACAATGGCCGTTGGCGGAGTACACCAAGGATATACGAATGTGCCCGTTTCTTACAAGGAAGCGTTATATGCAATGAAACAACGATTTGTCAGTGGTAATAATCAAGTCATTTTTGTAAAGGAAGCGAACGAATCTACAGAAGTTCCAGCCAGTTATAGTCCCGCTGAAGTAATGATCGATCTAAGATTGGCTAATTATGACTCCGCCGTTCAAAAGGTGAATCAAACATTTAAAGAGCTGAAAGAGGAGCGTACCATCAAGGAAGTTGTGATGTTAATATCGGTAGGCTTTATTTCTGTACTTACAGAGTTTATCGTTGAAAATAATCTCGCAATAACCCATGTGCTTAAAAATAAAGCCGAATTTTTTGACTATTTAAACAGAAGGGAAACATTAATCGAGGTCGATACGGCTGTTAAACATTTATTTCAAGAGACGATCCGTTACGTTAGCAGCCATAAAAAATCCATTACTGTTAAAGTGGTCGAGAAAGCCAAAACCTTCTTGGAAAGTCATTACGCGAATGCGGATTTAACCATTGAAGAAATCGCACACCATCTCTATCTAAATCCAAGTCACTTAAGCCGGGTGTTCCGCAAAGAGTTAAATTGCTCTTTAGTTGAATACTTGACGAAAATTCGATTAGGCAAAGCCAAGGAACTGTTGGACGGCGATCTAAAAATTACATTAAGCGATATAACAGAACAAGTGGGTTATAGCGATCCGTATTACTTTAGCAAATGCTTTAAAAAATTTTTTGGAGTAACGCCTACTGTATATATCGAAAATAAAAGTAAATAAGAAGCAAAAATATTACCACTCATATCAAAGTAATACATTTTTTTAACCTTTCATTTTTTTTATAATAAATCTTGTAAGAGCGCTTACACGCACATCAGAAATTGGGAGGTCAAGAAAATGAAGAAATCAGGATTTAGCAGGACAAGCTTGGCATCATTGGCAGTTTGCGTATCGTTGGTCTCTGTTATCGCAGGCTGCGGTGGTGGAAAAACTGAAAGTACAACCTCACCGGATAAAAAAGCAGCGGAGGCTGGCGCGACTGCTTCAGTCGCCGGAAAAAAGGATGATGAGAAAGTAACGATCCACATTTTAACCCGGTATGCCGGGGACGATTCGCATGTAGGACCTTTAAAGGATGCCAAAGATGCTTTTATAAAACTGCATCCCAATGTAACGATTCAGGATGATTCCGTTGCTGAAGAAGCTGCCTACAATAATAAGCTGAAGACGGCAATCGCGACCGGTGAAACCCCAGGATTCTTCTACTATCCTTCTGTGGCAGGTCTGGCAGACTGGGCTAAAAATGGACTTCTTATGGATATAACCCCATTGATGGCTGATAAATCGTGGTCGGATGGCTTTATCTCGAACTCATTTGAAGTTTGGAATCTGGAGAAATTTGGAGTAAAAGGACATTATGCCATTCCTGTTGAGTTTGCTCCCGAGGTTGTATACTACAATCCTGATTTATTTGCTAAGGCGGGGATTACGAAATTACCAGAGACTATGGATGACTTGAATGCCGCTATCGATAAATTAAATGCCGCCAATATTATTCCTTTCGGTACCGGTGCGAAAGATACTTGGAGAACAGGCCATATTCATAATAATATTATTTATCGAACGGTTGGCGTAGATAAAGTGAAGGATCTCGGTACTAGAAAAGCGAAATGGACAGATCCTGATGTTGTTCAATCCTTAGCAATCTTAAAAGACATGAAAACGAAAGGTGCGTTCCAAAAGGGGTTTGAAGGTATTGACTATAACACGGAAAAAAGCGACTTTTTAGCGGGGAAATCAGCGATGAGCGTGAACGGATCATGGATGATTGGAGAAATTACGAATTCCAACTCGCCTTACAAAGATAAAATTAGCTTCTTCCCTTTCCCTTCTTTAAAGGATAAACCACAATTTAAATCGGATTCGGTTATGTTTAATGTTGGATTTATGCTAAGTGGAACGATGAAGGGCCTAGAAAAGGATATGACTATCGAATTTGCTAAATTTTTCACAGGAAAGGAACAGCAACAAAATAAATTGGACAAAGCGAAACTGCTAGGTTCAAGAACAGATACGACTTCACCTGAAGACGCGCCAAAAATCTTCAAAGATATGGTTTCCTACATGACAACCATTAAAGAGCCTGGCGGAGACTATTTTGATTATGACCCGGATCCAGCGTTAACGGACACCAGCCGCAATGCTATCATCGATATGCTTTTGAAATTTTCGCCGGAAGAAGCTGCCAAAAAGGTGCAGGATGAGATTGATAAATATGAGGCCAAGAAGAAGTAATCAAAAGTGTCATTACTTTTCTAAGCGCTAAGTCTCCGCAGTCTATAATACTACTGATCAATCTTTAATGATCATTCTTTCATAGTATTATAGACTATAGACTGCTTTATTTACGCAAATTTACTAAAAAGGTATGCCAGGCTTTTTATTATGAGAGGAGTAAGTTATGGGTAAGTTTGAACTGAATTTCCGTCAGGTACATCTGGATTTTCACACCAGTCCGTTGATTGAAGGTGTAGGCAGAGATTTCAATGCCGAAGAATTTGTGGATACCCTGGAGAAAGCCAGGGTGAATTCCGTCACCTGTTTTGCAAGATGTCATCACGGAATGATCTATTACGACTCAAAAATCAATCCTGAGAGAATCCATCCGCATCTTGTGAATAAAAACCTTCTGAAGGAGCAAATTGAAGCGTGCCATAAAAGAGGTATACGGGTACCTATATATATCACGGTTCAATGGGATTATTACACAGCACAGGAGCATCCGGAGTGGTTATCCGTAAATGAAGACGGCAGTATCATCGGATCTCCTGAAGATATCGTTCAGAAACCGTTTGAACCGGGATTCTATCATACGTTATGTGTGAATTCCCCATACAGAGATTTTTTGAAAGCCCATACCAAGGAAGTTCTCGAAACGTTTCATCCTGTGGATGGTTTATTCTTTGACATTGTGTTTCCTGTAGGCTGTGCATGCAGGCACTGTAGGCAGGGGATGGTTGAAAAAGGTTTAAAACCCCATAATGACATGGACCGTTCCATCTATTCGCAAATGACGATTGACGAATTCCAGATTGATATGACGAATTTTGTCCGCCAATATAGCGAAGATTGCAGTATATTTTACAACAAAGGGCATATAGGAACCGCGCACAGGTCCGTTACCGAGGCGTTCACCCATTTTGAGCTTGAGTCGCTGCCCAGCGGTCTATGGGGATATCTGCATTTTCCCATTACCATGCGCTATGGTCGCAATCTCGGACTTGATTGTCTCGCACAGACGGGGAAGTTCCACACCATGTGGGGGGATTTCCACTCTTTTAAAAATATGGCGGCCCTTGAGTTTGAATGCTTCAATATGCTTGCACTGAATGCGAAGTGCCTGATCGGCGATCAGCTTGATCCCAACGGCAAGCTGTCAGAGCCGGTGTACCAACTAATCGGGGGGGTCTATTCCGAGATTGAGAAAAAAGAACCCTGGTGCAAGGCAGCAAAACCTGTTACTGAAATAGGTGTATTTACATCTGAAGAATACGAAAAGAGATTTAACCGGGACTTGACGCCTTCGCTGAGAGGCGTTACTAGAATGCTGCAGGAAGGTGCGCACCAGTTTGACATTATCGATACAAAGAGTGATTTATCTTTGTACAGGTTGCTTTTACTCCCGGATGAAATTCCCGTATCGGAAGAGTTTGCTGTAAAGTTAGACAACTATATTAGGAACGGCGGCGCTGTAATCGCATCCTTTGAGTCGGGATTAGACGCAGCAAAAAGCAATTTCAATTTGAAGGAACTGGGTGTAAGGCTTAAAGAAGAAGCGACGCGAGATCTTGACGGAAATCTTGTCCGCGGTGAAAACTATCCTGTATTTAATTATGCGGACTATATAATTCCAAAGGGAGATATTGGGAAGGGACTTCCTGAAACCGAGCACGTCATGTATATGAAGGGGCTGGAAGTTGAAGCCCTTGCCGGCAGTGAAGTGCTGGCGGACGTGATTTTATCCTGCTTTGACCGCACTTATGAGCATTTCTGTTCCCACCGCCAGACTCCTTCTTCAGGAAAAACAGGTTACCAGGGTATCGTCAGGAATGGGAAGGTCATTTATTTTGCTCATCCCATCTTCAAGCAATATCACCAAAACGCACCAAGATGGTGCAAGCAACTATTCTTAAATGCTGTAGAAATGCTTATACCGGACCCTGTTCTAAAGCATAACGGGCCAAGTACAATGCTTACTGCCGTTAATGAGCAGGTGAAGGAAAAGCGGTTAATAGTTCACCTCTTGCACTATATACCGGAAAGGAGAGCTGTTGACCTCGATATTATTGAGGATGTCATTCCTTTATACAATATCAGTTTGATTTTAAAGCCGGGCAAAGAGGTGGATAGTGTCATCTGTGTTCCGCAAGGCAAGGAAATCGAATTCAGGCTTCATGAAGGAGGAATTGCTTTTACAGTCCCGGAAGTTCAAGGACATCAGATGATAGCATTAAACTACAAGTAGGGATTCCATGAACTTCCCCGCAGCAAGCTGCGGGGAAGTAGACCCACAGAGATTAAAACGAGAGGCCATTAAATTACAAGGGAGGAAGAATCATGTTCAAAAAGTACAAACTAATTGCGTACGCTATAATAACAGCATTACTGCTGCAGGTGTTTGCGCTTTCACCGGCGGTTGTCTATGCAGCGGATTATACCATTGGAACAGATGAGAATTTTACGTACAAGCTGGTTCAGGACACCGGGTTAAACGGATATAAACTGGAGATTTACAACGGCGCTTCTGTTGTATGGTCATCTCCAAACGGGCCTGTAGGAATAAGAACCGTAGACGCCAATAATGCTGTAAGTGATTTTCAGTATAAAGCTTATAGCACACTCGCAGTAAATGGGAGTGAGTACGTAGGCACAGCTTCATTCACTACCTCGAATGGAAGCACTATTAATGTCGAAGACAGATATACGTATGTCGGCGGAAAGATAAATATTAGCAGGAGGTCGACAGTTGCCTCAGCGAACCAGAATGATAAAGGATTTATGACTACCCTGGTGGTCAGGAGCTCGGATGCCAAACAGCCTGCAGACTATAAATGGTTTGCTCCGTCCATGTGGTACGGGAATGACAGCGATAATTTTACTGATCGCTCAAGGGCTGCATTTAAAGGCTTTGAATCTTCTCTGGCAGTTGATGCTCTGTCCGTTCCCTTGATTTCAAACTATGACGCATCTACCGGCCTTTCATTAAGTGTAGCAGATGCCACGAACGGGAAGATGGAGACGGTCGATGGAGATATGAACGTAAATTCGAAAATCCTTATCGATGACAGGATTAATGTGGCGGGCTTGGGCTTGAGGAAGGTAACTTCCGGTACAAGCAACTACACGGAAATGTTCCAGACATTCCCAGGTTATACCAGAGACTGGCAGGGAGCCTTCGGTGACAACCAGGTTATATGGCGGTTTTCACCCATGACGGCCAATTCAATCAAGAATTCCGATATCCGGCTTAGCTTAAAATCCTATGCTGACTTCAGCACATCCATCAAAACCAGATGGCGTGACGCCTACGGCAATGTTACGGATAATTACCGGAGTGATGTACAGTCTGTCTTTGAGGAGCTTGTTGCGTACATTGACAGGGGTTTCGGCTACGTTGGTTCGGCTGCCAAGTATATGGCTAATTCCACCATTGCGACAGAAGACAGTGGTTTTATTGGCAGAGCGGCAGATCTGGCGTCCATCATGCTCTGGGCCGGCAACTATTATGGTCATTCAGAATACCTGGACCATGCCAGGGCAGTCATAAATTACCAGATATCAAGCAACAAAGTGGGCGCCGGCTATATGCCTGACAGATCCTATGCAGAAGCTCTTCAGAATATATTGAAAGCATATATTGTGGATAAGAATAAAAACGGCGTTACAAATACAAGTTGGTATAATTACGTAATATCCAAGGTTGATTCGCTTTGGATCAGCCCGACCGGAACATACTATAACGACAGGTTTGGAATTCCTCTTCTGATGGAGGTATACAATTATACACATGATGTCAAATACCTGAATCAAGCCATAGCTATAGGCGATGCTCAATGGAACGGCGGATGGAATACGCTGAGGTTCAATAACGGCGTTGTCGATTATGGGCCAAGCGGTGTGTGCTTTGACAGGGAAATGGCCGGCAAAGCCTTGGAATCCTTTATGGCGCTGTATAGAGCGACTTCCGACAGCAAGTGGCTGGATCGAGCCAAGACTACAGCAGACTACCTTGAAACATGGCAGATCAGGGAAAATTTTCAGATGACGCCTTTCAGTACCAATCAATATGAAACTGATCAGATAGCGAAGCCTTACGGTTTAAGCTTTGTAAATGCCGGTTCAGCTTCGATAGATCAATATATGATAAACTGGGTGCCGGAATTCACCAAGCTTTACCAAGCTACAGGGGACTCGCACTACAAGGATTTTGCCAACGATGTACTGTATAACTCACTGGAATATGTCAATATGAATGATAGGATTGGCGCTTTGGGAGATACGCAAAGGGATACCGGGATCGGGTTCACACTGGAGGTTATGTGGTCTTCGGTGGACAGGGAAAGGACCTGGTGGAACAGGGGCAAGGGGCATGTTGACAATGTGCCGTGGGTTCCTTATACCATTATGACTGGAATTCAGCAGTTAAAGGACTTAACCGGATTCTGGGGACTTGATGCGACAACCTATCCAACTCAGGTTGTGAAGTATGAAGCGGAAAATGCCGCATTGTCCGGCGGCGCTGCCATTGCTACAGACCGTACGGGCCGTACAGGAGCAGCTCATGTTGGCGGTTATGGTTCGCAAGGGGCTACAACAACCTTTACGGTAAACGTTCCGCAAGCAGGCAATTACAGGGCTGTAATCCGATACGGCGCCGCTTCGGGAGACAAGAGAAACAGCTTATATGTTAATGGCAATAAGCTTGGCGTGCTTACATTCCCAAATACGGCAAATTGGGATACATGGGCGGACAGGCCGGTGGATTTAAGCTTGAATTCAGGCAGCAATACAATCGCTATTAAATATGATACGGGTGATAGCGGTAATATCAACTTAGATAATCTGATTGTTATACCGCTTGATCAGAAGTATGAAGCCGAGGATGAAGCTACGCTTATAGGACAATCCGCGGTAACGAATGGAAGCGGCAATTATTCCGGTACAGGCTTTGTCGGATGGACGCAAACACCGGGCGCAGGTATCAGGTTTGCATTTAATGTAACCAATGATGGGAACTATACTTTGAAAACAAGGTATGGCGCTGGTGACGCAAACAAAACCATGAGCCTGTATATTAACGGCGTGAAGACCAAACAGGTTGCCTTCAACAAAACAGCGAACTGGAATACCTGGGCGGACGAAAACGAAATCGTATATCTCAAGTCAGGACTGAACATGGTCGAGTACAAATATGATTCCGGAGACACAGGAAATATAAACCTTGACTACATTGTAGTTTCACCTTATGCAAAACGGCTTGAGGCGGAATACGATGCAGCGCGTGGTGGAAACGTAACGAAGGATCATGTCGGCAGCGGTTTCTCGGGAGGAGCTTACCTTAAAGTACCTGCACAGCAGGGAAATATGGTTTCATTCAATACAACCGTTCCTGCGACCACTTATGAGAAATTATCTTTGATCTATTCGGCAGGCGCCGGCACTGTCACTGCAAGTTTGTACGTGGATGGGACCAAGCTCAAACAGATCAGTTTGAACGGTACCACAAATTCGAATGCTTATGCTTTAAGGGAAGATTTTGTTAATCTCACTGCTGGATTCCATTCCATAGATTACAAGATTGATTCCGGCGATAGCGGAAATTTCAATATTGATTATCTTCAACTGGGTGAAGTTAAACAGCTACCTATACCGAGCGGAACTAACGCAGTATTGAACAAGACTGCGGCTGCAAATGCATTCTTTACCGCAGGTCGGGGCGTGATTGACCAGGATCCGGCATTAGCGGTTGACGGAACAACAGCTAACGGCAAGTGGTGCACAAATGTGGACTACGGCGCGCAGTGGCTGCAGGTCGACATCGGCCAGCCTGTCGACTTGAACAGGTGGGTGGTCAAGCATGCGGGAGCCGGCGGCGAAAGTGCTACTTTGAACACCAAGGACTTCAAGCTGCAAGGAAGCATGGACGGGTCGACGTGGTTTGATGTTGATACTGTAACTGGGAACACCGCAAGCGTAACCGATAGAACGGTGTCCAAATTTACTGCGCGTTATGTAAGGCTTTACATCACCACTCCGACGCAAAACACCGATCAGCATTCAAGGATTTACGAGTTTGAGGTTTATACGAGTACCGTCACAACCGTAAAGGTTGATGACAAGAATGCTGCGGTGACCTACAACCCGGCATGGGGCAATTGGAACGATGTAAATGACTACAATGGTTCCGAAAGCAGTACAAACACTGTGAACAGCTATGCGCAATTTACATTCACAGGAACCTCAATCAAATACATCGGTCAGACCCAGCCGAACTATGGCAAGCTTGATGTATATATCGACAATGTGCTTGATGCTGCCGACATTGATTTGTATGCGCCGGTCACAACCAAGCAGGCTGTTATCTATACAAAAACGGGACTTACAAATGCACAACATACCATAAAGATCGTTGCAAAGGGTACCAAGAATGCAGCATCATCCAACACGTATATCGGTGTTGACGCGTTTGAATACACAACACAATAGTATCGGGAACGACCTGCAAGATCATAGTCCGTCACAGCGGGAAAGTGCTTGACGTGAGCGGGGCTTCAACGGCTGATGCCGCGACCGTAATACAATGGTCGTGGAGCGGAGGCGGCAACGAGCATTGGTCGCTGGTCAAGCAGTAATAGGGATATCTATAGGACAGAGTAATGTATATTGCTGACAATTATTAATGCGGTAGTCTCTTTTGGTGGTGAATCATGGAAGGGGACTATTGCAAACCTTTAATCTCTAAGGGGCTAATTCCCCGCAGCTTGCTGCGTATCATAATTAAGTATTGCTGTATATTAGCACATAAAAGAGCGTAGAAGGAGAAGCTGTGATTTGAGTGAGTATATTCATAAATCACCCAATAAGTCGGTAAATATGTATCACTTTGTTTGGATATGTCTAAACGATATGAAATCGAGTTTCTGGAGATTGGAATCGAGAATAAAACGTACATTTCTGGTACAGTCGATGTCGAGGGATACTCCAATGATGGTCATACAAACGATAAGGAGTCTCACGGCTAGAGAGATATTCGCTAGACATCCCGAAGTTAAGAAGAAGTTACGGGGTGAGCAATTCTGGTCGGATATATACATCATCAGTTCGGTGAGTATGTTCGGAAGCGATGCGACAATCCGAAACTATGTGAAAAAACAAGGAACGGATCATGATTATGAAAAATTACATGAAAAGGTCGACGTTGGTTAACAGTGTATATCTGAGTGAGCAAAGTGGGTGACTATAAGATACCCCGCAGCTTGCTGTTGCTGCGGGGAAAATTTATTTTTAAATTTGATTAACTCTTGACCGTTTCATTACTGAACGGTCTTTTTTAACATATCAGAAGGAGGATAGTAATGGAGAATGCAGACAATGAAATAGACGATTTGCTCATGAAAAATATCCTGTTTCAGAGGTACGAGGGTTTAAGATCCGAAATGGAGATATTGGGTGCGGAATTAGGGCTTCATTATCCTGCGGTATTGAAGATTAGTCAAAAGTTAGATCAACTCCAAAACAAATTAGTGAAGTTGAGGGAAGGATAACGGCCGCGGAACGGAATTCCATATGCCTCCTCTCCCTGCGTATTTACGGCATATTTCTGTCAAGTTTTACGTCCGATTTCTTTTCAATGAGCTTATATTTTTGCTACAATTACAATACTATTAAATCTTCTATGAAATGGGTCTTGTATGATTTATCATAAGATGCAAAGGAAAATCCAACAAATCGTACAGAAAATAGACAACAATGAGGGGCTGACAATGATAAGGATCAGAGGTATTCCGTTGAAAAATTCGGTATTGGTGAAAACGGTGTTTTTTCATTCTATGCTCGTATTGATTTTGGTTAGTGTAGTTTCGTTTTTCATGACGAATACCGTCTCCAGAGGCTTAACCAAGGAAGCTAAAGCATCAGTTGATACAATGACGGAGCAAGCTTACCACACGGCTGACGTGCTTCTGAGGTCTACCTATTACTACTTCGGGCAGCTTTATACGAATGATACGGAGATATTTAATGCGATGTACGGGGATGAATTTACCGGCATGCAATCCAAGCGGATCCGGGATAAGCTCGTGGATTTAAAAGCAGCCAATCCCTTAATAGAATCGGTTTATATCTATAACATGAATCATGACATCGTCTTTTCCTCCGAAAGCACCCGAAACACGGTAGATTCCTTCTACGACAACGAGATGACCGAACTGTTAAAACAAGGACAGAAATTCTTCAGCAGGGGAGTTTTTATTCCAAGAAGGGAGCGGTTTTCTTATGATAACACGCCAGTAGACATGAATTTGTTATCGATCGTTTATACACAGTTTAAACAGGATGGAACTTCAGATGGGGCGCTGGTTGTTAACTTGAATCAACAAACGCTTCAAGAGCTTATTAGCAAGGCAGGGCAGGGAATATCACGGCAATCGATGATTATCAATCAGCACGGAATGGTGCTTTCCCATTCGGACCCACAATTTCTCATGAAACGTATTGCGGATGAACGTTATATCGATGAGATCTTGCATTCCGAACATACAAGGGGACAAATCAGTGTTTCGATCAAAGGGGATAACTATTTGGTCGCATATTTGAAATCCGATCAACTAGGATGGATCGCAATCAGTATGGTGGAGGAAAACAGCATTTTGGGTACCGTAATCATGGTTCAGTGGTTCATCCTCAGTATTACCGGTCTATTTATCATTATCGCAATTGTAAGTGCTATTCTCTCCATTCGGTCGATCTACATTCCCGTTCGGAATTTGGCAAGGAAAATAGGGGGGAGTTCGACCAAACCGTTGCATCCACCGCATGCGAACGAATATGAAATGATCGAATCATGGATTTCCCATCAAGAAGAACGGGTGCAGGATTTGCAGAGCAGTATGTCAAGGCACAGAGATGCCAGCAAGAGGGAATTGCTAAAGGAGATTGTACTTGGACAATTTAAAGAAGATCCCAACAATCTAAAGCGGCTTCATAGTCTTGGAATCGATTTGGCAGGTGGACCTTATCTGGCCGCTGCGATTCGGATTGATGATTATTATTCACTAAGCAACAGATTTCAATTGAAAGACCAAGCATTGTTCAAGTATGCGATTATGAATATGGTTGACGAAACTTTGGTTCCCTACTGTACTGCGGAGCTATTCGAATATAATGAAGATACGATCGCTGTTCTAATGAACATGGCTAAAGACCAACCAAACAATGCCGATGCTTATCTTAAAGCTTTCCATGAAGTGCTGGGAAATATAAGGGGATATCTCCCTTTATCCGTAACCATATCCTTTGGTACTGTTGTACAGCGTCTCGAGCAAATGACTTATTCTTGGCACGAGGCATGTCAGGCGGCACAATACAGAATTATTCACGGGACAGGAACGGTGATCCCTTATGTGCCGGAGATGTCACAGCGGATGCCAGCGGATGAATACCCCTACCAATTGGAAAAGATGATTACGGATCAGATGAAGACGGGAAACAAACCGAAGCATCGTGCGCTTGTAAATGAGTTTTTCGAGACGATATCGAAGTATCATTATGAAGAGATCATGCAGTACCTGTCCCAAATGGTAATCATGTCAGAACGTGTTGCGAAGGTGATTACAGATGATGATGAGCTGCTGCACATGGATATGTCCTCATTATCGGAATCCTTGCGCCAATGGGATACATTAGCCTATATCAAGGACGAATACATTAGAATATGCGAAAAGATCATGGATTTCCGGGATCATGATTTTTCGTTACGAGGTGTCAAGGTTGTTGATAAGGTGAAGGCGTACATCCACATGGAATACAGCAACCCGGATCTAACCATTGACGACCTGGTGAAGCAAACCGGAATGACCAAAAACCATGTCCGCAAAATTTTCAACGATCTATGCGGTGAGACCATTAGTCAATATCTCAGCAATTACCGTTTTGAGAAAGCCAAAGAACTGCTGACCCAAACTGATTATCCTGCGGCTAGGATCAGCGAGATGGTCGGCATAGCAAATTCCAACTACTTTTATGTCTCGTTCAAGAAGTACGTTGGCAAGTCGCCGCAGCATTACCGAATGGAGCATCGATTGAATTAATGGAAAGGAGGAAATCGCAAGTTGAAAAGAAAGTCGATCAAGAACGCAACCTTATGGATGGCGTTTGCAACAATGGTGCTATCCGTTGCAGCTTGCTCCGAAAGTAATGGAGATGCCGGAGCTTCAACTGCTCCGAGCGACGCCGCTTCCACAGCTTCAAGTGCACCGTCTACGCCACCGTCACCTGTAACATTGAAATTACTGTTCCAGCAATCCAAGCCGCCAGAGATGGATAAGGTGCTGGCCGAGTTCGAGAAGCGCACCAAGGATACACTAAATACCAAGCTCGATATCGAGTTTCCCAGCAGCGAACTAACGCAGATGCTTGGACTGAAGATGGCCGCTGGCGATGAAGTGGACTTGTCGTTCGACTATCTTGGCGCCGGAACCTTGTATCAGAATATTGCACGGGGGTACTATCAACCGCTAGAAAAGTATTTCAACAATGATGCATACCCGGGACTTACGAAAGCGTTTCCTCCGGAACTCATTGAAGCCAATAAAGTGAATGGCCATCTTTATAGCATTCCAATGACGGAGGCATGGAAGATTCCGGGCGCCATTTATTACCGTAAGGACTTGCGCGAGAAATATGGCTTGCAACCGATCAAGACCATGGAAGAGTTCCAGGTGTTCATGGATAAGGTGAAGGAGCAGAACCCGGAGCTGGTTCCTCTGGCTGTACGAAATACTCGCGGCTTTGCCAATGGTGAAATGTTTGCTAATGAAGAGGTACAAAAAAACATTCGTACCAACCCGTACTTCATCTCCGGCACAGGTGTGAATTTCAGCGTGGTTCTCTCCGATGACGGCAAAAAGGTATTAGGTGCTGTAACATTGGGTGACCGGGCATCGGATTATGCAAACCTCCCGGATCCGTATAATAAACCGGATTACCTGTACCAATACCTGGATAAGTATGTTCAATGGAACAAATACCTTGAGATAGATGTTTTGGCTCAGAAGAACCCCGGAGCACTGTTCAATTCCGGCAAAGCCGCAGCAAGCGAATGGAATGTAAGAGCGATGGCTGACGTTAAGAAAACGATCCAACAAGCTATTCCAGGCGCAGATATCGAGTACTTCGTCTATAACACCAAAGTCGCCAATCTTCAACCCCAAGCTCTCGGAACCAACTATATCCCATACAACCACGCTGTCGTTCCGGTTACGTCCAAAAATGTTGACCGTACGATGAAAGTTTTGGATTGGATTTTCAGCAGCCAGGAAAATAACGATCTGTTCACTTGGGGAATCGAAGGCGAGCACTGGACCAAGGTCGGAGATCATGGCTATTCGCGTTCGAACGATCAAGCTAAAAAATACAGCTTCCCGTGGTATGAATTGTCGATGAACTCGATGTATGAACGCATGAATGCTGATACGGATCCGTATGCGAAAAAGGTACTCCAGTTTGTAAAAACGAATAACGCGTATTTTACGCTTTCTCTGGCCAAATTTGTATTCGACGCAACGCCTGTAAAGACTGAAATTGCCAAAGTATCTCTCAAGCTTGAGGAATACAAGCCTCTCTTCGTAACAGGTTCTGATCCGAACTGGAGGGATACGGCCACGAAGATGAACAAGGAACTTCGTGCGCTGGGATTGGATAAGATTCGGGCAGAGCTGGTCAAGCAAGTCCAAGCGTATCTTGATAAAGGCGGTAAATAATCCTGTAGCCGTCACTTGAAACGCACGATTAGTCCGGAAATGAGCAAAAGGATCAGTTAAGAGGGGAAGGCATTATGCCTTCCTCTTTTCATTTTTGACATATACGATTCTTCATTCGGAGGACGTCCTTCTCATTTCTAAAATCATAGGAATCATGCACGATTGCAGTGTTTGAAAGAGTTCAATCACAGTGTTCGTTAAATATTAAAGTACTCTGCAAGCGCTATTTTCTGCATACTGAAAGCATTGAGAAGAAAGTATCTTGTTAAAGTGAGGAAAAAATTGATGAGCTTTTTAAAGATTTGGGAGGCACCCGTAGGGGCGGTAGGCCGGGATGATTTTGAGGTTAGCGTCCGCATTCCAGGGGAGAGCTGGCAGCCACTCTTCGTATATGAAGCGAAGGTGGACATGCACAATGTCAGACAGGCCTCCATGGCCTATTTTGACATGGAAGGAACGGTGGAGGTACGGGTCGAGTGCCGGAAGGGACCTGTTCATCAAGCCGTTATCCGGCCACTCTCGAAGCAAATTCCATTCGAGGTGGAAGGAGAGGCTGTTACCTTCCGTTTGAATGAACCTTGTAAGCTGTCCATAGAAGTGAACGGGGACCGGTTTGGCAATCTTCATCTTTTCGCGAATGCTCCGGAGGAGAATCCGCCGGAACCGGACGCCTCGAACGTGCTGTTCCTGAAGCCTGCCATCCATCGGATGGCGGATATTCATCGGCTGGCGGGCAGCCCGAAGGAGCCCGGGGGAGCGGCGCCGGAAGTGATCTATTTCGGGCCGGGGATGCATTATCTGGAGGAGACGATCTTCCGCATTCCGTCCGGAAAAACGGTCTACATCGCCGGTGGCGCCATTGTTGTCGGGTCTCTGGTTTGTGATCATGTGCAGGATGTCACGATCCGTGGAAGAGGGATACTGTATTTGTCCGACTTCCACCGGTTTTCCGCTTTCCGGGGCGTCCGTATTATTTATTCGCACCATATTACGGTGGAAGGAATCGTACTGCTGGACCCGCCGCATTACAGCATTTATATCGGCAAGTCCGAGCATATCCGGATCCGCAACTTCAAATCCTTCAGCATGCGGGGATGGTGCGACGGCATCGACATGATGGCCAGCTCGCATATTGAGATCGAGGATGTGTTCCTGCGGACGTCCGACGATTGTATTGCCGTATACGGAAGCCGTTGGGATTATAAAGGGGATTCACGCTGCGTAAGTGTCAAAGACTCCGTCCTTTGGGCTGACGTAGCTCATGCGATGAATATCGGCGGACATGGGGACTACCGTCGGGGAGGCGACTTGATCGAGGATATCGAGTTCAGCAATATCGATATTTTGGAGCATCATGAGCCCCAGCCCGGTTATTGGGGGGCCATGAATATTAATGTCGGTGATAATAACACGGTGCGGAACGTCACCTATGACAACATCCGTGTGGAGGATTTTGAACTGGGCCAGCTGGTGGACATCCGTGTGGTGTGGAACGAGAAATATAACCCTGTCGCCGGTAAGCGTATTGAGAACATTCATTTCCGGAATGTGACCTATAATGGGAAAAATGAAAACAAAAACCGCATATACGGGTTTAACCAGGAACGGGCCGTGGAGGGAGTTACTTTCACGAATCTGCGGATAAACGGCGAGTGGATTCTGGATGCGGAGCAAGGACATTTTGACATCAACGAACACGCCCAAGGCATTCAGTTTCGTAAAGAATCCTGAATGTAACTTCACCAGTGATCTAAGCGGTTGGACCTTGGACGAATTGGGGGGCTGCAAAATGAAAGTAGATCGTGTAGGGGGCAGGCTAAAATCCCACTATAGAAGAAATTCTTTATTAATAAAAATCTTATCATCCTATATAGTTATTGTTATCGTTCTATTATCCGTTTTTTCCTTCGTATTATTTCGTGCTTACAGCAAAAAAAGTATAGAGCAAGTAAGTAATACCTCTAAAAATTTTATATCTCAATCTTATTATATTGCGGATCTGATGCTCATAAATGTTTACTATAATTTTTATCAGTTATTTGTCAATAGTTTGGATAGTGATCTTAATTATGGTTTGTATGTTAATAAATCAGATTTATTCGCCGATCAGGATGTATTAAAAAAACTCAAGCAATATGTGACGTCAAGTCCGCTTATTCGCTCCATTTATATTTATAATTCAAAGGCTGACAGAGTAATTTTCAGTATTTCTGAGCATGGGGAAGGGATTCAGACTACAACTGATTTTTTGGATCAAGATATAATCCATATACTGAGAAGTCCGAAAAAAATCGTTTCAGATGCATATTTTACAAGACAAGTGGATTATGTATTAGATAATAAAAATGTAAGCGAAAATTTCTTGACCTTGGTTCTTACAAACACTACAAATAATGGTGAAATTGAATCATCATTGGTCATTAATCTTAATCAAAGAATACTACAGCAGATGGTTACCAGTGGAAGAACCGGAGATCTTAATCAGGTATTGATTATGTACAAAAACGGTAATGTATTATCTCATGATGACACTTCTATGATCAATAAAAATCTTGCCAATGAAAGCTATACAAAACAAATACTGGAATCTAATGATGAAAAAGGAAGTTTTATAACGAAGATTAACGATAAGGAATCCCTTGTCAGCTATGTGAAAGCAACGCATTTAGGCTTGATATTTATAGGCATTGGTGAATATAGCAAGCTTTTATCGTCAGCATATTCTATGCAAAATACATTATTGATTTTAACCATTGTTTTTATATTTGCGGGGATCATTATAGCAGCCTTTTTTACATCAAGTATATATAATCCCTTTAGAAAATTGCTTCATGATATACAACTAAGAGTTAGGAATCAGAAAAAAAATTCAGTTCTTGATGTATACGATTATTTGAAACATACTTTCAATGAGCTGGCTGACGATGTTGATAAATACAGACTGGATTCAAGTAGATTATTGAATACGAAGAAGAAGACATTATTGGAGAAATTAGTTGAGGGGAATATTGACGAAAAAATCTACGACAAAGATTATTTGATGGAATACGGGGTAAGTTTTGACCATCCATTCTTCTTGACCCTTGTACTTAAAATGGATTCTTTTGAAAAAGTTCTTTCAGGTTCATGGTCGAAAGATGTAAGATTAGTTAGATTTGCTATTCTTAACATAGCAATTGAACTCTTTCGTGAAAAACAATGTAAGGTAGAGGGAATTGATAACGGACATGATTATGTAAGCATTATTTTAAATGTGAACAATGGAAATGACGAGATTATGAGTAAATTAATCGATACTACAAAGGAAATACAAGATAAAGTAAACAAATATTTGAAGATTTCTGTATCTGCGGGAATTGGTGATCTTGTAGAAGGAGTTAAATCTATTAGTGAATCCTTCCAGAATGCGCTGTCAGCTTCGAATTACCGAATTATATTCGGTAGAGAAGCAGTAATAAAATATGGTGATATAGCTGAACGAAATAATAATGATCTTCATGAATATCCGTATGAAATTGAGAAGAGATTGATCGAAGCCATAAAGGAACTCAATTTGAGAAAAATAGACACAAGCCTTCAAGAGTTTTTTGAAATGCTTGCATTATTTAGTGCCGATATCATACAAATAACCCTGTTGCAGCTGGCAGTGCTACTTACAAAGACACTAAGCAGTATAACCAAGACTAGTATTGAGAATGGAGAATACAGCATAAAGGTGCTGGTTTCCAAGATACAAACTTGCGAAACCTTGGAGGAAATACAACAGTATCTCTATTCACTCTGTTCCGAAGTTGTAGAGGCAAAAGGGAATGATTCTAAAGAAAATGTCAAAACAATGATTGTAAATAAAATGAAAGATTATGTTGGAAAGCATTATGACGGTGCCAATTTATCAACGGATACCGTTGCAGATTATGTAGAACTGTCTCGTAATTATGTCAGGTCTATTTTCAAAGAGATAACGGGTATATCATTGTCAGATTATATTACACAATACAGGATGACAGAAGCACAGAGACTTCTAATTGAAACGGATTATCCTGTCAGAAGGATTGCTGAATTGGTTGGGTATCCAGAGAATAGTAAACACTTCTTTACATTATTTAAAAAACATTTTGGCAGTACTCCGGAGAATTATAGAATTAGTATGCAAAATAATGTGAGTTCAAAAAGTGGGTGACGGACAGGAAACCGGGCCAAGAAGGCGAAAAATCTAAAGCAAGCGAATACTGTTGCCGCTCAGTTTCCCTGTCGGGAAATGAGCGGTTTTTTTCTTGCCAAGGAGCGGCAACAGAATACCTTCGCCAGAAACCGCCTGAGTTCAAAAAGCATCGGGAACCTTTTTAGTAGTATTTTGAACAGGTTCAAAAACCATCAAACCGGCATTTTGGCAAAACGAGAACTTGAACACTCCTAAACTCGGTATTAAAGTCAAAAGGGGAAAGGTGTTAGTCGATTTCTGGGGGATTCAAATCCAACTCATATATAAGGAGGACGATAAATGTGAATGTAGCTTTGAGCAATAATAAAGCAGACAGCGTAGTAATTAAGAAGAAGAAAAAGACCTTCCTATCAGAGATCAAACAAAATTTTTATCTGTACTTATTGGTTTTTCCAGGTATTTTATATTTTTTCATCTTTAAGTACCTGCCGATGGTAGGGATCGTTGTTGCTTTTCAAGACTTTAATATTATGAAAGGATTTTTTAAAAGTAAATTTGTCGGTCTGAAAAATTTTGAGTATTTCTTCACTTCAAAGGATTGGCTGATTGTAACCTGGAACACGGTGTATTTAAATCTATTATTTCTTATCACCGGTTTGTTTTTTTCTGTCCTTATTGCCATTGTTTTATCTGAAATCAGCTCCAAGTATTTCAAGAAAGTGACACAATCTGTTGTCATTCTGCCTAACTTTATATCTTGGACCTTGGTTTCCATGTTTGTTTTTGCATTGCTATCTACGGATGTAGGATTTATTAATTCCGTTTTAAAAGCGCTTGGTTTTATACAAGAAGGGCAGGAAATCAATTATTATTCAAATACGAATTTATGGGTCGGAATACTTATTGTTTTAAAAATATGGAAAGGGGCAGGCTTCGGTTCCGTTGTATATTTGGCGGCTATAGCAGGTATTGACCAGGAAATCTATGAAGCTGCCAAAATTGATGGAGCCAGCCGTATGCAGTGTATAACAAAGATCACTCTGCCGCAGCTTAGATCAACAGCGGTGCTATTGACCTTATTTGGCATCGGCGGTATATTCCACGGGGATTTAGGGATGATTTATGCCATCGTAGGCGATAACCCCAATTTATATGACACTACCGATGTCATTGACACTTATGTATTCAGAATGCTTAGGCAAATGAATGACTTCAGCATGACTACTGCGATCGGACTTTATCAATCACTTGTAGGTTTTGTCATCGTCTATATAACGAATTATTTTGCCAAGAAATATGATTCGGATTCAGCCATTTTTTAAAGGAAGGAGATAAAAAATGAAAACCAACCTGGAGAATAAAGTAATAGATTTATTTTCTTATCTTTTCATGGCTATATTTTCAATATTTTGCATTGTGCCTTTTATCCTTATTATATCAAGCTCCTTATCAGACGAAAAAGCTGTACAAAAGACCGGCTTTGTTCTTATTCCAAAAGAATTCTCGTTATTTGCTTACAAGGTCATATTTCAGGATAACGCAATATTCAACGCTTACAAGACAACGATCATTTTCACGGTTCTGGGTACAATCCTTTGCCTGATCCTTACCAGTGCTATGGCTTATGCCCTTTCTGTTAAAACTTTCACTCACAGAAACAAGATTGCTTTTTTCGTGTATTTTACGATGCTGTTTAACGGAGGTTTGATCCCTTCGTATCTTCTAACCGCCAAATATTTAGGCTTAAGAGACAATATCTTGGTTTATATTCTACCGGTGTTGATTAATCCGTTTAATATGTTTCTGTTAAGAAATTTCTTCAAGCAAATCCCGGATTCGCTGGCGGAGTCCGCCAAAATAGATGGAGCTAATGACATCTATATTTTATTTAAAATCATCCTTCCATTAGCAAAACCTGCATTGGCAACGATCGGGTTGTTTTATGGACTCGGTTTCTGGAACGAATGGTTTACAGCCACCCTTTATATTGACAGTAAAGACCTGTATTCTTTGCAATATATGATCATGAAGGTACTCAGAGAAGTGGACTTTATGAATCAAATGAATGAAATGCAAGGATTAGTTATGGCTAATTATATAGTTCCAGCCAATACAGCCAAAATGGCTACTGCCGTCGTCACTGTAGGTCCCATTATTTTTGTTTATCCATTTATACAAAAGTACTTTGTTAAGGGATTGGTAGTTGGAGCAGTTAAGGGCTAGACCCGCAAAAGCGGTTTAGTATATATGATTATTTATCATTGGGGAGGAAAAAACATGAACAAAAAGTTCTTGGTATTGCCGCTTGCTGCAACAATGCTTGCCGCTTCAATCGTTGGATGCAGCAAGGAATCAAGCAAGCCGGCTGAAAGCACTGCGCCTAAAGGCAATACGGCAGAAAGTACTGCATCCGCAAAAAAGAAGGACCCGGTTACGCTTAATATTCGTTTCTTCGGGACGGAAAACGGGCATTACCGCGCTGTCGATCCCGCCTTTAAAGAGTTTGAGAAACGGACGAAGGATACTCTTAATACGAACTTGAATGTGGTATGGACACCGCCTGCCGACTATGGTACCAAGCATCAATTGTGGATGACATCGGGAGAAGATGTCGACCTCTTTATCCCGTGGGAATTGAACAAATTCGCCAAAGACGGCGTATTGGCAGATTTGGGTAAATACTTTAACAACCCTCAATATCCCGGACTTCAGAAAGCATTTTCACCAGAATATATCAATGACAATAAAATCTTTGGCAAAACCTATGCCATTCCGATTACAAACACGTTTATGGATATGGAAGGCGTAATTTACAGAAAAGATTTATTAAAGAAGTACGGAATGAAGGATATCAGCAGTTATGACGATTTGTATAACTACCTTGAAAAAGTAAAAGAAAACGAAAAAGACATGGTACCATATGGTAACTACGGAAATACAGCTTTCTTTAAATTATTTACCGATATCAATGCACAACAGCTGGAGGGGAAAGTATTTCCATTTACCGGCATCGGAAATCCGAAGAAAAATTTCGTTTACGCTCAAATAGCCGATGATGGGAAATCCGTTGCAGGTGTGGCAGCTCTTGGAGATCCGGCATCGGAATGGGCGAACTTTAATCCCAAATACGGTCTGGATTATCTGATGAACGAGTTTAATCAAGCGAAGCGGTTTAACAAATTTATCCCGGCAGATACCTTAGCAAACCCGGGTGGACTAGCAGGTAAGGAAGAGTTAGTAGCTGCCGGATATGTAACAGTAGGTGGTTTCAAGGGAGCTGCAGACAAAATAAAGGCAAAGAATCCGAACGCTGAACTAGGTTTCTGGCCTATTTTTAAGAACAATCAAGAAATGAAACCAGGCACTCAATCTACGGATGGCAAGGCGTGGAACTTCATTGCCATACCTGCTTCTTCCAAGAAAATTGACAGAACCATGGAATTCCTGGATTGGATTTTCTCCAATCAGGAGAACAATGATTTATTTGCTTACGGTATAAAAGGTACAAACTGGGAGCCTGTAGGAACGAATCAGTGGAAGGTTCCGGATGGAGTCGATCCGGCGAAAAATTACGCTTTCCCCGGTTACCAGTTGACCTGGAATCCGACATTAAACAGAATCCCTGCCGGATTGCCGGAGCAAGTTCAAAAATATTATGAATATCAATTTAAACCGGATACATTTAAGAAAAATGTACTGGCCGGATTTACATTTGATCAAGAGCCTGTAAAAAGTGAATTTGCCAAATGTAACACCGTTATGGATAAGTATCTTCCATTTTTACTGTCCGGCTTCGGCGACGTGAATGAGAACTTGTCGAAGATGAATGCGGATTTGAAGGCTTCAGGTGTAGATAAAATTAAAGCAGAATTAACGAAACAAATTAACGCCTTCCTCGCTCAAAAGAAGTAATTTGAAGTGATTTAGGGACACCTATAGATTTTGGTAAATCAAATCTATAGGTGTTTTTATCCTATCCTAGATAGATGCCGGCTATGTGAATCTTATTTAATCAAACAAAGGAGGATTATTGAAAACGCTTTAATTTTCTAACAAAATGAAAGGATGATTATAGATGAAACAAAAGGGAAAAAGAGTGGCATCCCTTGTTACAGCCATTGTAATGATAGCACAGATGCTTTTAATCGCTTTGCCGGTTGCCGTTAAGGCAGATACAACGTCGGTCTTTACAGATTATCTGCCGCAGATCACTCAAGTAACCGATGATGCCGGGTTTATCCATCCCGGTGTAGGACAAACCAAGGAGCTTCTTGACAACGTTAGATCGAAGATAAGGGCAGGAGCACAACCTTGGACGTACTATTTTAATTCCATGGTGCTCCCGGCTCCTGAAGCTTCAAGGACGATTGGTTCAAGCAACAGCAGAGATGGTGTGACAGTACTCAGCGATAATTTTGACAGTCAGGGTATTGAAGGAAGGTTTATTGCAGATGGCCTAAAGGCATATACACAGGCGTTAATGTATTATATTACCGGTGATGACGTATACCGTGCCAATGCAATGATGATTATCCGCATTTGGGAACAGATGGATCCTGCGAAATATGCGTACTATACAGATGCGCATATTCACGCTGGAATACCTCTTAACCGAATGGTCATGGCGGCGGAGATTTTAAGGTATACAAGCACTCAAACAGCATCACTGGCTTGGACAGATCAAGATACTACGAAGTTTACCAACAATCTTATTGTTCCGGTAACGGAAACATTACTTCATAGTCAAAACCATTTTATGAACCAGCATAATTATCCGCTTTTGGGAGCCATGGCAGGTTATATTTTCACAGGCAATAGAGCCAGGTATAACGAAGCCGTGGAATGGTTTACCGTTAACCGTACAGCGAATGACCAAGGCTTCAACGGATCGATTAAGGCGCTGTTCCGGTGGGTAACGGAGGAGGAACAACCGGGAACGATCGTCGGGCAAGGAACGCCGGTAGAACCCCACGTTCAACATATGGAGATGGGAAGAGACCAAGCGCACGGCGGCGGCGATTTAACCAATGCAGCCATCATAACCCGTTTAATCCAAGCCCAGGGAACCAAAATTGATCCAGTGGACGGAACCCCGTCTACAGCGGACAATGCAGTAGATATCATGAAGTTTCTGAATAATCGGATTTTAGGGGCAGCCAACTATTTCTGGCAATTCATGCTCGGTTATGACACGCCATGGACACCGCAGGCATACGCCATTACCGGTGGCGACCCTGATAACATTGGTATGGGTGGATATATAAGAGATACCTATAATAGTATCTCAACTGGTTACAAGGGAAGATTTGGGACGGCTAACTTCTGGGATTTTTATTCCTATTATACGTATGTCAAACATCAGGATGTAGCCCAGATCGCGCCCAAATATTATGAAGCCTTTACGAAGAAACTGGTGCCATCTGTTGGCGGGTGGGAAAATAAGGATGCAGGAAATGATTTCTGGATCTATTTGCCACCGGAGGCGGAGGCTGACGCGGCGAAGTTTATTCCTCAGGATCAAACAAGCGGCACTACCTTGCATCTCGAGGATCGCTACGCGAGTCTTGACAACAATACGGCTACTATGCAAGAGGGCGATACCCGCTTCATCCGATTTAATGCAACGCAAGAAGGAAGTAAAATTGCTGTACTCAGTTTTGGAGGCGTTGCAGGTTCAGGTACGGGACCCTTTGGATTCAAGATTCGTACCAATGGCGTAAGCACATTGGATGCGCTAGGTTCGACCATTACCCTTCCGGATACGAAGGGGCAGTGGAAATATGTAGTGCTGGCCGGAGTCTTTGGCGATTTTGTCACTATGACGGTAAAAGGAACGCCGGGTGTTACTGTCGATCTTGACTCCGTTGATACGGCGGCAGGTACGAATCTGACACCGCCGGTATTCAAAGCAGGAAGCTCGGATTTGAAGATTTATACCTATGTAGGAGCGTCCGTGAATGTGGATTTGTCTGCTACGGATGCAAGCAGCACGGATGTGATTACGTATGAGCTTCAGAATAATTCCAAAGGGCTTCCGTTAGATACCCATACAGGCGCATTTACCTGGCAGCCTACAGAGGCCGGAAACTATTCCGTTGTCCTCGCGGCTACGGACGGCACTACCGTTTCAGCCAAAAATGTTAACATTTTCGTAAGCAGCGATCGCGCTTCTGCAGTACAAGCAATCACTGCGTCCTACGATGCAAACCAGGTTTACGTGCAAGCAACACTCAACAATTTCCAAATGGTTTATAACGACACAATCAGTAAGATCAACACGGCGTCCAATGTAGATTTCGATAAGCAGTTGCAAGCGCTAAGGGCTGCAACCGAAGGTCTGGCTGTAGTCACACCTTTAAACAATTTAGGAGGTATGCGTTGGTCCAAGGTTATAGCCTGGTCCTCTTGGGGTTCATGGGCCTCTGTTATGGACGACGGAGACTGGGAAACCGGCGGAGGGTGGGGGCTGGGGTCACCGCCGCATTTGTACCAATTGTTGGATTTCGGTCCCGATTATAAGGTTTCAGCTACCAAGTTTGGGTTCAAGAGCAATATTTTCGTAGATCGTCTCGCCAACTCCACGGTATATGGATCCAATGATAAAATGAACTGGACTCGCCTGACACCGGGAGTCACCCAGTATACGCAAGCTTTTCATACCATTGATGTGGATCCAGCTTACCAAAATGAAAAATACCGTTATATCAAATTGGAAATGATCAAACCGCTGCCCGATGTTCTTCATAATGGTGTGGTTAATATTTTGGAATTGAGAGATTTTGACATCTTTGGAACGCGTTGCGAAATTGGCAACAAGCTTCAATCGGTTTCCTTAAGTTCGGATCAGGCTCTTAACGGCAGGGCTGCACTGGGCAATACAATCAAAGTATCCGTCACGGCCAAAGAAGCGATCCAAAACGTAAAGGTTAAAATTCAAGGCCAGGATGCCACAGTCAGTACGACGGACAATATCAACTGGACGGCTACGGCAATTTTGACCGGAAAAGATCAAACCGGCGATGTGAAGGTTAGTGTCGATTATCAAAGGCAGGACGGAACGAACGGAGATACCTTGTATGGCACAACCGATGGTTCCAAGCTGTTCGTTGCCGATGATTCGGATTTGCTTACGAATCTGGCCAGCCTCGCCAATTTGGTTGGTTACAGCGCGGCAGATACGTTAACACAAGCGAATTATCTATTTGACAACAATGCAAGTACGATTTTCTCTGGAGCAGCGGGAAGCTACATGACCTTTGACTTCAGGGAAGGCAATTTTGTGACGCTTTCGAATGTAGAACTGCTTGCAAGACAAGATTCATTATATTCCCGAATAAGCGGTTCAGTCGTTCAGGGCTCCAACGATAATACGACGTGGAAGACTATCACCAATGGAGCGACATCTACCGCGGATTGGCAAATGTTGAACGTTAGCGATACGACAGGGTACCGTTATATCCGAATTTACAATCCTACGTGGAACGGCAATATGGCGGAAGTAAAATTCCATGGCGTTGTGAAGTCCCTGAGCAAGATCGCGTCGGCTTCCATCAGTTCGGCTCAGAGCGTGGTCAACAGGATTGTTCCAGGCAACACGGTCAAATTGGCCTTCACATCCAAAGAAGCGATCAATAACGTCAATGTCACGATTCAAGGCCAGGCCGCGACGGTTACATCTACGGACAATATCAATTGGACGGCCACTGCGACCTTGAATCAAGGTGTTGCAACAGGCACAGTAAATTTCGCCATTACTTACAACCAGCAGGATGGAGCAGTCGGATTCCCGATTCACACTACTACAGATAACTCCACGCTGTTCCTTGTAGACGAGTCGGATTTAATTAAAAATGTGACTAGTATCGCCAATTTAATTGACTCTACTTCAGGAAGAACAGCAGCGCAAACCTTGCAGGCGGTGAACTATTTGTTTGACAGCAATGCAAGCACGGGTTCCGATATCCGTATCGGAAGCAACAACTCCGGCTCCGGAAGCTACATCATCTTTGACTTCAAGGAAGGCAATCAAGCCACGCTTACGAGTGTAGAGCTGCTTGCAAGACAAGATCAATATTATGCGAGAATCAATGGTGCAGTGGTCCAAGGCTCCAACGATAATACGACCTGGACGACTCTCACCAATGCGGCGGTATCTACACAGAATTGGCAAACCCTTGCGGTCAGCAGTAAAGTACCGTACCGTTACATCAAAATTGTCAATCCAAATGCTTGGTTTGGAAATATGAATGAAGTGAGATTCCACGGAAAAGTTGAAAATCTGATCAGAATCCAATCGGCTTCGATCAGTTCGGCTCAAAGCATCATGAATAGGATCGTGCCCGGCAACACAGTAAAACTGGCAATTGTAGCCAAAGAGCCCATTAAAGACGTAAAAGTCGCGATTCAAGGCCAGGATGCAACTGTAACCTCCACAGACAATATCAACTGGACGGCTACAGCAACCTTGAATCAAGGCGTGGCAGCAGGGCCGGTGAAATTCACCATTAATTACAATAAACAAGACGGAACGGCAGGGTATCCGGCTACTCAAACAACAGACAACACTTCTCTTTACGTTGTTGATGAGTCGGATGTGATTAAAAATGTCACCAGCATCGCGAATTTTATAGATTCAACTTCAGGAAGAACTGCAGCATCGACCCTGATACAGGTGAATAATCTATTTGACAGCAATGCAAGCACGGGTTCGGATTTCCGTATTGGAAGCAACAACTCTGGTAACGGAAGCTACATTATCTTTGACTTTAAGGCTGGCAATCAAGCTACGCTTACGAGTGTAGAGCTGCTTGCAAGACAAGATCAATATTATACAAGAATCAATGGTGCAGTGATCCAAGGCTCCAACGATAATTCGACCTGGACGACTCTCACCAAAGCGGCGGTATCTACACAGAGTTGGCAAACCCTTGCGGTCAGCAGTAAAGTACCATACCGTTACATCAAAATTGTCAATCCAAATGCCTGGTTCGGCAACATGGCTGAAGTGAGATTCCACGGGGCAGTGAAACCGGCAGACGTGACGCCTCCGGTAACAACCGATAATGCGGCGCAGGGATCGGTCAAGTATAATGCGACGGTAACCCTCAGTGTCTATGATGATAGCTCCGGCGTTGCGGCAACCTACTACAAAGTAGACGGCGGCGCGCAGCAAACCGGGAACTCGGTTGTGTTGACTACCGAGGGAACGCATACGATCGTGTATTGGAGCGTAGACTGGGCAGGCAATGCGGAGCAGCCGCACACGGTTACCTTAAACATCGCCGATACTACTCCGCCTGTTGTGGCCGGCTTGTACGCAGATATTACAGTGCCGACCAACAAGGATGTTCATGTGTCCATCTTCTATCCGCTTGACGCAGCGGTGCAGGAGTACAAAGTTGGCGATAACGGCGTATGGACAGCGTACACTGTTCCTGTAACGGTTTCTGACAACACCACACTGTATGCAAGAAGTGCGGATGCAGCAGGCAATGTATCGGACGTAGCAAGCTACACGGTCAGCAACATTTACAAAACAGCACCTTCGGATGCCGTCTTCACAGCGGACGTTACAGATCCGACCAACGGCAATGTTACCTTGACGATCAGCTATCCGAACAACGTGACGGTCAAGGAATACAAAGTCGGGGATAGCGGAGCATGGACAGCGTATGCTTCTCCTGTTTCCGTAACTGACAATGCTACCGTTTATGCACAGAGCAAGGACTTTGTGGGGAATGTATCGGATGTGACCCACTATACCGTCAGCAATATCGACAGGCTGCCGCCTGCGGACGCCGTATTGTCCGCTGACATTACAACGCCGACGAACCAGGATGTGACCGTAACGGTCACTTATCCGAGCGATGCGGCGGTGAAGGAGTACAAGGTAGGCGAAACCGGCGTTTGGATCGCGTACGGAGCACCTGTGGTGATCTCCGAAAACAGCACGGTGTATGCAAGAAGTAAAGATGCTGCGGGTAACGTCTCGAACGTCACCCATTATGCGGTCGGCAATATCGACCGAATCCCGCCAACCGACGCAACCTTGGCGGTAGATACCAAGGCTCCGACCAACCAAAGTGTTACGGTAGCGGTTTACTATCCGGAAGATACGGCGGTGAAGGAGTACAAAGTTGGCGATAGCGGCATGTGGACAGCTTATACGGCTCCGGTTGTTGTCCAAAACAATGATACTGTATATGCAAGAGGAACGGACGCTGTAGGCAATGTATCGAATGTAACTAGCGCCGTTGTCAGCAACATTTGGAAGATTGCTCCTGTCACCACCGCAACGTTAAGTCCTGCTACACCTAACGGCAAGAACAGCTGGTACAAAACGGATGTTACGGTTAGCTTATCCGTATACGCCAGTGTATATGGAGGTACGGTGAAAACGGAATATCAAGTGAATGACGGTGCTTGGATCGTCTACACCGGTTCCATTCCTGCATTTGGCGATGGAGTTTATAAGCTGGGTTACCGCAGTACGGATCAAGCCGGAAACGTGGAACAACTCAAAACGATTGAGTTCAAAGTGGACAAAACAGCCCCGGTATTATCTGTCCAGTTGGATAAGACGATGATTTGGCCGCCGAATCATAAGATGGTGCCGATCAATGCCACTCTGCTTTCGAGCGACGACGGTTCAGGGGTCGAATCGGTGGTGTTGACCTCCATCACGAGCAATCTGCCGGATAGCGGCAGAGGCTGCGACATTCAGGCCAATTTCGGCACAGCCGCCACTACCTTCAGCGTGCGTGCGGAAAAAGGAAGCATCTACACCATCACGTACACGGCTACCGATAAAGCGGGCAACAAAACGGTAGTAACGGCAACCGTAACGGTGCCTCATGATCAATCCGGCATTCAGTAATTAGAACCATTCTATGGGAGGAAGGCATTTGCGCCTTCCTCCGATAAAATGTTCTTTGTTACTGATTATTTGCAAGATGATGCGGTGGATGACGCAAAATGAATCACGTACAGGAAATCCAAACGGGGCGTGATGTGGGGCATTCTTATGACGACGTTACAGGGTTGTCCACATTGGCGCAAACCATCATCGGCGCAGTGAAGGGCTGATCCCGCAGATAGGCTGAACTCGCTTCGGCGGTTTAGTATAGATTTACGACTAAAATAGGGAGGAGAACAGAAATGTAAACGAAATTCAAACAGGTTTGTCGTTTTGCCCGCAATGGGCTCAATCTTGAAAGGAGGATTAGAAATGAAAGGGTTTCTGACAACTTGCAAGCGCTCTCTTTCCATCGTACTATCTCTGCTAATTTTAGGTAGCGCCATACCGGTTGGCAATACAACCGTACAGGCTGCCGAATCTTCGGCCGTTCCACCCTATACGCCTTATGTTTCCAATGTGCCGACGCCGCAAAATAGCGCAGTCATCAATCCGAACTATGACCGAAGCTATGACAACTATGTGGTCACAGGTCCGACGGGACTTGTCCACCCGGGTATTCTGCAGTCACGAGCGGATCTGAACACCATGAGGGATATGATTTGGCTCGGGAAAGAGCCTTGGGCGTCTGCATTCGATGTATTCAGAAAGAGTGCCGAATCTTCGAAAAATATAGCGGTCTATGGGAACGGAGGAACGCAAAAGCAATTCACTTTTCCCCAAGTCTCCGACAGCAACGGGGACAAGGAATTGCGCGAGGATGCCACGACAGCCTATCAACAAGCGCTCATGTGGTACATCACGGGTGACCAGGTTTACCTGGATAATGCCAAAAAGGTAATGGACGCCTGGGCCGTTGGTCTCAAGCAATTTTTCGATACGACGGAGCCGGCCAATTGGGATACGATCTCAAAGGTGTGGGGAGCATCCAGCGTTCTCGCTTCCGGTACATCAGGTCAGAAGATGGCTGCCGCGGCAGAAATTCTTCTCTATACGCCAAGCTCCGGATGGTGCCGGGACGCCCAAGGCAATATCGATTATGAAAAAAAGAAGCCCTTCGATAATTTCTTAAGACTCATCTGGCAGGAAACGAACAAGTGGTTCGGATTTTATAATCAAGCGGCCATAGGGAACATGGGGTATATGTCCATTTCCATCTTCCTGGACGATATTAACGGTTATAATGAAGCGGTGGAGCGGTTTGCCGTCAATAAAAAAGCCGTAGACCAAGATAATGCAAGCGGGGCAGAAAGTATCAATTTCTCGCTCGCCGCGGCGATAATGGATAATGGAGAGGTCGTCGAGATGGGACGCGATCAGGGTCACTCGAACCTTGACGTGGCGACATACGGCGTAACGGCCCGAACCATTCATGTCCAGGGGACGAAGCTTGATCCTGTTACCGGGGTTCCGGTTGCCGAGGGCGGAGTAGACCCCTTCGAATTCCAGGATCAAAAGCTGCTAAAGGCCCTCTCTTATTATACGAAATACAATGCAGGGTACGATGTGGAATATTTCCCTCATATCAACGGCGTGGGACAAAAGACCGGGTGGACCGGCATCAGTCCGAGAGGTGGATCCATAACAGAAGCCGCTTCCATCTACAATTATTATAAATATGAGAAAGGATATTCCGGCGGTAAATATGACGAATTGTTCAAATATCCCGAGATCTTGATGGAGCATCCTGAAGTCCCGGCCATCGATACACCGGGGTCTGGCACGCTTCTCTTTACCCCTGCGAACGGGGCCTTGGACACGGAGCCGAAGGGTCCGCCGCAGCCTTGGCAGGAAGTGGCAAATTTAAATGGTCTGTATAACCGGCACCCGGCTATACCTTTTTCTTTCAACAACCAAATTTTTTATAAGAACGGCTTTGTAAAACCTGGAATCGCCAGTTATCTGGACGAAAACGGTGCCGTCCAATACAAAGCCGAAGGGACGATGAACGGCAACTGGTTCGGCTACGAAAACTTCGATTTCGGTTCGGTTCCCGCAGATACGCTCGCGTTCACCTATGCCCAAAACTCGACGGCCGGGTCGATCATTTCCATGTACGTTACCGAGCCCGACGTGAAGTTGGACGACGCTTCCATGGCCTTAACGACGCCGACAGCCATCTTTAAGGTCCCCCATACAGGCTGGTGGACGATACCGAACACCTATGTTCAGAAATTCAATAACATCGGCGATACACTGAAAGGCAAGAAGAATCTGTATTTCAAAACTACGGGCTCCAACAATGCATATAATTTTTCCGCCGAAGCGCGCTGGTTTCAATTTTCCGGCGGTTTTGCCAAAACCGATAACAAGGCGTTTGAAGCTCCTATTGCGAGCGGAACAGGTTATGTGAAAAACGAGGCGTCGAATAACGTTACCCTGACAGACGGCGGTTATATCGGGTATCGCAACATGAATTTTGACAGCGGCACCGTACAGCTGCAGTTGAATCACATAGCCGCTGGAAGCGGCATGCTTGAAATGCGGCTTGGAGGCCCGCAGGGCCAGCTCGTCAAGAGCTATCCGATTGCGGATACGGCAGGCAGCACGGTGACCGCCGCTTTCAACCATCAGAATGATGAGATTATTTATGGCAATAACGGAGGCAACAACGATTTTTATTTGGTCTACAGAGGGACCGGCTCTCTGACCGTTAACAGTTTTAAATACGTAACGCCATCCTCTTCGGGATCGGTTCCGACGACAAAGAGGCAGGGCGGAAGCTATCTTTCCGATCTGTACGGCAATGCCCAAAAAATCGGGGATCATGTCGTATTACAAGGAGACAACTCCGCAGTCACATATCGTCAAGTCGATATGGGGGCTAAAGGTGATGACCGGCGCTATATGGTTTTGCGGGTGAAGAGCAACGAGCCTGTTGTCATGAAAGCCATCGATCTTGGCAATGGAGATGCGACTGCCAATACCGTAGCTGAATTTGCTGTTCCGAATACGAACGGCGAGTTCGTCACGATCCCGTACGATTTGGGGAAATCGGGTTATGCTGCGCGAGAAGGCATGATTTATCTCAGACTGCAAGCAACCGGTGGAACGGCCAATGGCAATGTGGAAGTCGATTACTTCAGCTTTGATAATGCCGATATCCCGTTTGTCAATCTGCTGCAATCAGTATCCATCGGGTCCGATCATCCGGGCAATCCTTCCATCGCAACGCGGGGAGATACCGTGACCTTATCGTTTACGGCCAGCGAACCGATCGATAATGTTGCCGTTTATTTCGGCAGTACGAAGCTGGATGCCGTTTCCACAGATGCGCGTCATTTTACCGTGACGCAGAAGCTTGGAGAAATTTATACGCTCGGCAAAGTCCAGTTCCGCATCGACTACAATCAAGGTGCGAATTTCGGGAAATCGGTCAAGGTTACGACCGACGGCACCTTGGTGACGATCGTGAATGAAGATGGGCTCATCAACGATGTATTCAAGAATCTTTCTTTGATTGATTCTACACCGGGTCGAAGCATGGATGCGACCATTCAGCAAGTCGCCAATATGTTTGATGGGAATGCAACTACCATCTCTGATTTTCGCTCCAGTAACGGAGGCTGGGGCTCTTGGGTGGCATTTGACCTCGGCGATCAGGATAAAGTGCAATTAACCCAAGTAAAACTCATTGGAAATCAAGGCGCTCCAGCCCGGACGGCAGGTGTTATCATCCAGGGAACCAACCACGTGGATTATGAGCCGTGGGTGACGTTGTCCGCCCCAGCTGTCAATACGGTGAATTGGCAAACGTTAACGGTCCAGAATCCGAAAGCCTATCGTTATATCCGGATTTACAATGGGGCCCAATGGTTCGGCAATGTTGCCGAAGCCAGTTCTATGGTACCGTCATCCATACGGGAAGCCCGGTCCTTCTGGACACCGTTTCGCTAAAGTCGGATAATCCGGAGAATGCTTCCTTAGCCGTGACGGGGAATACGGTCACCTTGGATTTTGCTGCCGGTAAAGCTCTTGAGAATGTCAAGGTTTACTTCGGCGATAAATTGATGGAGACCGCATCCGACGACCAGCTTCATTGGAAAGCCCGGTATACGGTTGGAACCGCTTATCAAACGGGCAAAATTCCATTTACGATCCTGTACGATAATGGGCCTGTCGTAACCGGTACCACGGACGGTACGTCGGTAACGGTCATTGACCCGCTTCAGATTGCACTCGATAATGCGGCAAAGCTTCCGGCGGGAGATTATTCAAGACTGAGCTATTATTTGTTCAGCAAAGAAGTTGAGCGCATCAAAGCGGAAATGAATGCTCCAGGTTATTCGGATTTGAAAATCGCCAAGGAGCTGTACGATGCGAAGAGCTTGCTTGCCCGCAACCCGATGTCCCTTTATTCATTTGAAGGAAACGCGGATAATGCATTCGGGTCTGCCAATGGGAAAATTTCCGGTACCCCTGCGTTCAAGGATGGGGAAGTCGGGAAAGCGATCGAATTGAACGGCACCAATAGCTATGTCACGCTGCCCGCTACGCATCCTTTGTCCAGTGACAATGAGATGACCGTGTCGACATGGGTGTACTGGAAGGGCGGCAAAGATTGGCAGCGAATCTTCGACTTCGGTAACAGCACAAGCCAATACATGTTCCTGACACCGAAAACGGGTAATTTTATGCGGTTTGCCATCAAGAACGGCGGCGGCGAGCAAATCGTGCAAACTTCGCTGCTCCCAACGAATACGTGGGTTCATGTGGCGGTGACACTTGGCAGCGGCAAGGAGAAGCTGTATGTGAACGGCGTGGAAAAGGCATCCACTAACGTCTCGATCAAGCCGAGCGACTTCAAACCGGCACTCAATTATCTCGGGAAGAGCCAGTTCGGTTCCGATCCGCTGTTCAACGGCATGCTGGACGAATTCCGTATTTATGATCATGTATTAAGCGCCGACGAGATCCTTCAGTTAGCAAACAATACGGCGCCAAATGGGGAAAAATCCTTACTGGTGTACTTGCTGGATAAAGCTGCAGCGCTTGACGCCAAGCTTTATACCGAATCGAGCTGGCAAGCGGTTGCGGCAGCCGTCGAGAACGCAAATGCATTGGCATCGAATGCCGATCAAGCTGCCATCGATGCTGCGGCTGCACAACTGCTGAGTGCGCTTAATGCGTTAGAATTCGACAAGACGCCGCCGGCGGACGCAGCGTTGTCGGCAGGTATTACAACGCCAACCAACAGCGATGTCAAAGTAACGATCAGCTATCCGGTTGACGCTGCAGTTAAGGAGTACAAAGTAGGAGATGACGGTACATGGACAGCATACGGCGCTCCTGTGGTTGTTTCCGAAAACGGCACGGTGTATGCGCGGGGAACGGATGCAGCGGGCAACGTGTCGAATGTGACGAGCTACACGGTCAGCAATATCGACCATATTGCGCCTGCCGATGCAACTTTGGCTGTTGATACCACTACACCAACCAACCAAGGCGTCACCGTGACGATCAGCTATCCGGACGACGCTGCGGCGAAGGAATACAAAGTAGGCGAAAGCGGGGCATGGACAGCGTACACCGCTCCGGTCGTTGTTGAAAGCAATGATACCGTGTATGCAAGGGGAACGGATGCCGTAGGCAACGTCTCGAACGTAACCAGCATGACCGTAAACAACATCTATAAGATTGCCCCTGTCACCACCGCAACGTTAAATCCGGCTGCGCCAAACGGTAAGAACAGCTGGTACACGATAGATGTTACTGTAAGCTTGTCCGTATACGCCAATGTGTACGGAGGCGCCGTAACAACGGAATACCAGGTGAATGAGGGTTCGTGGATTGTTTACAACGGATCCATACCTGCCTTCGGTGAAGGAACTTACAAGATTGCTTACCGCAGTAAGGATCAAGCAGGCAATGTCGAACATCTCAAAACCGTAGAGTTTAAGGTTGACAAGATGGTGCCAGCGCTTTCCGTCCAGCTTGATAAGACGACGATTTGGCCGGCGAATCATAAAATGGTGACGGTCAATTCCACGCTCAATTCGGGCGATGCAACATCGGGTGTTGACTCCGTGGTGTTAACGTCGATCACGAGCAATAAGCCGGATAGCGGTCAAGGCGACATTCAGAACGCCGATTTCGGTACAGCCGACACATCATTCAACTTGCGTGCGGAAAAAGACCGAATCTATACCATCACGTATACAGCAACTGATAAAGCGGGCAATAAAACAGTTGTAACTGCAACTGTCACCGTGCCTCACGATCAATCCGGAAATTAATAAGTAAGTAAGTAAGTAAGTAAGTAAGTAAGTAAGTAAGTAAGTAAGTAGAACCCAGTTTCGGGGAGGGCTTCAACACTCCGTTGCTCCTGGTCGTCGAGCCCAAAGGTTGTTCTAACAAAGTCACCGTAGACCGTATGTTGCCGAACCTTGATGTCAAGGGTGACAATCTGATTGCCGCACTGAAAGCCAATGACGGCACCCACGTCATGTTGAATGCTCATCAGGCGAATTAACGCCTCCACATGGGAGATCTTCAGTGTCGGGCAAGTGCACGGTGAGTTACCACTAGACGGATAACGCCGGCAATATATAAGCGGCGAAGGCGATCAGATTCAGTCGAAAGCTTCATCATGTAATAACCGTTTTTGTTCAGCCCCCCTCTTGTGCAGAAAGAACGTAACTAATTGACTCCATGCACAAGAGGGGGATAAATCAAGGAGGTGATTGTAGGGACGTATCAGATCGAAAGCACTTTGAACATCTTGTCAGGAACCGCCGGATTCAGGGCGAAGTGGAAAGTTAGCATGGGAGGGATGCGAGTAAAGAGGCGTTTGAAAATAGTTGCGAAACTGTCGGCTATGGTATGCAATAAAAAAGGAGGACAATTCATGAATCTCAACAAAAGGAAAAAACGCTTTCAAAGGATTGCTTTAAGTATTCTTTGCTTTATGTTGGCAATGACGGGCTTTCTCAGTATCGGCAGTCAGACAGCGAAAGCGGCCATTTCACCGTTGATTACGTCTTACAAACCGCAGGTAGTCAATACAGATACCAATGTGTCCTATACGGACGGTAACGGGAATACGATATCCGGAGTTCTCCATCATCCGGGCATTGCAATGAGACAGTCTGATTTGGACAATATGCGCGATCACGTAAGGGCGGGGGACGAGCCTTGGAATACGGCGTTTAATAAGTTTGCCAGCGACGGGCGTTCCAGTAAAACCCCCAGAATTTTATATGAAGGGAATTACATTTTTATCCACGTTCAAGGTCCTTGGGGGTTTACCGATCCGAACACGGGTGTTTTTTACAGCAACCCCAGCGACTATGTAGGAACCCGTGCCAACACGGATTCCGAAGTGGCTTTCATGCAAGCGATTATGTGGTATATTACCGGCGATGAGACGTACCGTTCCAATGCCATGACGATCATAAGGGATTATGCGGCTATCCAGGATTGTGTTACGCATTACAGCTTCCGTTTTGCCACAGCGACATATCTGCTCGGGGCAGCGGCGGAGATTTTGCGTTATTCCGATACGCCGACGCAGAGTCTGAAATGGGCGGGTACGGATACGACGAATCTGACCCATATGATGGATGTTCTTTCCGTCACCTATAACGCTCATTCTTTTTTTATGAACCAGCATCAGTTTACGGTTATGGGAACGATCGGAAGAGCCATCTTTAAAAATGACTATGCACTTTATGCCGAGGCCGTAGAAGCTTCGACCGTGAATTCCGCAGGAGATGTCGGAGGAAGAAACGGTTCCATTAAGTATCAGATGCGGTGGATGACGCAAAATGAGGTAACAGGAGCGGCACTCGATCCTGCGGATTATCACGTGCAGGAAATTGAAATGGGGCGCGATGCGGGGCATTCTTATGACGACATTGCAGGACTGTCTACATTGGCGCAAACCATTTATGCCCAAGGCACGAAAGTGGACCCGACAACCGGAGCCATGTCTACTGCTGCCAACGCAGTAAATGTGTTCAACTTCCTGGATGACCGGCTACTCGCAGGCACCAACTATGTGATCAAGTATCATCTTGGTTACGATGAGTTATGGACACCTGCATGGGCGAATCAAGCAAGCGATATTCAATATTACGAAACGATCAACTCAGGTGGCAGGGGCCGAATCGATGCGTTTTACAGTGTTCTATATGATTATTACAAATATATCCAACACGTGGATATGACCCAGGAAAAGTACAAGTACCTGGCTTATGTCTACGAAACGAGAATGCCGGAGGTTGCAGGTAAGGATTATCCGCTTGCGATGTTGTTGTATACACCGGATGCAGCAAAGTCTGTTGGCTTGAGCAACCAAATAACGTTAGGCGCGATAACGGGGCTCACAGCTACGGCTGCAGGCGCGAATACGATCAGCTTGAGCTGGAATGCCGTATCGGGTTCTTTGGGCTACAATATTTACCGTTCGACCCGGTTCGATGGTACCTATGCCAAAATCAACAGCGCGCCTGTATCGGGAACGTCTTACAGCAGCACGGGACTGGATCCCGATACGATCTACTATTATAAGGTCGGAGCGGCAGGTGGCTCGGCATCGAATGCGGTCTCGGCGCAAACAGGCGGCACTAGCGTGATCGACGCCGGTATGATGAACTGGTATAAATTCGACGAATCGAGCGGGACCACAACTTTTGACGCATCCGGATCGGGCGGCAGCGGGGCGGTCAATGGAGGTGCCTCCTGGGTTAACGGCTATAGCGGCAATGCGGTAGACCTGGATGGAACGGACGATTACGTTTCCTTGCCTTCCGGCGTGGTCTCCGGTGATGACGCGATCACGATCGCCGCTTGGGTCAATCTGGATTCCGCAAGCAACTGGTCGCGCATCTTTGACTTCGGTTCCGGAGCGAATACCTATATGTTCCTGACACCGAAGAACGGAGCCAATGGCAATATCCGCTTCGCGATCAAGAACAACGGTTCGAGTGAGCAGATCATCGACGGGACGTCGGCGTTGGCAACAGGGGGATGGCATCATGTGGCCGTTACTTTGAACGGCTCAACAGGCATCCTTTACGTCGATGGTGTGCAAGCAGGCAGCAATACTGCCATGACCATCAGACCTTCCGCTATGGGCGCTACCACGAGGAATTGGATCGGCCGCTCCCAATATTCCGGCGATCCGTATCTCGACGGACGAGTGGACGACTTTCGCATCTATAACCGTGCCTTGCCCCCCGCATTAGTGGCTGATGTGATGAATGGGGAGTCCGTACTGCCGACAGCGCAGCTTGCGTTCGACGAGACGAGTGGAACATCGGCCAGCGATGGCACCGGAGACGGCTGGAATGGCATGCTGGTCAACAGTCCCTCCTGGGTTTCCGGGTATAGCGGCAATGCGGTGGATTTGAACGGATCCAACCAATATGTCTCCCTGCCTAACAGCGTTGTTTCCTCCGACAGTACGGTCACCATTGCCTGCCGGGTGAATCTGGATGCCGTCAGCAATTGGTCGCGGATCTTCGACTTCGGTACCGGAACGAATACCTATATGTTCCTGACGCCGAAGAACGGGTCCAACGGCAAAATCCGATTCGCGATCAAGAATAACGGGTCGAGTGAACAGATTATCGAAGGGACGTCGTCGTTGGCCACAGGAGGGTGGCATCATGTGGCCGTCACCTTGAATGGTTCAACCGGCACTTTATACGTTGATGGCGTGAGGGTAGGCAGCAATACATCTATGACCATCAAACCATCCGATATGGGCTCCACCACGCAGAATTGGATTGGCCACTCCCAATACACCACAGATCCTTATCTTAATGGTCGAGTGGATGATTTTCGCATCTATAGCCAGGCATTATCGGCAGCAGACATCGCTGCCCTGGCTGCCCTGGCTGCCAGATCTTCATAAGGTAGAAAATGACAGATTCCATCGTGAGGACAACGCTCTATGGCTTCGCTCAGTACGAATGCGACATGGGTCATACGTGTAGCCGTCCGCCAGAAGGACGACCGCATTGGTGTTGATGATGGTTAGCGGGGTCTTTAACTCGTGGGAGGCATCGGCGATAAAACACTTTTGCTTCTCGAATGCCTCCTTGACTGACTTGTCCGAGTTCCGGGCAATACCGCGATGACCCTAAAACCTTCCACTATGGGAGGCACCACGCAAAACTGGATCGGGCGCTTCCAATACGCTATCGATCCTTATCTCGACAGAGGGGTGACGACTTCCGGCTCTAAGACTGTGCTTTGACCGCTTAGAAAGTATCTGCTGTGATGAACGAACAGATGAGCATTTGATCATAGCAGGAAGCTTCCTGCTGGCAAGTCGCCGCAGCATGTTTCATGTCCTTAAATTACAGGATTCATGCACGGTTAAAGTGATTAAAAGGGTTTAAGAGGAGTAAATTAAAGTGTTCGTTATATCTTAAACTGGTATGAAAATGATGTTTCGTGCATACTGAATGCATCAAAAAGAGAGAGTACAGAGCACCTCTTTACCGAAGGCATTCATCTCCTTGTTTATTGGAGCGTGGATCAAGCCGGCAAGGCGGAAGAGTCGCATACGGTTATGGTAAACATTGACTAGACAGCATCTGATACTACAACAACTGTAAATCCGTCATCGACGAACGGCAACAACGGCTGGTATACGTCGACCCTGTACGACAATTTATCCGGGGTTGATGGAAGTAAAACGACGGTAACATTGAATGACCAGGCTTTGGTCGCACGCTTTATGGATGCCAAATGGATCGACGGAAATTATATCTGGATCGATAACATGGTATCGCCATAAGCTTGCAAAGCAAATTGGCTGCGAATGGCATATTACCGGGAAAGCTGTTGATTATTTGTATTTGTTGAATATGAAATAGATCTTTGCACATGTTTCGGGAGGATGGTCGTAGCGCCTTCCTCCCGATAACATTTTTCTGATGCTGTTGAACCCTGCATTTTTTGCTACCGAGTATCGATTGAGGGGCATCATGAAGTAAAATTAAGACTGGAAAGGATGACTCTGTTATGGAGGATCACTACTATCAGTTATCAAAGGAGGGCGCTTGGGGAGATCAGGGGGACGGCACCTATGTTAATCCTGTCTTGCCAGGAGATTATAGCGATCCGGATGTCATTCGGGTCGGAGAGGACTACTACGCTATCTCCTCTACTCTGCATTGCTCTCCGGGGATGGCGGTACTGCATTCCAAAGATCTTGTGAATTGGAGAATGATCGGGCATGTTGTGAAAGATTTGATAAGCATCGGCCCGGAATATAATTACGATCGAATGAACCGTTATGGCAGAGGAGTCTGGGCAGGCGCGATCCGATTCCACAAGGATAAATATTGGGTCTATTTTTTCACGCCCGATGAAGGATTGTTTATGAGCACGGCAGCCGACCCGGCGGGACCTTGGGAGCCGCTACATCAGGTTTGGGCGGTTAGTGGCTGGGACGACTGCTGCCCGTTTTGGGACGATGATGGACAAGGCTACTTCGTTGCCACTCATTTTGCCGATAATTATAATATCCATTTATTTAAACTCAGTGAAGACGGCAAAGAGCTGTTGCATGACAGCGATACGATTATTCATCAGTACAAAGGGAGCGAAGCCAATAAGCTCTACAAAATTGAAGGAACCTACTATTTTTTCCACAGCGAGGTTCGTCGTGAGGAAGGAATTGAAGTCAGAGTCGTCATGATGTTAAGGTCTGAACATATTTATGGGCCTTATGAGGAAAAGGAGCTTATCCATACGCACGGCCCGGATGTAGACCGGGAGCCGAATCAAGGCGGACTTGTGCAGACGGTTTCCGGGGAGTGGTATTTTATTTCTCATCAAGGAAGGGCCGGTATTTACGAAGGGAGAACGCTTCACTTGCTGCCCGTAACGTGGGTTGACGGATGGCCGATCATCGGCAACGATACGGACGGCGACGGAATCGGGGAGATGGTATGGGGAGGCAGGAAGCCCATAAACGGGCATCCCGTGACGGTTCTTTCCACGAATGACGATTTTGACCGGGCGGTGCTTGAACCGTATTGGGAATGGAACCATCAGCCGAGAGCCGACAAATGGTCGTTAACGGAACGGCCAGGCTATTTGCGTCTATACGCATGCCAACCCATCGATAAGGACAATTTTTTTACCGTATGCAACATTCTTTCGCAAAGGTCGTTTAGAACGGTTCACAATGAGGCAACCGTTAAAATAGACATTAGCGGCCTGGCAGACGGGCAAGAAGCGGGGCTTTGCCATTTTTCAAAAACCTATTGCACGATTGGCGTACACCAACAGAATGGGACAAGGGTTCTGAAGTTTAACCATTCGGGGACGATGGAATGGGGACCGCAATTAACAGGTAACACCCTTTGGTTAAAGTCCGTGTGGAACATAGACGGAATCAACCGGTTCGAATATAGCATCAATGGGGACCATTTCACGGCCTTTGGAGACACCTATCAGATGGGGTGGGGGTATTACAGGGGAGACCGGATCGGGTTATACAGCTATAACTGCGAGAGTGAGCAGGGTTATATCGATGTGGACCAATTTAGCCATGAGGTCGCAGGAAAGGTAAGCGCACATGACCGTTCGAACATACTTTATAGTGGGAGTGGAGAATGAATGAAATCACCATTGTTTAGGGACCCAATCTTTGACGGTGCGGCAGATCCTGTAGTCATTTGGAATCGGCAGGCCAGGGAATGGTGGATGATCTATACGAACCGGCGGGCAACGCAGGAAGGTCCGAAATACGGATGGGTGCATGGCACCGATCTCGGTGTTGCTTCTTCATCGGATGGAGGATCAACCTGGTTATACCGGGGAATCCTGGAGGGGCTCGAAACAGAATGGGGCAGAAATACGTTCTGGGCGCCTGAAATCATTTGGCATGATGGGCTGTACCATATGTATGTCACTTATGTCCACGGCGTACCGGAAGGTTGGACGGGCAAGGCTCGTATCAGGCATTATACAAGCCCCGACCTAATTCGTTGGAAGTTCCAGTCCACGCTTGGAATTAGTGAGGAGAACGTGATCGATGCCTGTGTGTACCAGCTGCCGAACGGCACGTTTCGAATGTGGTTTAAGCAGTGGAATCATACCTACGCTGCCGAGAGTAAGGATCTGTATGATTGGCAGCCGATTGGTCCGGTGATAACCGAAAGAGGCCACGAAGGACCGAATGTATTCCGCTTAGGCGGCTATTATTGGCTTATTATAGACGAATGGAGAGGACAAGGTGTTTTCCGCTCCGATGATCTTGAGACGTGGGAACGAAACGGCCTCATTCTCGACCAACCTGGCAAGCGTGAGGATGACGGAACGATCGGCCTTCACGCAGATGTGGTCGTACAAGGAGAAGAGGGGTATATCTTTTATTTTACTCATCCTGGGCGTGTTCATGGGCATAATGAAGATTCGGGTTATGAAATGCGCCGCTCGTCCATTCAGGTTGCCAAGGTGGAAGTTGTGGACGGTGTGCTATACTGTGATCGTGACAAGGAATTTGAGTTAAATCTAGGAGCGGAAGATTGATAGGCTTGCTTTCATAGTAAAGTGATATAAATCAACCATCCGTATATCTATTAATGAATGAGGGGGACATAAGATCATCATGAATATCCAATTTCAATCTCCTGCCGTATATTGGACAGAAGCGCTTCCTGTTGGGAATGGCCGACTGGGCGCGATGGTATTCGGCGGTGTCGAGAAAGAGCGCATCGCTTTAAATGAAGATACGCTCTGGTCAGGCTACCCTAAGGATTGGAATAATCCGGGGGCGAAAGAAGTTTTACCTAAGGTGCGGGAGTTGATTACAGAAGAAAAATATGAGGAAGCGGATCGGCTCTGCAAGGAAATGATGGGTCCCTACACGCAATCTTATTTGCCTTTCGGCGATTTGCATGTAAGGATGGCACATGGCGATGTTAAACACCAGTATAGCCGGAAGCTTGATCTGTCTACCGGCATCGTGACTGTCACTTATACCGTTGGCGGCGTTCAGTACACCAGAGAAATATTCGCTTCTTATCCCGATCAAGCCATTGTTGTACGGTTAACGTCGAGCAAGGAAAGTTTGCTCAATTTTCGTGCTTGGCTGGACAGTCCCATTCGTTATGAATCGTCCTTTGATGCCGATCAATGCATGATATCCGGTACAGCGCCTGAGCAAGTATGGCCCAACTATTACTACACGGAAAATCCCATTATTTACGGCGACCCAGAGACTTCACAAGCATTGAAGTTCCATGGACGATTGGCCGTGGTGCATGAAGGCGGGGCGATGAAGGCCGATTCGGACGGTTTGCATATTATTGGAGCGACCAGCGCGACCTTATATTTCAATGCGGCGACAAGCTTTGATCCGAACATTGGCGCGAGCTGCAACAAAAGTGATCCGAAGCAAAGAACCGCTGAAGCGATCGATGCCGTTCGCGGAAAACGATACCAAGATATTCTTCAGCATCATCTTGACGATCATAGCAAGCTATTTGGCAGAGTTGCCTTGTCTCTAGGAGAAAGCAAAGCACCCTCAGATATGCCGACCGATCGGCGGATTGCTGAATTTGGCAGCAGCGATCCGGGGCTGGTTGAACTTTTGTTCCATTATGGACGGTACCTGATGATAGCAAGCTCACGCCAGGGAACTCAACCTGCCAATCTTCAAGGGATATGGAATGAGGAAACGAGAGCGCCGTGGAGCAGCAACTATACGCTCAATATTAATGCAGAGATGAACTACTGGCCTGCAGAGCCTTGCAATATGGCGGAATTGCATGAACCACTCCTTGATTTTATCGGCAGATTGGCACTGAACGGCAAGAAGACGGCTGAAACAAATTATGGCGCTAGAGGGTGGGTGGCACACCATAATTCCGACCTTTGGGCCCAGACGGCACCGGTTGGCGATTATGGCCATGGAGACCCAGTTTGGGCGTACTGGCCGATGGGCGGTGTCTGGTTAACGCAGCATTTATGGGAGCATTACGCCTTCAGTGGGAATGACGTATTTTTACGAGATACAGCATACCCCATTATGAAGGAAGCGGCGTTATTCTGTCTGGATTGGCTCATGGAAGATCAAGACGGCTATCTGATTACATCGCCTTCCACCTCTCCAGAGCTGAAATTCCGGGTTGGCGATAAGCGCCATGCCGTAAGCACTGCGTCGACCATGGATTTATCTTTGATAAGTGAATTATTTGACAACTGTATCCAGGCAGCGGAACAGCTGAAGATGGATGAAGATTTTATGATGACACTTGCAAAGGCGAAGCAAAGGCTACTGCCGCTTCAAATCGGCAAGCACGGTCGATTGCAGGAATGGTCCCAAGATTTCGAGGAGGAAGATGTCCATCATCGTCATGTTTCTCATCTTGTGGGGATTTATCCGGGCCGGCTGATTACGGAGCAATCTGCTCCCGATCTCTTTCATGCTGCGAGAACATCACTTGAAATCAGAGGAGACGGAGGGACGGGATGGAGCCTTGGCTGGAAAATCGGCTTATGGGCAAGATTCAAAGACGGTAATCGCGCAGAGCGGTTAATCTCAAATTTGTTAACGCTAGTAAAGGGTGACGCGCCGATGAATCACGGAGGCGGTGTATATGCCAATCTGTTTGACGCGCATCCGCCATTCCAAATCGACGGCAACTTTGCCGCAACAGCAGGGATCGCAGAGATGCTCCTGCAATCGCATCAAGACTATTTGGAATTCCTGCCGGCGTTGCCGGGTGCCTGGAATGACGGGTATGTCAAAGGACTGCGGGGCCGGGGAGGTTATGAAGTCGATTTGGAGTGGAAGAACGGCGCATTGGCAAAAGCAGAAATCGCAGCTTCAATAACGCAGAGTTGTAAAGTGCTTGCCAAGCAGATGGTCAGGATAACGCAAGATGGCGAAGAAGTAACTTATTCTCAAGTTGGGAACGGCTGTATCGGGTTTCATGTTGAGAGCGGAAAGCGTTACATCGTATCGACCGTCTGAAAGAAATGAGAGAATTGAAGCGGGAGTTAATTCGGTTGGTGCAAATCGATTTGATAAGGACGTAGTCTACAACAGATTGGAAAAAGGCAAAAAGGAGATTGCGTCGAATGATGAATATATCTTTGGCAATCATGACAGATCATAACAATCGATGCATCTTTTATGGCGAGATAGCGATCATAACACAATTGGAGCAATATTTTGGACAAGAGACTAGAAGGTTTACCCTGGATCAAGATTTTGTTAAAGAATTGCAAATAGTCGTAGAAGAACATCCGGATTATACCATAAGAAGAGCTCAGGAAGTATTCGCTAAAGTATTGGCGACAAACAGAAAATAGCACGAAGACGCGACTGGAAAACCGGTCGCGTCTTCGTGCTTTTAGAGTCTGTTATGGGCAAAAATAAATCGTGCTCCGATACGCCTATTTGACTCCAGATGTTTGTCAAAAAAAAGGAGCCAAATAAACATAAAGTTTATGTCAACCGGTTGACACATGACATGTCGACAAGTTATCATAATTTTGGTAGCGCATTCAAAAATACAGTTTCAAGGGGGAAAAGGTTTTGAAAAAGATGAAGAGTATCACCACAGCTGGAATTTGTTCAATCTTGTTGCTTTCCTCGTTGGTGGCATGTTCCCAAAACAATGAGCCAAGCTCCGCGCCGGCGGCCACCCAACAAGCAAAGGGAGTAAAGCTTACTTTCTTTAATACTTCAGCTGAAGTAAACAACGTGTTCGAGGACCTTTTTAAAACGTATCACGAACAAAATCCAAACGTAACGATTGAATTGATTCCGACGCCAATTGGAGGAGCACAATTAGAGAAATTTCAATCCCTGTTGGTATCCGGCAATCCGGCCACAATAGCCAACCTTGACCCGGGAACGATTCTCCAATATAAAGATAAGTTCATGGACTTGGAGTCGGAGAAAGCGAAATATGAAAAACTAACAAAGCCAGGGGCGGTTGACGGCGCTTTGCTGGACGGCAAATTCCTTGGCGTTCCATGGACAGCTCAAAGCTATGGCTTATTATATAACAAACGGGTGGTTGAGGAATCGATCGGGGGGACCTTTGTTCCGGCTTCCATAAAAACCCGTAATGATTTGGAAGCATTGTTCAAAAAAATCGAAGCTGCCGGCAAGGCGCCTGTGATGATTCACGGGGCGGATTGGTCCTTAGGCGCTCACTATCTGGGATTGGCCTATTCTTTGCAATCGCCAAAAGTGGAAGAGAATCGCAAGTTTGTAGAGGATTTGAAAAACGGCAAAGCCAACTTGGCGGACAATCAGCCGTTCAACGGTCTGATGGATACATTTGACTTATTGAAGAAATACAATGCCAGAAAAAGTGATCCGCTTGTCGCAGATTACAATAAAGACAGCACCGATTTCGCAAAAGGCAATGCAGCATTCTATTTTATGGGGGACTGGACTTGGTCTGTCATTGGCACTCTTGAAGGAAGAGATAAAGACTTTGGAATCATTCCGGTACCGATTAGCAACAATCCAACGGATTACGGCAACACTCAAGTAGCCTACACGGAGCCGAAGTTGTTCGCTATTGACAAATCCGGATCTACCCCTGAGCAGCAGGCAGCAGCTAAAGCATTCGTTGAATGGATGGTTACAAGTGAGCAGGGACAAAGTGCGATAGTGACCAAAATGGGCCTGTCCTTGCCCTATAAGGACGTAAAGGCAAAAGGCACGAATGTGATTTCCGATGCCATAGCGAAATATGTCGATCAAGGGAAGGTCCTGAATATCGGTGTTATTAATTATTTTCCGCAAGACTATTGGTCAAAGACAGGCGCTTCCATGCAAAAATATTTGGTAGAAAAAGCCGACCGAAAGGCTTTCACGACAGAGGTTCAGGATTATTGGAAATCGAATGCCGGGAAATAGGGGCTGAGGTTAAAAACTGGTTGTAAAGGGGCGGCGCTATGAGGAGTAAGATTTATATAAGGAATACGGGAGCCTTTCTGCTTTTTGGGGCTCCTTCCGTACTGGCATTTGCTGCTGTCGTTTTGATCCCGTTCTTGGTTGGATTGTACTTGACGTTTACGAATTGGGATGTACGAACGGCCGACATATCATTTGTCGGCTTGTCGAATTATACCAAAGTTTTTCATGATACCGTTTTTCTCGTCCAATTGTGGTTTACCATTAAATATGTAGTGTTTACGGTATTGATCTCCAATGCGGCGGCTTTCTTTATAGCACTGGCGTTGACCAGCGGGGTGAAAGGAGAGAAATGGCTTCGAACGGGCTTTTTTACTCCGAACTTAATAGGCGGAATCGTGCTCGGGTATTTGTGGCAGACGCTATTCTCGCAAATCATGCCATACATTGGGAATAAGTATGGCTGGGCATTGTTTAAATCATCGTGGTTAACGGATACGGATACCGCATTTTGGGCGCTCGTGATCGCAACAGCTTGGCAATTGGTCGGCTATCTCATGATCATTTATATTGCCGGATTCTCGGGTGTTCCTAATGATGTGTTGGAAGCTGCGAGCATTGACGGGGCGAACGGTTATGCAAGACTTCGTAGAATCATATTGCCGCTTTCGATCCCGGCTATCGTCATCTGTATTTTTATTTCCATCTCTCGCTCGTTTTTAACTTACGATATTAACCTTGCCCTAACGAAAGGCGGACCTTTTCATTCCACCGAATTAGCCTCTTATCATATCGTTCAAAAAGCGTTCTTGTCCAATCAATACGGAATCGGGCAGGCGGAAGCGGTTGTCTTATTTGGTGTTGTAGCCTTGGTTGCGCTTACTCAATCTTACTTACTCAAAAAATTGGAGGTCGAATCGTGATGGCTTTTCGACAGTCCATAGTAAGGATCAAATCCTTATTCCTGTATGCATTTTTAGTTGTTTTTTTAATTCCTTTTTTGCTGGTCGTCATGAACTCTTTCAAAAAAACGCAGCAGTTCATCGAAAATCCATTATCGATACCCAGCAATGTTCATTTCGAGAACTACACCAAGGCATTGACCAGCATGAAATTCATGCAAGGACTTACCAACTCCATCTTTATTACAGTTGCTGCAGTTTTCATTATCGTTATTTTTTCGTCAATGACCGGGTATTTGTTTGTTCGATTCAAATGGAAGCTGAATACGGTGCTATTTTTCATGATGCTTGGCTCCATGGCGCTTCCGTTCCAGGTCATCATGATCCCCATGGTCATGTTGTACGGAAAGCTGGATCTGCTCAATATGAAGGGAACTCTGCTGTTTTTATATTTGGGGTTTGGCGTTCCCTTCGGCGTTTTTACTTTCCATGGGTTTATCAAAGGGATTCCTTACGAATTGGAAGAATCGGCTTTTATAGAGGGCAGCTCGAGGCTGCGAACTTTTTTCCAGATTGTACTGCCCCTATTGAAACCGGTTTTCGTGACGCTTATTGTTTTGGATGTACTCTGGATCTGGAATGATTATTTATTGCCCAGTTTGGTCTTAATGTCGCCGGAACAAAGGACGTTGCCGCTTTCTACGTTTACTTTCTTCTCGTCTTACTCTGTTGATTACGCACCCTTGATGGCGGGATTAATCATGACGATTATTCCTGTATTGGTTTTATATCTTTTCGTTCAAAACCAAATCATCAAAGGGATAACGGAAGGGGCCTTGAAATAAGGCCCCATCACACATGGAACAGAGTTCACAACGGCTGAAATAATTGTAAATTAAGCGTATAATGGCTTTAAAAAAGTCAGGTGGTCAAGCGATGCCTAAAATCGAAGATGTTGCAGAAAAAGCAGGGGTTTCCGTTACGACGGTTTCCCGTGTTCTCAATAACCGGGGATATATCAGCCAGGCGACGCGTGATAAGGTATATCAGGTTATGATGGAGCTAAATTATCATCCCAATGAAATGGCCCGTTCTTTGTTCAGAAAAAAATCGAATATGATCGGCCTCATAATTCCTACAGTTTCTCATCCTTTTTTTAGTGAATTAGCTCATTATCTTGAATATTATGCTGACCAAAGCGGGTATAAAATTCTATTGTGTAATTCGAATCGAGATGTAACGAAAGAACGCAAATACATCGACATGCTGAAAAAGAATCAAGTGGACGCCATCATTATGGGCAGCATGGTTTTGGATGTTGAACATTATCGGAATCTGAACCTTCCTATCGTAGCTTTCGATCGAGTCGTAGATGATACGATTCCTGTTATTAACTCCGATAATCTGATGGGCGGCAAACTTGCAGCGCGGTTACTTGTGTACAAAGGTTGCCGAAAGCTGGCTTATATGCAAGGTGGAGTTGGCGGGCCGCATCATCATGGTCTGCTTGCTGGAGGAAGGTTACAAGGGTTTGCTGAGGAACTGCAACATGCAGGGGTTGAATATGTTCACTTGAATTTAGAGGTACATGACATAGATACTGTGGCAAGTGAGGATACAATTGTTCGTTTCCTTCTGGAGCATCCGGAAGTAGACGGTGTTTTTGCCAGCAGTGATGTGATCGGGGCGATGGTTATGCAAGCCTGTTATCAATTAAAAAAGAGGATTCCGGAAGACATAAAAATCATCGGTTATGATGATGTGAAGATCGCATCTTTAGTTGTGCCTCGTCTTACAACCATTAGGCAGCCTATTCAAAAGATGAGCGAGCTAACGATCGAATTAATTGCAAAACAAATTGAAGGGGAGGAGGTTCCGATGGTCAATTCTTTACCGGTTACATTAATTGAACGAAGTACGACGTAACAAATAGTGGAGGCTTGTTGAATGGACTTTAAGAACAGAGTGTTACCGGAAATTAGGGAATCTTTGACATCCCTTCCGCTTTTTCGGATTCCGGATGATTTGGCAATTATAAGGCAAACCCCTTTACCGCAGGCGTTGAAGTCTGATTTTGTTCGGGTCACCGACTGTACAATATCCGGTGCAGGTAAACAAGAGATGTTGGTCAAAATTGTCGAACCGGCTCAGAGGGATGAAACGAAGCTGCCTGCTTTACTTTGGATTCATGGCGGAGGGTATGTATTAGGACACCCTGACGGCGAGCAAAGTCTCTGCGAATGTTTCGTGAGAACCGTCAACTGCATTGTCATTTCGCCTGATTACCGGCTTGCCCCTGAACACCCGTTTCCGGCAGCAATCGATGACTGCTACGCTGCTTTGAACTGGATGACGAGGGCCGCGGATGAATTGAACATCGATTTGTCGCGGATTGCGGTTGGCGGAGGTAGCGCTGGCGGTGGGTTGACCGCAGCATTAGCATTGATGGCTCGTGACAAAGGCGGCCCTTCCATTTGTTTTCAAATGCCGCTATACCCGATGATCGACGATCGAAACATCACGCCTTCCAGCCATGAAATCACGGATCCTGCTGTTTGGAATAGGGCAAACAACCTGGCGGCTTGGAAGATGTACCTTGGCGGCGAATATGCCGATGGCGACATTTCTCCTTATGCGGCGCCTATTCGAGCGGAGAGCCTGGCCGGCCTTCCTCCGACATATACATGTGTAGGCCAGCTTGATCCGTTTCGCGACGAGACGATCGAGTATGTTGCACGGCTGGCCCAAGCAGGCGTCGACGTGGAATTTCAACTATATCCCGGATGCTATCATGCCTTCGAACACGTTGTTCCCGACGCGGAAATCAGTCAACGTGCCCGAAACGGATACGTGAATGCTTTGGCAAAAGCTTTTCAATGTTGATTTTTTATTCGGGAAAATGTCAAGCGGTTGACATATTCCCGAAGACACTATAAAGCTGTATGATGATTTTAATAGATGGAATGGGTGGAGAGAGGCTTACGCCTCTTTTCGCTTATTTTCGAATCGAAAAAAATGTTCTTTTAATGAGGAAGGATGACATGTTTAAGAGGACAAAGCCGGTTTCACTGGTTTTCAAATTTTCGCTTCAAATTACGTTGATATTGGCTATTCTTGTCGCTGTTCTGATTATTAGCAATGTATATTCCTTTAATGTGGTCGAAACGAATATCGTGAACAACTCCAAATACACCATGGGAATTCACATTAATAATATTCAAAATCGCTTGAACAGCGTCTCCAAAGATCTAAATGAAGTATTTGAAAATCATATCGACGATGTCGTTCTATTTCCGAAAAAAGATGAAAGCAGCAAATACTTCGAGGCCTTGCGCTTGAAAAATGCATTACTCTCGAAAGTGTCGAATAACGAAAGCATAGACGCTTTATTTATTTTGGAGCCCAGTGAACATCTCTTTTTGGTGCAGTTCGGCAAAAACATACGTTCCAATGAAAATCAAACTTTATCCGATTATTTAAAGAGTGAACAATTCGCGAGTAATACGATGATCGGAAGGGATTGGTCCTCGATTCAATTGAATGGAATTGGTTATGAAATCAAATGCTTCAAAGTATCGGACATTATGATTGGCGCCGCTGTCAAAGCAGACACACTCATGAATGTTGTGAAAAAAACGTCAGATTCCCAAAACCATTATGGATTAAGCGATAAAAATGGAAGGTTGCTTTCTGTAACTGATCCAGTCTTTAATCAACTGAGTACATTGCAGGACACCGGTAAAACTTCGTACAAGATTGCTGGCAACTATTTCGTTATTTCAGAGGACATTCCGGAGATCGGGAAACTTTCGAATATGATAGAAAGAAAGAGCGTTTTATCAGGGTTAGATTTTATCCAATGGGTGATTATTTCTCTTGGAGCCGTTTCCTTAGTGATCGTGCCTGCTGTATTAACTTCGCTTTCACGCCAGATTATTAAGCCAGTTCTTGAACTTGTTAAAGCGACGAAAGAATTGGAGAAGGGAAACTGGGACTACCAGCTGCCGCAGCATAAAGCGTCTATCGAGTTCGCCAAGCTCTTTCATTCATTTACATCGATGATTAAAGAAATCAAACAGTTAAAAATCCATTCCTATGAAGAGAAGCTGGAACGTAACAAAGCAGAGCTCAAGTATCTTCAAATGCAAATAAAACCACACTTTTTCTTGAATGCCATTACGACCATCTCCAGCCTTACGTATCACAATAAAAACGAAGAAATCAGGAAACTGATCAACTACTTGTCGGAACATCTTAGATATATGTTCAAAGGAGGCTTGGTGAAAGTAACGGTAAGGGAAGAAATCGAACACGTGACCAATTACATTCACATGCAAGAGATCAAATTCCCCAACCACATTTTCCATATGATCGATATCGATCCGGCTTTGGAACAATATATGCTGCCGCACTTTCTCATGCAAACCTTTATTGAGAATACGTTCAAGCATGCGTTAGTTTACGGAGATATTCTGTCGATATTTATAAAAGTGGAAGCATACTCGAATCATCAAGAGGACTTTGTCAAAATTACACTGGAAGATAACGGGGAAGGTTTTCCTTGTGAGATCATAGAAGAAGTGAATGCCGCCGGTATGCATGTCAATGATACGGGGCAAAGAATCGGTATTTCCAATATCAAAAAAACGTTGCGTTTACTTTATAAAAGGGATGGTTTATTAAAGATTTCCAGTAACGAACCGTCTGGAGCAAAGGTGGAAATTTTGATTCCTTTTCAGTCACCCGCGGATCAGGCTTAGGAGGGAACAAATTGAAGTGTCTCATGATTGATGACGATATTCCTACTGTAGAGGTCATGCGTGACTTTATCGACTGGAATTCGTTGGGAATTGGGGCTGTATTAACGGCACATAATATTACGGATGCCAAAGTTCTTATTGACGCTGATAAACCGGATATTATCATTTGCGATATCGAAATGCCCAGGGGTTCTGGACTGGACATGATCAAATGGGTGCGGGATAACCATCATGACTGTGCATTTATTTTTTTTACCTGTCATGAAAATTTTGAATTCGCGTCGACGGCGATTTCTTACAATACGGACGCTTACTTAATCAAGCCTTTTGACAAAAGTAAGGTTGAAGCGGCTCTCGCCAAAACTGTAAATTCGCTGAGGGCGAAAAATCAGTTGCAAGCATACAGCCAATTCGGTGCCAGTTGGTTAAAGAATAAGTCATTTGTCGAGCAAAGCTTTTGGAGGGATATTTTATTTGCCCAGATTTCCCCCCGTTTAGACTTGATTCATGGCGAAATTCGGAAGAGAGACCTGTCTCTGGAGTTGGAACATGGTTACTCTCTAGTGCTGACGAGCATTGGCAAATCGGATATACAGGATAGTTGGAATGAAAGCACCTTCATCTATGCGTTCTCCAATCTAACTTCAGAAACGATGCTGGACAATCTGCATCTCAGTCATGTCATCAATTATCAGCAAGACGATCGCTATTATGTTGCGACGATCATCAGCGGAAGCAGTTCGCTGGAAGAGATTACAACGAGATGCCGTCAGCAAATCCGTTATTGCCGGGAGTTTTTTCAGTGTACGGCGACCTGTTATATAAGCAAGAAAGTACCGATTGACGTATTGCATGCAACGAAAACGATCTTGGAGGTCATGGATAGGAATAACATTATTTATAAAGGAAACGCTCATTACCAAGAAGATCGCTTTGAATATGTAACGAATGAATCTTATACGCTTGATGTGAACGGATTCGAATCATTGTTTATCGAAGGCGAAAAAGTACAAATCGTGAACAAGCTAAAAAAAGATCTCGAATCGCTCACCAAAAGCAATAAACTTGACGCGGGCATCATGCATTCCATCAAACAGGACTTTATGCAGCTAGTTTATTCGATACTTTACAAAAATAAAATACATGCACATAAGTTGTTTTCCGATAACTTCTCCGGAATCTTGTTGCAGAAATCCGAACATAGTGTCATGGACATGATGAAATGGGCTGCTTTCGTAACCAATAAAACAATCGATTATTTAAGAGAAGTGAAGCAGTCCGAAAGTGTTGTGGAGAAGGTGAAAACGTTTATCCGCAATCATTACCATCAGGAACTGAGTCGCGAGGATGTTGCGGCCAGCGTCTATTTGTCACCCGATTATCTTGCAAAGATGTTTAAAAACAAGACAGGATTATCGATGAAGGATTACCTGAATGAGCATCGTATTCTTATTGCAAAAGAACGGCTCATTCAAGGAAACGAGAGCATCGGAACGATTGCCGTTGAGATTGGCTTTGACAGCATCTCTTATTTCTCAACGGTTTTCAAAAAAATAACGAATGAAACTCCGAATGCTTTTAGAGCCAAACATAAACAATAATGCAAAGAAGGCCGAAATGGCCTTTTTCTTTTTGCGACATCACGGATTTTTACAAAAAAAACGCTGATTTTTTAAAGATAATCACACCGATAAGGATTAAACTGAAATCGTATTCAGAAACTACTTCAGGAGGCTTCAAACTATGATAAGGACAAGGGGTATCTTAGCATCAGTCATGTCTGTAACACTATTCGGCACCGTCTTGACAGCTTGCTCGACCGGGACTGACAAATCGACCGAATCAACCGGTTCTAAGTCGGGCGGGACCAGCAGCAAGATGGAAAAAGTTGTTATAGCGTTGCCGTCATTCAATAAAATTCCCGATGATATGAGCAGCATTAACGAGGCGATCAACAAAATTACAACTAAGAAGATTAATGTGCAAGTAGACTTTAAAGTGTACGGACCTGCAGACTACGGTCAAAAAGTAAATTTGGCGCTTCAAAGCGGCGAACAACTGGATCTGTTCACCAGTCCGGGGCAGTTCCCGAGCTATGCCGCTAAAAAACAGGTTTATCCGCTGGAGGATTTGATCAGTAAATACGGTCAGGAAACAAAAGCGATACTGGACAAAGACTTCGGTGATGGTTTGCTGAGAGCAACAACGATGAACGGTCATATTTATGGCATTCCCGCCAATAAAGGAATGTCGGTTCCGCTGAATATTGTATATAACGCCGATTTACTGAAAGAAACCGGTTTTACGGCTGATGATATGAAGTCGGTCAACGATTTGCCGAAAGTGTTCGACGCCATAATGAAAAAGCACACGGATGTCGTGCCTTTTGCGCCGATTAATGTCAATCCAAGCGATACGAATCTAGTTAGACTGTTAAGAGGAACGAATGACATCGATCTGTTAACGGATGAGTCAGGGGTCGGGGTCGTTGTTGGCAATAGCAATAAAGTAGTCAATCTTTATGAGACGGATGTGTTCAAAAACGGCGTTAACATGATGAGAGATTGGTACAACAAAGGCTATTTGCAAAAAGATGCGGCGACAACGTCAACCAATTATGCCGATTTAGTTTCGTCGGGGCGCGGATTCTCCACGCTAGGCGGTTATAGCGGTTTGGAAGCCGGCAAAGCAGTAAGCGCACAGACCGGTAAGAATATCGCCATGAAACGAATTGCTCCGTTCTATTTTGATACACAAGCTGTGGATTTCGTTGTGTGGATGATGTCGAGTACAACCAAAGTACCTGATGCTGCCATGAAAGTTTTGAACTTGACTTATACGGATAAAGATCTGTTAAATACGATGCTCTATGGAGTCGAAGGCCGGGACTATGTCAAAGTGGACGATCATCACGTTAAATATCCGGATGGTAAGGATGCTGCAAGCGTACCGTATACTGCGCAGCTATCCTCCGGTATTCTCGGCTCCGAGTCGCTTCAATATCTGTTCGAAGGCGCGGATTGGAAGGATACCGAACTGAAACTGAAAGAAAACAAAGAAACGAAAAGATCGCCGTACTTCGGATTCATCTTCGACCAATCATCCGTAAAAACGGAGTTAAGTGCAGTAAACAATGTGGTTAACCAATACATTCCTGGTTTGGTCACTGGCGTGCTGGATCCTGAAACGACGATTACTAAATTTGTAAAAGCATTGAATGATGCCGGTGCTCAAACCATCATTCAGAAAAAGCAGGAGCAACTGGACAAATGGATCGCTGAGCAGAAAAAATAAGATTTGGGTGAGGAATGGAGCCGGAAACTGCTCCATTCTGTCTTCCTTAAGGGGGGCAGTGGCATGGAGAAGCCAATAAAGAAAAACAGCAAGCAAGCAAGCAATACGCTGCCGCTTTTACTAATTGCGGCTCCCGGTTTGCTATATTTGTTGATCAATAACTATATTCCGATGTTTGGGGTATTTATCGCTTTTAAAGATGTTGATTTTGCCAAAGGCATATTCGGAAGCGATTGGGTCGGATTGAAAAATTTCGAGTTTTTATTTCGGACTTCCGATGCGTTGATCATGACAAGAAATACGATTCTGTACAATGTTGCATTTATCATTCTCGGCACCATTGTTTCTATATTCATCGCGATTCTGATGGCGGAGCTGTTGAGTAAGTTTTACTCGAAGTTTTTCCAGTCTGGTTTGATTCTTCCGAACCTGGTATCGATGGTCGTCGTATCTTTTCTCGTATTTGCTTACTTGAATGCCGATAGCGGATTTATCAACCATACAATTCTAGAACCGCTTGGCATATCGGCTATTAATTGGTATTCGGAGCCTAAATATTGGCCGTTCATCCTTGTGATCATACAGCTTTGGAAGACGGCGGGATACGGTTCTATCGTATATTTCGGATTTATTGCAGGAATCGATAAAAGTATTTATGAAGCCGCTAAAATTGACGGTGCAGGCAAACTTAGACAAATTTCTATGATTACCTTGCCTTTGCTGACGCCAACCATTATCATACTGGGCTTAATGTCTGTAGGAAGAATCTTCAATTCCGATTTCGGACTCTTTTATCAAGTGCCATTAAATGCGGGGGCTTTATACAGCACGACACAAACCATCGATACTTATGTGTATCGTGCTCTCATGCAAGTTAACGATATTGGGATGTCGGCTGCTGCTGGTCTGTACCAGTCACTGGTAGGCTTTATTCTAGTCATAGTAGTCAATGGTATTGTAAGGAAAGTAAATTCCGACAATGCACTGTTTTAGGGGGAATCCATCATGACAAGTTTACAATCAAGAGGAGAACGGGCATTTACGATATTCTCTGCAGCAGCTATGACCCTGTTGACCATATTTGCTTTCTTGCCTTTTATTCTGATGCTGCTGGCATCGTTTACCGATGAAAAGACGCTTATTAGAGACGGATATAGCTATTTCCCGAACAAAATGAGCGCCGATGCCTACGTATACTTGTTCAGCAATGTGTCAACCTTTGCGCGGGCATACGGAGTGTCGATTTTTGTGACTGTTGTCGGAACCGTCATCAGCCTCGCCATCACGGCCATGCTTGCCTATCCCATGTCGCGGAAAGATTTCAAGTATCATAATGTCCTTGCATTTCTTGTATTTTTCACCATGTTATTTAACGGAGGCATAGTCCCTTCCTACATGATGTGGACCAAAGTGTTTTCGATTAAGGATACGTTAGCCGCATTGATCATACCGAATTTGCTCATGAATGGATTCAATGTTCTGCTGGTAAGGAACTTCTATAAGCATAATGTACCTGCCGCCCTCATCGAATCGGCTCAAATCGATGGGGCTAGCGAAATAAGAACGTTCTATAGCATTATGCTGCCGCTTTCGATTCCGGTTATGGCAACAGTCGGTTTGTTTACGGGACTTGCCTACTGGAACGATTGGATTAATGCCTTATACTTTGTCACGAAACCTCAGTATTATGGCATTCAGAATTTGTTGATCCGTCTGATGAATAATATCCAATTTTTAAAATCGAGCCAGGCGAGCAGCTTGCTGGGAGCTGGTGCAGCCAATCTTCCAACTACGGCGGTACGGATGGCCATGGGTATTATCGGAATCGTGCCGATCTTGATCGTACTGCCTTTTCTGCAGAAATATCTCACGAAGGGCGTCGTTGTCGGTGCCGTAAAAGGTTAATCGCTTTACGAAACGAAGGAGGGCTATAGCATGAATGTTCAACAGGTCATAGATGCGATTATTACGGATTCTTGCGGCACTTTCAGACTGGAAAAAACCGGCGATGTACTTGTGTCCGGAAGTCCGTATACAGAAGTAACCGGTATTGTAACGACGTTTATGGCAACTATCGATGTGATTCATCAGGCTATCGCTTGCGGGGCTAATATGATCATTACACACGAGCCTACCTTTTATACGGGGATAGACGAAACGGACTGGCTTCAGGAGGATCCTGTATATATAGTAAAGCGTAAATTATTAGAGCATCACCGGATTGCAGTCTGGCGCTATCACGATTACATGCATATGGCCAAGACTGACCGAATCTACGATGGACTGCTTAAGGAGATCGGATGGGAAGACAAATTGCTGGAAAAGCATCCGCCGCACACCTACCAAATTGATGAGGTCACTTTGAAAGAATTGGCCGCCTTTTTTAAATACAAATTGGGAATGAATGTTCTGCAAATCGTGGGCAATCCCGAGATGAAGTGTTCCAGAGTCGGAATTTTGGTAGGCGGAGGCAGTTTAGGTCTTGGGAGAGAGCAAATGCCGATGGAACTGATGCGAGATAAGAACCTGGATGTCATCGTCTGCGGTGAAATCGTGGAATGGACGCTTTGCGCTTATGTCAACGACGCCCGCATGCTCGGACTGAATAAGGCCATGATCGTCGTAGGACATGAGCGGAGCGAGGAATGGGGAATGAAGTTTATGGCCGAATGGCTGAAGCCGTTGGCCGGCGGACTCCCGGTTACTTTTGTCGATGCGAAGGAGCCGTTTCTTTACTTGTAAGACGAGGGCATAGTCCTGAAATGAGAGAAAAGGAGAATGGATACCATGGCGACACTGCAGGTTAATTTTTACTCAAAGGCTTTGCGGAGAGAAGTCACGTTCAATGCGCTTGTACCTTTGGACGATTTTGAATTTCCGGGGATGCCGAAAGCGGAGAAGAAGCCGCTTAAAGCGCTCTATTTGTTGAACGGATACTCAGGCAGCTATTCGGATTGGATTAGCTTCACGAGAATTCGGGAGTTGTCCGACAAGCACCGTATTGCGGTTTTTATGCCGGCAGGGGAGAACCACTTTTATGTGGATGATGTTGATAAAGGGTCATTATACGGAGAATACATCGGAAATGAACTGGTGGAGTTTACAAGGAAAATGTTTCCATTGTCGGAGCGAAGAGAAGACACTTTCATCGGCGGTTTATCCATGGGCGGGTACGGAGCCATTCGGAACGGGTTCAAATATGCCGAGCATTTTAGCCGGATCATCGCGTTGTCATCGGCTATTATTACCTATAAAATCGCTAACGCAAATCCCGATTATAATGACGGCATAGCGGATTATAAATATTTTACGAGAGTATTCGGTGATTTGGACCGGCTTCAAGGGAGCGATAAAGATCCGGAGGCTCTGGTCCTGGGCTTGAAAGAGAAGAAGTCGGCAATTCCAGCGATCTATATGGCTTGCGGTACCGAAGATTTTTTGTTGGATGTCAATCGTAGATTTCACGATTTCCTAGTTTCGGAACAGGTTGAGAACACGTATGTGGAAAGCCAGGGAGGACATATCTGGGATTTTTGGAATGAATACATTGAAAAAGCTTTACTGTGGGCGGTGGAATAAAAGTCGGGAGATGGAAGCGTGTTTGAATTCGAGGCTAGTATACTGTTCAGTGATAAGAAGTATGATATTTTGACCGTCGGTGAGCTTCTGATCGATATGATGACAACGGAATATGACGATAGCGATCAATGTGATACGTACCGAAGGCTATTTGGAGGCTCTCCTTCCAATATTGCATTGAATGCAAAAAAATTAGGGCTGCGCCCCCTTGTAGCTTCTTCGGTCGGAGATGACGGATTTGGCAGATTTCTCGTTGAACAGCTACAGCAAGCGGATATTGCTACGGATTTGATTCAGCGTGTCGATGATTCAACGAGCATGGTCGTCGTAACCAAGAGTGTAGCTACGCCGATTCCAATATTTTATCGGGGGGCGGATTGTCAATTAGCTTATACAACTGGGCTGACGGATGCCGTAGTCAACTCCAAAATCGTCCATTTCTCCTGTTGGCCTATATCGAGAGTTCCGTCCCGTTATACGATCGAAAGCGTGATGGACACGGTAAGAAAACACGGTACTTTGATCGGTTTTGACCCTAACTATCATCCGATGATATGGCAAAAGGGCGAGAATGGAATCGACTACGTGAAATCTATCATCGGTAAGGTTGACATTGTGAAACCTTCAGAGGACGACGCAGAGAGACTGTTTGGGAAAGCGTCGCCTGAGCGTTATCTCGAACATTTCTTGGAACTGGGCGCTAAGCTGGTTATTTTGACATTAGGGAAGGATGGCGCTATCGTTTCTAATGGAAAAGAGACGATTGCATTCGACTCTTTGGCTACTCAGGTCGTAGATACCACGGGAGCCGGCGATGCATTTTGGTCGGGATTTTATGCGGCGATCGTCAAAGGTTATCCATTGAAACAGGCTCTTTCTCTGGGATTTGCCGTCAGTGCCTATAAATTGAAGTATACCGGAGCCATCGTGGATTTACCGCATCTCGAGGTTATCAAAGGAGGTATCGCCGTTTTTTACCACGAGGATGAGGTCAGAGCGATAGACAACCGATGTCCTCATCTCGGCTTTCCGCTTCATTTAGGAAGCGTTTGCAACGGCATGGTGACATGTCACTGGCATCATGCTCGCTTCGACATCTGCAGTGGCGGGACGCTGGATCCCTGGGCAGACGACGTGCCCGCTTACGACGTTAAGGTCGAGAGTGAGGCAGTCTGGGTTAGCTCAAGACCAAGGAACATCGGCAATGCCGAGAAGCTTAAGCACCGTTTGCGGGAAGGACTTGAGCAGAACATCGGCATTGTGATCGCCAAGGCGGTCATCGGGTTGGTCGAATCCGGAGTCCCGGTTGATGAAATTGTCCGTATCGGCGTCACGTTCGGTACGTCGCAAGGGAATGGCTGGGGAGCGGGTTTGACCATTTTGACCGCGATGAGAAACGTACTGCCCAAGCTCGATGTATCTGGTCGAATTCTCGCCTTGTACCACGGATTGGTTCAAGTAGCCAGGGCTAGCTCAGGACGTGCTCCCCGTCACCTGCTCGGGGCGCTGCCTTCCTCACCGGCTTCCACGGAAAGACTGATGGAGTGGTATCGCAACTGTGTCGAGGTGCGCGATACCCAAGGCGCGGAAAAGGTATTGCTGACTGCCATAGCCAAGCGAGCTACATCTGAACAATTAGCGGACATGATGCTGATTTCGGTGACAGACCACTTTTATTTGGACGGCGGCCATACTTTTGATTTTCATAATAAAGCATTTGAGGCGCTGGAAGACTTGGGAGATTCACTTACGGAGCCTATCCTCGCTTCGCTTGTACCACTCCTCGGATCGCCAACCCGCAGCGAAGAACTTCATCATTGGCAGGCGCCGGTCGATCTCGTTACTCCGCTTCGGCAGGCTTTCGAAAAGTTACAGCAACCTCCAACTTCGGAACAATCCGACCAGCTTGATGAACAAGCTTTTGTGGAACAATTGCTCAGTGATAAGGCGATTGAGACGGTCGATCAGTTAACCAGGCTTTTGCTAGGAGGAGCGGCACCCGAACGGCTGGCCCAACTGATCTGCCTGGCTGCGGCCGAAAGGATCGTGCGGTTTCACACCCAAAACGAGTTCGGCGATTGGATAGCCGTGCTGCATACCTTTACCTACGCTCACGCGGTACACGAACGGCTGCGCCGCTCCAAGGAGCCGCTTCTGGGTAGGGCGCTCTATTATGGGGCGATGTCCATCTACCATGATCGTTTTCTTAATGTGCCGCGGGCACCGAAGCCCAAACCCGCTAGCGGCCGCAGCTACGCACCGGAGGAGCTGCTTGAGCTTATGGACCGCAGGCAGCAGGTGGATGAGGCCGCGAGTTGGGTAGCGGGATACCTTAGCGAACAGCGGGACCCTCAGGTTCTGCTCAGCACACTGGGTCTCAGTCTGCTTCGCGAGGACGCCGAATTTCACACATTTCAGCTTTATGAGGCTGCCGTCACCGAATATGATCATTGGGATACGCGTTCCGATGTATTTGCAAAGCAGGCTAAGGAGACTTGCCTGCTCGCCTGTGCCCGATATTTGGCGGCCCACGCCCCAAGTGCGCGGGAGCTGCCGCATACGGCTAAGATTGCTTGGCGTTTGTACCGCGGTGAAAGACTGTTCGAGGAAGAGTAGTCGCAAAAACAGGGTCGGCTAGGAAAACTCTTATTGATTCGTGCCTTAAATTCAAAACAATTCTGGAACAATAATAACGGAGCCACGCGGGTTTGCGGGCTCCGTTTTCTAATTAATTATGGAATATTGCAATAGATTTTCAAAATTGTTGAGAAATCTATCATTATGCTTTAACATACAGGAAGTAGTTTATCCAAGTGATAAGAAAGCACATGTACGCTTCATAAGTAGAGTAATTAAAGCTATATTTTCAATTACGAGACATGTTGAGTGCTGTTCACTCTTAGTTTGGAAGGGAATAAAGGGAAGTAACGCCGTTACAAATTTCTAGTTCAATCAATTATTCTGGTAATACCATTTTACTTCTTAGGAGCGTCTGAAGGATTATGATAAAGAAAGAACTCGCACATATTCGCAAACAGTTTAAGTTGGATCATGACAAGCTTGAAATTTTCAACATTCTTAACGTATATATTATGAAGGAAAGCAACGAGATCTATCACTACGAGCGACAGTCGTTCGCCCTTGTGGACAGGGAGAAGCAGGAGCTCTATATGGCCAATTTCAAAAAACTGCTGACCGGCGAATTGGATCAGAAAATGTTCGAGTTAAAGTTTCAGGAGGATGCGGAGTCGCCTTCGCAAGTGCTTCTCCATCAAGGTCTTGTGACTGGTAATCCGGAAGAATGGCAAGATCTGATGCTCTTGTTGGTGGAGAAAATGTTGGCGGATACCAAATATGAAAGGGATACGGTCGTTACTTTCGTCCACGGACAATATTTTAAGCCGACCAAGGCCCGGAATGAAGAAGCTGAGATTAGCGAAAAGGACGAGATGTTTTCAAACCCGTTCATTCTATGCAGTGTGAATTCCACGGAGCAACCGCGGAAAACCCTCATGTTTGATTATGTCGAGCGGGAATACAAGTATAATGTATTCGTAGATCCGATCATTAAATTGAACACACCGGAGCAAGGTTTTTTCTACCCTAGTGTGACGGATAATTATTCCGACGTAAATCGCATCTTGTATTGTGCGGGGAAAGCGCATGAACCTAATCCGCAATTTATTGAGCAAGTCTTAAATGCTGAGCAGACGGTGACGGCGCTAGAAGAGAGAGCCATTTTTGAGGATATCGTGAAGGAAATAGCGGGCGAACATCTGGATGCCTCTACGATCGCACATGTGTACGAGGAAATTCATCGAGTTATCGAGTCCAACGAGGAGGAAGAGCCTCCAAAACTGGATTATAAAGATGTAGAACGCATGCTGTCGGTGAGCGGCGTGGAGGACGTGACGTTGGAAAAGGTGGAACGAGCGTTCCAAAACGTTGTCGACGACAAAAACTATGAAATCAAAGCAAGCAGCGTCATTCCGAAGTTCACATCAAAATCGATTAAGATTGATACGAAGGTAGCTACAATAACGATCAGTCCGCAAGATTTAAAATACGTGAGACAGGTGAATTATCAAGGAAAACGATGTATCTTGATCGAGGTCGACGAAGACGCCGTGATCGAAGGATTTACGCTCAGCACGGAGACGTTGTAGAGTAGGGAGCGTTCATGCAGCGGCGCATTAAGAGTGCTGCTCACTGTTGGTATGGAAAGGAATCAACGAGTGAGAAGTCAATGTGGTTTGTCCTCTCATTAATAAGAATTAATGTCATTGGGAAAGTATTCCTTTTATTAGTAACGATACGATAACAACTCTAGATGTTGAAAAGCCCTTTTTTAGGGCTTTTTTTGCGTTAACTGCAAGTATTGTGCTTGAGAATAAGGCTCTTTGATTAAAAGGGGTTAATATCCTGAATTTGTAAATTGGTGATATAATAAGGCGATAGCAGCTAGTATAGTCTGAAAAGCGGTACAGGAGGATTTCATGGAAATTTCAAACAAAAGAACTGCTTTAGAAATGTGGAATGAGCAATTTAGTCAAGTTAAGGAAAATGGGATTCAATATTTTGAACAGGATTCATGGTTGAAAAGTTATCTGCCCATCCTGCATGAGAGAGGTTTCAAAAAAGTCCTTGAAATTGGTTGCGGTAGTGGAAATGATACAAGATTTTTGGATAGCAACGGATTTATTGTGACTGCGACTGACTTTTCAGAAGTTGCGGTGTCAATTATCAAAAACAACATTCCTAGCGTTCAAATTTTGCATCATGATACTCAAGACAAGTTTCCATTTGAGGATGATGGATTTGAATTTATTGTTGCTGGTTTGTCATTACACTACTTTGATAAAAACTTATTAAACCAGATTTTGAGTGAAGTTAGAAGAATGCTATGCGACAAAGGACTATTTCTTATAAGATTAAATTCCGTCAACGATGAAGATGCACAAAAAGAGCATGTTATTGACAGATACTTTTATAGTGTTGAATCGTGTAGAGAACTATTAAAAGGATGGAAAGAGATTGAACTTGGCGAATATGCCATAGATTACTATGGTAAAAATAAAATTATTATTGAAGGTTGCTTTCAAAAGTGAAGTTAATCTAGGAAAAGTTGACCTATTGAAAGCGCAAGAAACATACATAAAACTTCAATTTTAACTTAGGCATAGGATACCAAATTTCAGGAGAGGTGAAAAGATGAATCAAAGAGAATTAAAATGGGCGGATTTAAGCGATCCAGTTAAAACGATAATAGAACACATCGATATTAATCGTTGTGATGAAGATTTTCAAATTGGAACTAAGTTAAGTATACCGTATTTTAAAGGGAGATTTACTCAAGAAATGGCAGATGCAATTCTCGAATATCAATTTTCAACTGAAAATGTAAACGAAGGTTCTTATTCTGCCGAATTACTCAACAATGTTTTGTCAATGAAATTCCTAAAAAGAGAATTATAATCGTATGAAGTTGGTTGAAGAAATAGTAATTTCCTTTAACCGATTGAATGAGAAGAATGACTACTTCATAGAAACAATGGAAAGAGAAGAATTGGCGATAGAGCGCAACAACTTAAAGGCTGTCACATGGCAAGTCAATAAGGCAATAAAAATGATAATAGACCCCACACATAATGCGTGGAGTCTGTTATCATTTTTATTGAAGAGCTCGAACTAACCTTACAAGAATGTCCCCTTGTTCCATTGTAATTCGCTTGCCTCTTTGAGCATCAATCTCATGAATGAGAGCATCGATTTGCTGGTGTTCCAGCTTTTTCAAAAGTGAATTCTCGATACCTTGTTCACCAGGTCCCGTGACGAATTCACGGATTAAGTTCGCGAGACTGTTCTCAGTAACCTGCACTTTGTACGAAGCAGAACCTGTTCCTACGTTGCCTGCATGATCCGTAACTTGAACCGTGACATTGTGGGATCCGAGCTCCAATTGATAAGCCGGAGCACTAACCAACGGCTCAGCGCATGGGTTATACACGATGCCGGATACGGTATCTACAGCCGTGCACGTGATCGATACCATCTGATCGACGGTATACGCATTCGCCCCTGTAATTTGTATCGTCGGCGCCGCCCGGTCAATTAAGATTTGCACCGTTTGTGTTTGTTCTACGTTGCCGGCATTATCCGTAGAACGGTACAACAATGTATGAATACCATCAGTAGTTAAGGTGAAAGGAGATACATATAAATTCCAGTTTAAGCCATTATCCGTGCTGTATTCTGTTTGCTTTATACCTGTTAGATCGTCACTTGCCGATAGTTTAACCCGAACTTCCGACACATACCAATCGTTATTTTGGGTGCCTTCGATGGCAGATGCAGAGACAGGTGGTGTAACGTCGAGGATGTTGGTCATCGTAACGGGGGTGCTGGCAGCACTTTCGTTATGAATCCGGTCAACCGCTGTTACGATATACGTATATACTTTTCCATCTGTCACATTCTTGTCTACGTAAGTGAGATCGAAACCCGGTTGCTTACGAACTTTTGCGATAATATGAGAGGGATCCTGCAGGTCTAAGGCAGCCCCTCCGTCAAAACGATAAACGATATAATAGGCTGTGTTACTTGGTTGGGCATTCTTCCATGTAATCTCTATCCCTGCCGCTTTTCGAAGTGCGGATGCCAAGACCGGCGCATCGGGAGCAGTCTGATTGAGCCAAGGCATCGCAGGGACTAAAGCCGGGTACCGATAAAAGTCGTTCTTCAATTGATCCGTGAACCCGAGAGGATTTTCTTTAAACCATTGAGCACTGAAAAATATGCTGCCGTACACTTGGTCAAAGTTTCGATTATAAGCGATTTGGTTAGGCATTTCGTCGGGGTTTTGCCACGCCGGGTCGGCCGAACCTATCCGGTAGACCGCCTGACCGCTGTACAGGTGGACATTTTTCCCTGCCGTCACGCCGCTCCACCACTCGATTAACTTATCGTAGGATGCTGGCGAATAGCCCATATACCAATAAATTTGCGGCGCAATGTAGTCGATCCACGCTTGATCAACCCATCTTTTCGTATCCGCATAGATGGCGTCGTAACTGCTAAGTCCGTTGGTATCAGAGCCGTAAGGATCTTGGCTTTTGTTTTTCCATATCCCGAAAGGACTAATCCCAAACTTGACCCAGCGTTTTTCTTGTTTGATGGCGGCATTCATGTCCTGAACGAACGTATTTACATTGCTGCGTCTCCAGTCCGCTTTGTTCGGGAAAGAGGAGCCATATTTCGCATAGGCGTCCTGGTCCGGGAAATCCACGCCGGTAACTGGGTACGGATAGAAATAATCGTCAAAATGTACGGCGTCGATGTCGTAATTTTTCACTACTTCCATGATGCTGTCTGAGATGAACTGTTTTGCTTCCGGGATCCCCGGGTTGAAGTAAAGCTTTCCGCCATATGTAACGACCCAATCAGGATGCTGCCGTGCCGGATGATTGGGAACCAGTTTATCAATACGATCCTGCAGACTGATCCGATAAGGGTTGAACCAGGCGTGGAATTCCATATTCCGCTTGTGGACTTCCTCCAGCATAAACGCGAGAGGATTATAACCTGGGTCCTTGCCTTGTTCACCTGTCAGCCATTCCGACCAAGGAGCGTACGCCGAGGGATAAAAGGCATCTGCGGTCGGCTTCACTTGAACGATGACCGCATTCATGCCAGCCGCTTGCAGCTCATCTAACTGCTCGATAAAATCGCTCTTTTGCGCTTCCGCTTCGACAACGCCTTTTTTCGGCCAGTCGATATTATCGACGGTAGCAATCCAAGCAGCTCTTAATTCTCGCTTCGGCACAGTCGCCACTTTGTTCACCACCAGGTAAAAATCACTCGATTTGCCCCCGTACGTCGCCGTAATTCTCGAGGTTCCCATCTGCATTGCCGTAACCAATCCGCTTGCGTTAATGGTAGCGACTCCAGGGTTACTGCTTGTGTAGGCAACGCCACTTGTCAGTTCGACCGGATCAGGAAGCCATGTGTAAGTTCCGATTACTTTCGTTTGCCTCGACTCTCCGACGGTCATCGCCTTCAGGCCGGTTAGCTCGATTTTTTGCAATACCGGAACCGGGTTCGTTACCGTGAGTACGTATTGTGTGGAGATTCCGCTATAGGAAGCAGTGATCGTCGTCGTACCGGCCTTCACAGCTTTAATGAGTCCGGAGGCATCGACAGTCGCAATGTCCGGGCTGCTGCTCTGGAAGTTGGCTCCGGTCAGAATAGAGACCGGTTCTGCAGCGCCGCTGTATGCGGCGTACACTCTCAGCCGGTTTGTCGCGCCGGTTTCGAGCTTGGAGAGCGCTGAAAGCTCCAATTTCTGTGGAGTCGGCGCTTCTGCGGTGACCGTTAACGTAAAAGCCGCTTCCGGTGCATTACCGTATGCTGCAGCAATCGTTACCGTACCTGCTTGCAGCGCCCGGACGGTTCCGTTAGGTTCGACTGTCGCAATCCGTTCATCGCTGCTCCGATAAGTGATCCCACTTACGACAGGAACCGGTTCGGTGCCGTTTTGATAAGTAGCGTAAACAGTTGCTTGTTTCGTATCCCCCACTTGCATGGGTGGGAGTCCAACCACGTCGAGACCAAAGACAGTTGAGTCCGTATAGTAGGCATTCAACTGGTCAAACATCAGCACACCGCTGTTTTTGTTGTTGACCTTCGTTTCTACGACATAAATTTGATTGATCTTAAGAGGAGCTATGAGGTTGTTAGGCACAGTGATCGTGACATACTTCCAACCGCTCCAATTAAGACCGTTGCTGGTTGTGAAATCAACTACAGGTTTCGTTCCGTTCGCATCCTGTAGTTGTGCGCGCAGCCAATGGTTGTTTCCGTCGCCGTAAACCCACACCCCCAGCTTCTTCGGAATCCCTTGAAGTGTACGCCCGGCTGATCCGCTCGGGTCTTTGAAGTTGATATATGCTGCCGACGTTCCCGGCATCCCCGTGAAATCGTAAGCTAATTTTACAGCATGGTAACCATAATAGATTGTCTCCGGTCTGCTGATTAAGCCGATACTGACAGACTTAGCTTGTGCAGAGGAAGCAGACAGGTTTGTTGTCTGTTCAAAATTATCCACATTGGCATAAGCCGGCGAACTTGCAGAATTGATTTCGATTACAGAATCTGCATACACGGAAGGTAATACATTACCAAATCCCAAGATGATTGTACCGATAAAGAAGATAAATGCTGTTAGAATGGGAATCAAAATGGTCAGCTTTCGTGAACTATTTGTCACCAAATCACATCCTCCTAAAAGTATGAAACCGCTCTCAAATGTTTGTGTTCAAAATGCCTTGGCCCATCTCCTCCTTATCGTATCGTTTTGGTTTGGTAAAGATTGGGTATGGTTCAACTCTAGACTATTAAATTTTATTACAAAAATCAATAAGAATTTTAAAATTTTATTTCAATAAAAAATGAGCGAAATGAACACTTAGGTTTAGACAAGTAGTCATTTTATTGATGATCAGCATCATATTAAATTTGCGCCGCAAACCGATAAGTATGCGACGATCTTTACAACGCTTTCGGAGGATCTCCAAAGCATCGTTTTGGGCGGGCTGGATCCGGAAGCAGGGCTGGCAGTCCTAGAGAAGAAGATAAACGATATTTTAGCCAATTAGTTCGTATGGCCTTAATTTTGACAAGAGATGATGATCGAAACTAATTAGCTGTTTAGTTGACCAAAAAGAGGTTATCCTACATTAGGGATAACCTTTTTAGTTTTATGCTTATTTAATTCTATAAAAGCGTTTGAAAGTTATCTCTTTACCTAACTTTATGCTATAATATAGTCATATAGCGGTACAATTATTGAGGAGGCTTTTCGGTGCGTAAAATCAAAAAGCTACAGCTGCACGAAATCGCTGCACAAGAAATTATTGAATATATTAGGAAATCTGGTTTGCAAAAAGGGGACAAGCTGCCTCATATTGAAGAAATCGTTCAACTGCTAGGTGTAAGCCGTACCTCGATTCGGGAAGCGCTGCGCTCGCTGGAAGCCATGGATTTTGTCAAGATCAAAAATGGCAGAGGCATTTATGTTGAAGATCCCTCATCCTACCGGTTTTCGATGAAAATTGATATAGAAGACGAAAAATCGTTCATGATCCAAGCCTGTCAAGTTCGCAGGGCGTTAGAAGGACTCGCAGTTGAGCTCGCTGTCGAGCATGCATCGGCAGAACAAATCGGGCTCATGCAGCAATACTTGGATGAAATTCGGGGCAATCAAGAGGTAATTGAAATTACGACGGTTGCAGACAGGAACTTTCACAAGACCATTTATGAAGCATCTGGAAACTTGGTGCTGCAAGGCATTATATTATCGTTTTCCACTTTCTTCGAGAAGTTCTGGGCACGCGCTCCACTCGGTCAAGAGCGGCTTTTTGAAGATACCTTCCCATTCCACCCAATCATTGCTCAAGCCATTGCTGATCGTGACAAAGCAAAAGCGTTATCAACTTTCCATCAATTGATGGATGCTATTGAATTGGCTATTCTCAATGTTCCTGTTCAAGGAGAACCGAAGTATTGAACTGAGTGAATGGACGTATGCGCATATGAAGTTCCTTACTATGTTTTATTAATGAAAAAAACTTCAGAAATCTCAATTTAGTTGAGAGATCTGAAGTTTATTTTTTGTATCACCGTATAAATAGCAGCCTTGACATGTGTTCTAAATTGCACGCTGAGGATGAGCTTCAATGGCGGCAAACGCCTGTTCTAGGTCACGAATCAGATCATCAGGCTCCTCTAGTCCCACATACAATCGAACGATTACTCGATTATCGGGCTGATTTGGTATGTATACCAAACTCTCGAAACCGCCCCAGCTAATACCCTTGCGGAAGTACTTCAGCTGATTCGACCAACTCCGCATGCGCTCCTTCGGAATATGGGTTTCAAAGGAAAAGAGACTTCCACTGCCCGTCATTTGTGAATGATAAAGCTCATGCTGGGGATGGCTTTGTAACCCGGGATGGTTCATTTTTATGATAAAAGATTGATTTTCCAAGTAATGGGCAACCTTCAATCCATTCTCTTGAAGTTTATGCAACCTGAGTGGCAAGGTACGCAATCCGCGCATAAACAAGTTGGCGCTCTGGGGATGAAGGATGCCGCCGAACAGCTGAAACTCCTCTCGGAACAGTTGATCCATGTTCTGTTTGGAACCAATCACGACGCCGCCGATGAGGTCGCTATGACCGGAAATATACTTTGTCATGGAATGAACAACGAAGTCAATACCGAAGGAAAGCGGTTTTTGAAAAATAGGACTTGCCCACGTACCATCAATAATCGTCTTCGCTCCGATTTTTTTCGCAAGCGCTGCGCATTGTTTCAAATCCTGCAATTCAAATAAGATACTCGTCGGGCTTTCTAAATAAATCAATCTTGTGTTGGGCTGCACGGCGTTCTGGATCTGCATCATGTCTTTTCCGTCAACAAATGTCGTTTCGACTTGAAATTTCGAGAGATACTGTTCCATAAGTCTCTTAGCGGGTCCGTAACTGCCGTCTACGCAAATAATATGATCGCCTGCTTGAATGGTTGACAGGATTGCAGCCGTAATCGCCGCCATACCTGAAGCAAAACATCTAGCTTGCTCTCCGCCTTCAAGTAGGGCCAAACGCTCTTCCAATGCTTGAACAGTTGGATTGTTGCCTCGGGTATAAATGATATGGCTCACTTCAAACGCAAGCGCTTCTTCCAATTGTTCATGCGTCTCAAACGTGAACAAGCTGTTCTGATAAATGGGATGCGTGACCGCACCGTAGTGTCGTTCATCATGCAAGTCATGTGTAACTAAAGTCTCTGAGCTGTTTGTATGTAAAGCATGCATGTATTTCTCCACCTTCTCCTTGGCATCTATATATCTATTTATTCTTCTAGCCTTTTTCAGCGCCTTGCGTTAACCCTTCAACGATTAATCGCTGACATAAAGCAAAAATAATAACGGTAGGAATAACGGATAATACCGCTCCTGCGGACATCGGACCCCAGTCAATATTAAACTTGGTAATGAAGCCGTTCATAGCAACAGGAATCGTCTTAGCCGATTCTTTATCGATAAACATGATAGACATGAACAGCTCATTCCAATTCTGTACAAAAGCAAAAATGAATGTCGCCGCAATACCCGGCAGCATAACCGGCATAATAATGCGAAACAATGCAGATAGCCTTGAGCATCCGTCAATCATTGCCGCTTCTTCCAAGCTGGCAGGAATACGTTGAAAAAAACCGCGGAGCATAATCGTACAGAACGGGATAAGTCCGGCTGTGTACAAAATAACGAGCGAATATAACTGATTCAGCATGCCGAATTTCGACATCATGACATACAACGGGGCAAATCCGATAAAAGCCGGAATCATCTGCGTCATGAAAAAAGCGAACATAATTTGCTGGGCACCTTTAAATTTATGACGTGCCAATACATAGGCGCTGAGCGTTGTAATGAGAAGCACCGTGAATGCAGAAGCAAGAGATACAATTAAACTATTGAAGATATAAATGTGAAAATTAGATATTTTGAAAATATGAACGTAGTTTTCAAACGATAATGTGGAAGGCCAATATTCCAGCGGCATTTTGAAAATTTCCTTCGACGGCTTAAGGGAAGTGATAAAAATCCAATATAATGGAAACAACATGACAACCAGCACAATGCCGAGAAATAATACTTTACCGGGGAGCCTTAACTGTTTCAGCAGATGATTCATTAGAAATCAGCTCCTTTCTCAGCCTTGGTCGCCATTAAGTAAAACACTGTATACATGGCCAATAGGACCACCATGATGACTCCAGCTGCAGCCGCTTGACCATAATCCCCGCCGAACATGATTTTATCCATCATGAAGGTAGCTAAAATATGTGATGCGCCAGCAGGTCCTCCGTTTGTCATCGCATATATAATATCCGGAAAATTAAAAATCCAGATTACCCTCAGCAGTGTAGTAGCAATGATCGTCGGCATAATGTACGGGATCGTCACGTACCAGAGCTTTCGCCATGCGTTAGCCCCATCAATACCAGCAGATTCATAGAGATCAGCAGGGACCGACTGAAGCGCAGCCAGCAGCATGATGGCAAAAAACGCGACGCCGTACCAGACGTTAGCTGTAATCACCGAGGGCAACGCCCATCTAGGATCCGATAAGAAACCAATCCTTTCGGAAATGATGCCCATCTTCAGAAGCAGGTCGTTAATGACACCGATTTGACCATTAAACAACCATCTCCAAATAATTCCGATCAGGAATCCGGACATCGCCCATGAGTAGAAAATCAATCCCTGGTAGATACCTCTGCCTTTGAATGGTTTCTTTAAAACCAGTGCTAAAATGAACCCTAAAATAAATTGTAAAATGAGAGAGATAAACACCCAAAAGAAGCTGTTGGACAGAGCTTTCAAAAAGGCAGGCTGGCTAAAAATGAGTGTGAAATTGTCAAATCCAATGAAATGAATATCGGTTAAATCGAATAACGTATACTTCTGGAATGCCATCCCAACACCCCGGAAAAAAGGGTAAAAGGTAAATACAGAAACAAATAGTATAGAAGGCAGCAAGCAGTAAAATATAAATTTGTTCAAATTGACTTTCATATATGTTCTCCTCCTAGAAGTATCCAAAGAGAGGAGGAGCCCCTTTGAAAAAGACCCCTCCAAAACAATCCTGTCATCCTACTCATTTTTTCTGAGTAGCTTTTTCATTTTTCCAATATGCGTCCCATTTTTCTAGAACTTTATCCAGCTGCATACTGCCTAGGATCAACGCCTGATTGTCTTCAACTTGAAGTTTTTTGAATTGGCCATTACCTTGATAGTTTGTCGCATCTCTCATCAAAAAGTAATCTTTGGAATTATTATTCATATTGATAAAGGCTTGGTAGGCCCCAACTTTAAAGAATTCATCATCTTGCGCCGAAGTGTGAATCGGAATGAGTCCAATGCCCTTGGCGAACTTCAAGTTCTGCTCGGGGCTCGATAAGAATTCGATCAACTTCCAAGCCTCTTCTTTATGCTTGGTGTATGACGTCATTCCCCATCCTGCTGCGCCGACGAATCCTGGAGCTTTACCACTTGGTCCCAGTGGAATTGGCGCTGTCGCCCATGTTCCTTCTGCCATTTTCTCTTTCGTTACGGAGATAACTTCCGGATCGTTAATCAACATCGCGGTTACACCCGAGACGAAGCTTTCCACTGTTTCCGCAAAAGCCCAGTTCGTTGAATCCTTTGGCGAAGCTTCTTGATAAATTTTCGTGAATAATTCCATGGCTTGTTTCGCTTCCGGCGAGGAGAAGATCGTTTGACCGTCCTTCAAGAACATGGAATCGTTCGGATTAATTTTATCGCCAACAAATGCCTGCATGATCATGAGAGTAAAGTTATCGCCGCCGGCACCGCCACGGTAAGCGTATCCATATCGATTCTTAGCCGGATCGGTCAGCGCCTTGCCTTTTTCATATACCTCTTGCCACGTTTTGGGCGGGGTCAATCCTTTTTCTTTGAACCAATCTTGACGATAGTACAATACTTTCTGGTACAGCCCGTAAGGTATGTAATATGGCGTGTTATCGATGTACTCAGCTGACATTTTCGCACTATCATTTAATGATTTGTAATTCCCCCACTTGGTTGTAAACGGTTTCAAATCCTCTATAAAGTGATTCGTCACAAACTGTTTTGCCGTAACATCGCGTACTTCTAGAACGTCCAAACTTTCTTTCGCACTTAACATAGCTGCTATCTTCGTATCCGCATTCTGAAGTGGAGGCGAGATCAACTCTACTTTAATCGTTGGATTTTGTTGTTCGAATTCGCCGATCATTTGTTTAAGAAGCGTTGTTCTTTCTGGGCTGGTCAAGCTCTCGACCATTTTGAGTGTAACGGTTTCTTTCTTGTCTCCACTGACGGTGCCCTTCTTCTCATCCGATGAGCAGCCTGCCAATACCGTTCCAGCTAACATGACAACGGCTAACCCTGAGACGTACATCTTCTTTCTAATAACAGTCATGCAAATAACCTCCCTATGATTTGTTCTAGTTTTTTGTATGCTATATAACTGTATAGCTATCATACAGCTAAATCTTAATTGAGTTGTATTTTCCTGTCAAGCATGAAAAAAAGACGAAACCATCTTACGGACAAGAGTGTAGAATACTGCAATGTAATCGTAGATTCCAGTTATTGAAAGCGCGATCAAACGAGTTACAATGTAAATATAAGTCATTTATTTGGGAGGTGATAAATCCTATAAATTGTTGTGTTAAGGCGGTATCGTGTAATTTAAAACTCAATAATGGAGGTAGATGAGAGCGAAAGAAATGTGAGCGGTTTCTTCATATTGCTAGTAGCGGTATAACATGAAAAAGGAGCTGAAGAAATGCGTCGATTTTCAATATCTATACTTATAATGGCTGTATTATCCAGTGTATTTAGCTTTAATTTAACTGTTTTTGCTGCAGGACCGTACGTTATTGAAGCTGAAAACATGACATTAAACAATTTCACGACAGGTACTGTGACCTACATGAACTATGTAAATAATCAGCCTCTCGAAACGATGACGTATGTTCAAGGTGTATTAGGTCAAACAAGTACAGCCAGCGCCGTATTTAACGGTGTGTCCGGTACCTATGATATAGGTACACGTTTGGTCGGGCAGGTTCAAAATGGAGTAAGTTATACCGTAACGATCAACAGTAATGCTATTGATCAATGGAACACCTCGCAAAGATATGGCACCAATTATACCGACCCGCGTAACATCGATATTCATACGTCCAGCAAGGTTAACCTTAGCCCGGGAGACGTAATTAAGCTTACGGCTGTCTCTACCGGCGAAGTAGCGCGTATTGATAAGTTGACTGTCCAAACCTACCAGGGACCGCCAACAAGCACGCTATCCATCGATTCTCCTAATGCAACTTTAAATAATGGTTTTAACTGGGCTAAAGATCGGGCGTTGGGGCTCGCCTTCTATCCTGGGAATCCTATGATCGGACATGAGTCGGAATGGTGGCGTCTCTCTGATTCCACACACACCTCGCTTACACCCGGCTATTGGGGAGCGTACGTGAATCGTGAAAGCTTTTACAACCGTGATATTTCCCATCAGTCGGATGCCGGGCATTTGCTCAGCTTGGATAATGAAACCTTTAACATGATGAAACTATTTGCCGGTGATTCCACCGCTTCGGGCCAGAATAGCTGGCCGCTTTGGGCGCATAGCTCGTATGGCATCATGTACTATATTGACGGCACGGGCTTTAGAGAATTACCTTCGCCTTTTGATATCATGCATAAGGCATACCAACAGTATCTGTGGACGGGCAACAGCAATTGGATCAACGATCCGACGTTGTCAGCTTATTATGATTCAACGGTCGGACAATTTCTTACTAATCACGGTGTAGTTTGGAACGATGCAAATCCGTCGATCGAGCAGCCTGTAGTTAAGAAGATTTCGGGAGAATTCTCTTCCACGTACCACGAAGATTCACAAGACAGCTTGGTTTCTGCTGGCGATTCGTTGGGGGTGGAATACCAGTCGCTGCTCGCTTATGCGGGAATTAAAAAAGCGAAAGGCGATCTTACCGGGAGCACGCTCTGGAATAACCGGGCTCAGCGGTTGAAAGACTTTTATGAAGCACATTGGTTCGATGCGACTACCGGTAGGTATATACGCGGTTTCAATGCAACTGGAGGCTTCAAGAGCGATTGGGGTCATGAGAACAGCTTTTTCATGCCTCTGAAAGGATTGGGAGACTTTGGATCAAGAACAAATACTTATCTGAATTACATTGATGCTAACGATGACGGCTTGGGAATCGAAGCGACCACATATCTTCCGGAGATGTATTACAATTACAACAGGTCTGCAACTGGCTGGTCCTGGCTAAGCAAAATTTTGACCGATCGAAATACTTATCCCGAGGTAGCCTTCACAGCGATCAGCAATATCATTAGCGGTATGTTGGGTGTTCAACCGGACGCACCTAATCACAAAGTTTCTACCATATCGCGTCTTACCGCCGATGTACCGTGGGTGGAAGTGAATCATGTAAAGATTGGCGCAAATGATCTGAAAATCAAGCACAATGGAGTTACGAATTCTACACTGACCAATTATTCCGGCGGGACCGTTACTTGGGAAGCTCAATTCTATGGAACGCCAACCACCATATATGTAAACGGTGCAGCACAAACGCCACAGACCAAGACGCTGTACGGTCAAACGATTTCGTACGTTAATGTTCAGGTTAACAATGGTGCTGTTATGAATGTCGGTCCTCAACTTATTGATTACACGGCTCCAACAACACCAACCAATTTGACAGCAAGCAATGTAACTCAGACTGGCGTACAGCTGAATTGGACTTCGTCCTCTGATGACGTAGGAGTAACTGGCTATGATATCTATAGCGGTTCAACAGTGATTGGCAGTACAACTTCGACCAGCTATATGGTATCTGGGCTTGCTGTACCAGGAACGTCCTATACCTTTACCGTAAAAGCGAAGGATGCTGCCGGGAACGTGTCACCTGCAAGCAATTCTGTCAATGTAACGACGCCAAATGCACAGCAGGTTTATATGAGCGACCTGACATGGGTATCTGCAACAGCAGGATCGGGTACCGTGCAAAAGGATAAAAGCGTGGACGGACACGCAATAATTTTGAACGGAAAAACCTATACAAAAGGACTCGGAACACACGCCACAAGCAGTATTACTTATAATCTGAACGGACAATACACTTGGTTCCAATCGTTTATAGGCGTCGATGATGAGGTGAATTCTAGTGCAACCGTTGTGTACCAGGTATGGGCGGACGGCAACAAAATTTATGATAGTCAGACCATGACTCCAACGAGCGCAACGAAATCCATTGATGTTAGTGTAGCAGGTGTAAATCAATTGGTGCTTACTGTAACTGACGCAGGAGACGGGATAAACAGTGACCACGCCGATTGGGCTAATGCTCAGCTTTTTCGAAGTCAGGTCTATTTGAGTGACCTTACTTGGGCGTCTGCGACAGCAGGATGGGGTACAGTTCATAAAGATGCTAGTGTGAATGGAAATAATTTGAAGTTGAATAACCAGACTTATAGCAAGGGGATCGGAACGCATGCGAACAGTGAAATCGTTTACAGCTTGAACGGGCAGTATGCCACTTTTACCGCAAAAGTAGGTGCGGATGATGAAGTAGGCACTGCTAACGGTTCCGTCAAATTTCAAGTATTTCTCGATGGTGCTGCCAATCCGAGTTACGAAAGCGTAACGAAGAGAGCAGGTGACATTCCGAGTGATATAACGGTAAACGTCACAGGAAAAAACACATTGAGATTGATCGTAACCGATGCCGATGGCAGTATCTCTAACGACCATGCGGATTGGGCGGATGCAAAGCTATCCAGGTAATAGCAAACAAAGCACCCCTCGAGGGTGCTTTGTCCAGTTTGTCACAGCAACATCAAAACAACGTCAGTCAAACGATTTTTACGCGAGCGCTCTGCAGGCGGGTGACTTGGCAATAAGGAGGAAGCGGAAATTAACGACTGCAAATTCAGGCGCGTCGTGGTTGCTAAAATCACTATTTCTTGTGATACTGCTCCCGGAATTGTATTGGAGAACAACCATGTAATTCTGAAAAAATCTTTATAAAATGACTGCTGCTGTAGTAACCTAATTGCTTCGCAATTTCTTGTACCCTCATACCTGAGTCTGCGATTAATAATTCCTTGGCTTTGTGCATACGAATTTGAGTGACATACTTAGAGAACGTGACCCCGCATCGCTTACTAAACAGAGAACTCAAGTAATTAGGTGTAATATGAAGGATAGAGGCAATTTGATGAATGCCTATGTCGTCCATATAGTGCTTTTCAATATACTGGATGACTTGCTGAATCAATTCATGATGGGAGACTTCTTTCTTGGAGGATGCCGTTAGCAGCTTTTCGCCCAAGCCCCGTAATGCCTTCATCCATTCCTTTGTATCGTCTTGAGTCTCAATTATTTTTTTGATTGAAGTATTGAGGAATTCGCCTAAGCAATTTTTGATTTTTTGCTGATGCTCTGGAATGGCCAGTAATTGCCTTTCCATATGATCTAGCTCTTTCATGAACGGAAGGTAGTCGTTTTCTTGGTACAAATGACTTAACTTCTCTGCGCATTGGCTCAATTCGAATAATTTGGGGTCGTTCTGCTTATAAAAACTTACATCTTTCCATGACCATAGTCCGCTATGGGGAAATATAGCCCGCAATGAAGACAAGCTCTGCAGTTGAGCGATTTGCTCCAACAGCACATCGATGTGTTCACATAGCTCACTTTGAAAAGCGGTTAAAGCAAAATAATCCGTTTGATATTCAGTCATTTTATCGGTCACATAAGCAACGAGCTTCGAACGGAAATCGAGCATCTTGGAGCGATGTAACGGATTCCAAGCGCAGATCATCGCATAATCCCCATCTCGCAAATTGATGATTGCATATCGAATATCATTATCAAGCAGCGTCTTCTTCGAATAGGAATGAATCTCACTCATCCATTTCTGAATCAGCTGCATTTTTAACGACTCGGATAAAGAACTATCGAAACAAAGTAGTACACTGAATAGATGAAAGGAGTGGATGTCCGCAAGATCGGTAAACGATCGATTGCCCCAGGCATAAGAAGAGACCACGTATTCGAATTCCTCATTAAGCTTCAGTAAATCTTTATTGCAATCCACTATCATTTCATCTACGCATGCGGATAGGGATTTTCGATCAACAGGTTTTACTAAATAATTTTTGGCTCCCAAACGTATCGCTTCTTGCGCATAATGGAAATCGGAAGAGCCAGATAAGATGACCCATTTCGTGAAGGGGGTTAACTCCTTGCTTGCCTGAATGGCTTCAAGACCGTTTAATATTGGCATCCGAATATCAACAAAAACAAGCTGCGGTTGGTGCAGGTGGGCCATTTGAATGAGTTCTTCACCATTGCTGGCTTCTCCAACAATATCAATTGGAACGTCAAGTTCAAGCAGCATATTTCTAATGGTTGTTCTTACCCAAGTTTCATCATCTGCTATCACAATTTTCATTGGTTTACCCCTTTAATCGGAATGGTAATCACAACAGTCGTTCCATAACCGGGTCTACTCTGTATACGAAACACCGAGTCAGTAAAAGTCATTTGTAATCTTGCTTTTACATTCAATAAGCCTATATGCTGCTTTGTTGAAGAATTCGAATTTATCTCAAAACCTACGCCATCATCGCGAACTTCAATTCGTATAAACTCCGTTTCTTCTTGAATATGAATAGCTGCCTTGATTTCAACCGTACATGGTTTATGAGAAGGTTCAACGCCATGAATGATTGCGTTTTCGAGTAAAGGTTGAATGATCAATTTAGGAATTTGGAAATCTCCAACCGATTTTTCATGATAAATATGAATCTGCAATTTTTCGTCAAAGCGAAGCTTTTGGAGCATCGCATAACCACGTAGAATATCGAATTCCTGCTCGATTGTCGTATGTGGGTGGTTGGCTAAAATATAGTGCAGCATGCCGCTCAAAGCTAATATGGCTTCTTCCAGTTTCCGAGTCTCACCGATTTGATTTAAGCCTATAAATCCGGTTAACACATTGTTAAGGAAATGAGGTTTAATTTGCGACTGTAAGGCTTGATACTCCGCTTTTTTAAGCGCTAGTGCCGTCTTATATTCTCGGTTAATCATATCGTCTAATTGGAAGATCATTTTATTGAGCGACTGACCTAGCTGCGAAATTTCATCTTTCCCGGTCAAGGTATAGCGTGCTTGTAAATTTCCTAGTCGCGCTTTCGTCATGACGTCATTGATTTGTTTGAAAGGAGTTACAATCCAGCGTGTCAAATAGAGAAAGACAATAAACGTAACCAAAATCCCTCCGGCAGAAACAATCACGGCTATGATGAAAATCCATCGTATTTTGGAGGCCATCTCCGCTTCGGAGAGCAATACGACAATGTTCCACTTCGCAGATTCCACCTTCTTGGTCAGGGTAACATAATTCTGGTTATCCCATGAGATTTTGCTTTTTTTGTCTGCGAGTTGTGTCATGATATGATCAGGCAGATTGGTACTGGTATAAAGAAGTTGATTGTCTTCATCCATGATGGCAATCTTCGCATTCACGTCGAATGAAACTTCATTGATAATTTGGTTAAGTGCACGATAATCCGCATCTGCCAGTATGACCGCTAAGGGCTGCCTAGAATCCGGGTCTTTAATCAGGCGAGCAACGGAAAAGACGCGGTTAATGCCTATGCCAGATAAGTAGTCTTGATCATGTGAACCGATAAATGCAGCATGGCCATCGGCAAGGAGTGCTTTCTTGTACCAGCTTTGCTTCGTAAACGGAAAGTTCGGCAAAAGATCGGCAGAGTTAAATTTCGTGCTCAAATGGCCTTGTCCATCTTTCGTCACGATTAACGTATTAAGAATCTCTTTCCTGGTATTAATGAGGTAACTAGGAAGAGTTCCGTTGAGAGATCGATTCGTTCTTAATTTCGTGTAATCATCAAGTGAGCTCTCGGGTTGATATGCCGTAATTTTAAGCGCTTGCATCAGATCGTCATTGTAATAAGGCAGTGATGTCAGACGATCTAAATCATCCAAATACGTTTCAATGTTTTTGGATAAAGAGTTCATCGCTCCTGATGTCAGCTTCTGTGTTTCAGCGCTAATCAAATGTTTAAAGTAAGAAGGCAAGATAATAGCGAGCGTAAGAAATGGACCAACAATCGTGACGATAAAAATAATAGCCAATTTGCTGCGGAGAGACAAATTGATTGACATGATCCTGCCTCCCTGCTGTGTTCCGTTAGGTACAATGTCGCGTAAGCGTTTCCTCAAGGTAAGAATATCGCTAGGATGAAGACGTGTCAATATAAAGCGGAAATTGTAGAAAACAGCAATCTCAGTGTAGATTTGAATTATTGTAAACGCCATCATTCATGTTACGATAAGAATGTAAGCAGTTACGAAACGTATCTACTAGAGGGGGATAAACGAGTGAAAAATCTAAAATGGATATCCGTTGCTTGTATTTTGTCAGTGTCCATGGGGATTATATCCGCATGCGGTACGGCGAAGCCGACACCGACACCTGATACCAAGCCTGTTGCAACGACTGAAGCAAAAAAAGAAGAAAGCAAAGAGGCGGCCAAGCCAGTAACGATTGCAGTGGCAACTAACGTTGTCGGTGAACAAGCCAAAGTATTACAAACGATCGCGGATAATTTCATGAAGGAAAATCCTACGATTAAAGTTGAATTCAGCGCACCAGGTAAAGACTATGAGAACATGATGAAAGTGAAGATGGCAAGCAATGATATGCCGGATGTTTTCTCCACACACGGCTGGGCCAAAATCAGATATGGCGAGTTTCTCGCAGATTTGAAAGATCAAGCTTGGGCAGGAACGCTCGATGATGCCATCAAACCTGCAGTAACCGATGATAAAGGTAAAGTATATGCGCTGCCTATGGATCAAGATAAATCAGGTATCGTCTACAATTCGGATGTGCTTGCTAAATACAATATTGAAGTTCCAAAAACGTACGATCAATTGATGCAAGCAGCAGAGACAATCAAAACCAAAAGTAACGGTGCCGTAACACCTTTCCATATGGGTGGATCGGATAACTGGCCGGTTGGCCAATATTTCGATTATTTTGCAAACCCGCTTTATGCAAGTGCTAAGACCAACAGCGCATCCGCCTTTTTGGACGGCAGTTTTGACTGGACGAACTGGGATAAATTTGCCCAAATGTTCTATGATCTCTACAAAAAGGGATACTTAAACAAAGACGTGCTAACAGCGAAATACAATGATGATGCGAAAGCATTGGCAGAAGGTAAAACAGCTTTCCTCTTCTACGGAGCTTATGTCATTGAAGAGGCTAAGAAAGTGAATCCTCAGTTGAATGCTGCCTTTATGCCGATTCCATCTGTCATTGAAGGTGACACACCTTCCTTTGTAGGTGGAGAGAAAACAACATGGGGTGTTTGGAAAAACTCTAAAAACAGCGAAGCTGCCAAAAAGTTTGTAGCCTATTATGCAAAGCCTGAAAATGCTGAACTCGTAGCTGCTTCCAATGCGCTTCCTTCTGGAATTAAAGGTACGAAAGTGAATGCAGGGGATCTAAGCAAATTCTATGAGCAGTATAAAGATGTACGTGTACTTCCTTACTTTGACCGTGTTTATTTGCCAAATGGTATGTGGGATGTAATGTGCAAAAATGGGCAGGACATCATTGCAGGCGGAATTACAGCCAAAGAATTCTCTGAAAATATGAAAAAAGAATTTACACGTCTACGTGCAGCAGCAACGAAATAAATGAGGCGAAGAAGGTAAGTAAAGAGCCCGTGACAGAGCGTTTATTGTCATGGGCTATTTTCTTCCACCGTAGATGGTATAGGAGGAGAGACAGAATGAATACTGTGCGGAAAAACGCGATTAATATTATGTACATCCCAGCTTTGTTGTTATTTGCTTTATTTATTTTTTTTCCCTTGTTTAAAGGGATAAGAATTTCTTTTACGGATTGGGATGGCTATTCGCCTAGTTTCAATTTCGTTGGCTGGGATAAGTATGCTCAATTGTTCACCGACAAAAAAATTGTTCTAACGATGAAGAATACTTTAATTTATGGACTTGGAAGCACATTATTTCAAAATTTGCTCGGCCTTGGCTATGCGCTATTTCTGGATCAACAAATAAGAGGGAAGGGTTTGGTAAGGACCATTGTTTATCTGCCCGTTATTATTAGCCCTTTAATTATGGGATACATATGGTATTTCTTTTTCCAATATGATGGTGGAGCTATTAATGACATTGTGATATTACTTCAGCAATCTCCCGTAGACTGGCTTTCAAAAGGCCAAGTGGCGGTATGGATTATCACTTTTGTCAATACGTACCAGTTTATGGGTGTGGCGATGATTATTTACTTGGCTGGACTTCAATCCATTCCGAAAGATTACTATGAAGCAGCATCCATAGATGGCGCAAAGTGGTTATCTAAATTTAGAAATGTTACGCTTCCGCTTCTTATGCCTTCAATTACAGTCAATGTGGTCGTGAACATAATTGGGGGACTTAAGTTATTCGATGTTATTGTCGCAATGACGAACGGTGGTCCGGGCTATGCAACACAATCTTTATCCACAATGATGTATAATCTGTACTTTGCAAGGCAAGACGCTGGATATGCGGCTGCGCTTGGCAACGTTATGTTTCTGTTCATTGGTATCGTCAGTTTAACGACGCTTAGTCTGTTACGTAAAAAGGAAGTGAGTCTATGAGTAGAATAATGAAAACTATTCTCATCAGTGTGATAGCTATTGTTCATATTCTTCCTTTTTATATCCTCGTTAATATGTCATTCAAAAGTGGAATAGAAGTCAGTTCAAAGTGGCTTCCGGCACATACATGGCGTCTGTCTAATTTTGTGGAGGTCTGGAAAGCAGCACATTTGGGGAAAGCGATCTTGAACAATGTGATCATTACAGCCATAGTTTTGGTATTGGTCATCGTGCTCGGCTCCATCGCATCGTATCCGCTCGCGCGGAATCGAACCAAATTGAACAATTTCGTATACACACTTTGCGTGTCTTGTCTCATCGTTCCTGCACTGACAATTCTCGTACCACTGTATAAGCTGATTGTAGACTTAGGCGGTGTAAACACGTATTGGGCGATTTCATTGACGCAAGTGACCTTTGCTCTGCCAATGACGATCTTCTTATATACAGGCTTCGTGAGTACCATTCCCAAAGAATTGGATGAGGCAGGTCTAATCGATGGCTGCAATAAATTCACCATTTTCTTTAAGCTCATATTGCCATTGTTAAAGCCGATTACAGCCACGATTGTCATTCTTATCGGCGTACAGGTATGGAATGATTATCAGTTCTCCTTGTTCTTTCTGCAAAAGAGAGAGGTTCAAACCATTCCGGTTGTTCTCTCCATGTTTATTTCACAGTTCCAAAGCAATATCAACTGGGTGGCAGCCGGTTGCTTAATGGGCATGCTTCCTATTACCGTGGTCTATTTATTCTTACAGAAATACTTTATTAAAGGGATGGCCGACGGTGCGATAAAAGGATAAGATAAAAAACTATAACATAATTTAAAAGTAAATAACAAACATAAATAAGTATCTTCTGAAAATCGCTTTCAAAAGCGATTTTTTTTGTTTTCACAATAAAAAAATAAATCATTAAGGAGGGGCGTGAGCCCACGTGAGCAAAGTTGCTGCCATCAATCCATTCGCTTTACAAATGTATGGGCTACTAGTGTTTGCGTAGGAACGGTGGTTCCACCCCACTGCATTTGCATCAAATTTACAGCATTTATTCCCATCTCTACTTCATTTTGACGAATGAAACTGAACATAGGTTCTTCAAATAGATCGTCTGGTGAGTCGAAACAAACGATTTCGTATTTCGTGAGTAAACCTAGTTTATTTAATACCTGTCGTAAATGGATAGCTAATAAATATTCACCTACCACGAACGCTGTGATTTGCGGATTTCTCATAATGAATTGAGATATGATTTCACGGTCTTCCAAAATGTTGGAGTCCTTGTTCAATTGATTTGGAAGTGTAGCACTTAAATTTGTAATAAAATACTGCTTGTCTATACCCATCCCTCGGTGCAGTAATGCATCTGTATACCCATGAACTCTTTCTTCAATGGTAGATGTATTTTCTGGAGGAGTAGAAACAAAGGCAATATGTTTATGTTGTTTATCAAGTAAATAGTCTGTGAGTTCTTGCGCTGCTTTTTTATTGTTTGTACATACCGAACAAGCATTAATTCCTTTTAAATAGCGATCGAGTAGGACTAGCGGGAAATCATTTAAGACAAGCTTCAAAAGCTCTCCGTTGTAATGCTCTCCATGAATAGGATAAACAATTAATCCATCAATCCCCATTTTTACAAGTGTGCGAATCGCGATTTCCTCTTCTTCTCTTAGATCATTGGTTAGTTTTAAAATCATCCGAATACGAAGTTTGGTGCATTCACGTTCAATTGCCCGCAGCATTTTTGCACCATAAGATTCTGAGAAATCCGGTAAAATGACCCCTATTAAGCGCCAGTCGTCTGAAATAGGTTGTTCCATATCCGCCATTCCTTCTGTCAAAGCTAAGGATTGCAGTTCTGGTAAATGACTGCTTACATAGGAGCCTCTGCCGCGATGACGCTCAATTAAACCGGCTTGTGCTAACATTTCCAAGGATTTTTTTGTTGTAATGCGGCTGACATGGAATTGATCTGCTAGTTCTAGCTCGGTAGGGATACGATCCCCTTCTTTCAGTACGCCACTTTTTATTTCGTTCCATATATGTTGGTAAATCTGTTCGTAGAGTGGAATTGCCATATAAAACATCCTTCGCTTATTTAATGATATACCTAATATACTATTTAATTTTTGCGAATACAATACAATTAAACTAATCATGGCGCTAAATTAATGACCAAAATCAATGAATAAAATTATATTGACATAATGTTACAGGTGACAATATACTAAACACATAACATGTATATATCAATATTTATATTAACTAACAACGAGGTGCTGCCTTCGGATACGATTCCTTTTAAAGGAAAGGGGACTCGAACGAATTATACGGGCATGGTATGGTCGGGTTTTAGGCGGCCTAATTATGCAAGGGCTTACATCGAGGGATCACAAAGAGCAGGATGCCATTATTCAAATGCTGCTTCAAACGAATGCAGGAACAGGATTTATGCATGAAATGGGCTGAACAAAGGGAATTGATAAAGGAGGTATCATATTGAAAGCAATCGTGCAAAAAAAGAAATTAAAAGCCTTGATCACCGGTTATTTATTCATTTTACCTTCTATTATCGGCTTTAGTGTGTTTGTTGCTTACCCGCTCATAACCTCATTTTATTATGCTTTAACAGAATGGGATGGCTTTAATAAACCAAAATTTGTCGGGGTTGAAAATTACAAATATATGTTTACAACGGACCCTGCTTTCTGGACTTCTATTAAAGTAACCTTTTATTTTGTAATTTTTAGTGTTCCTGCTTCACTAGCACTGGGTCTTCTATTAGCAGTGCTTTTAAATAAAAATCTTCCGGGCATTAAGTATTTTCGCACTTTTTATTACTTGCCCACTGTCCTGCCCATTATTGCATCGTTGACCCTATGGAAGTTTATATATCAACCCCAATATGGCCTTGCCAATCAAATCTTAAATTTGCTGGGACTCCCTCAGGGAACTTGGTTGACGGATGAACATACAGCTTTGATCTCAGTTATTATTAACGGATTATGGCAGGTTGGAGGTACGATGATTATTTTTTTAAGTGGTCTCCAATCTGTCCCGCAGGACTTTTATGAAGCCGCACAAGTAGATGGAGCCACAAGGTGGATGAGCTTTATCAAGATTACCATCCCGATGATTACTCCAATTCTTTTTCTTCAACTCATCTTAGGGATTATTGGAGCTTTCCAAGGGTTCACTCAAGTACTTGTATTAACGAATGGAGGACCTAATTTTTCCACTATGCTTCTTAACTTTAAAATATTTAAGGATGCCTTCAATGAAAAGATGTTCGGCTACGCGATTTCAGAAGTCAGTATCCTGTTTGCCATCATTATGCTATTTACATTGATTACATATAAATTTTCCAATCGCTATGTTTATTACGAAAATGACAATAGATAAGAGGTGAGACGGTTTGAAGAATTCTGGTTTTCAAGTACTCCGATTTCTAATTCTAACAGTTGGATCCATCTCGATGTTATATCCATTATTTTGGATGATCATTATAGCGCTAAAGGGAAACGATGATGTATTCAGTCTTCCGCCTGATTGGTATCCTAAAGAATTCAATTGGGAAAACTTTGTAATTGGTACTGAACAAATTCATTTTTGGAAAGCGTTTTCAAATTCAATGATTATTGCAGTCCTATGTACAATCGGGCAGATTATTAGCTCTATTCTAGTAGGGTATGGCCTAGGTCGTTTGAGATTTCCAGGTCGTAAAATGTGGTTTTCTTTATTTGTTGGAAGTCTGATGTTGCCTGGATTTATTGGTTTGATTCCGTTATTCCATCTATACACATCACTGGGTTGGTATAACACATGGCTTCCTATCATCGTTCCTGCATTTTTTGGGAATGCATCCTTTACATTTTTGTTTATTCAATTTTCGAGTACCATTCCAAAATCCTTTGATGAAGCAGCGAAGATAGATGGTGCGAATGAATTGCGAATATTATGGAACGTTATTGTGCCGATGTCTATGCCCATTATTATCACGATGATGATTTTTTCGTTTCAGGGTTCTTGGAACCAGTATCTGGAACCTGTTATCTATTTGGTCGATCAATCCAAGTGGCCTTTAGCTGTTTCCATGGCTTCATACGCATCCACATGGACAACGCAATGGAATTATTTTATGGCGGCTGATCTGCTTTATATGCTACCCATGCTGATTATCTTTTTTGTCGGACAAAAGTATTTCATGCAAGGTCTTGGATCGGTCAATTCCGCAGGTTTGAAATAGCCTGGACGCATTGAAAGGGGGGATGTGGGGGGGAAACGGTTTTAAATTATCATTTAAGCCCTCATAGTAAAAAAGTTTCTATAATAAACGGGAGGTATTACAAAATGAAGAAATATCAAGTAAGAGCAAGTTTATTTTTAGCGGTCGTTATGGCAGTTCCTTTCGCTTTGTCAGCTTGCAGTACTAATGATAAGACGCCAACTTCAAGCGCTTCGCCTTCATCTACTACGAATGCTCCTGCAGCAACTACAAAGGAACCTGCAAAAGCGGCACCTATTGAAGTCACTATTATGACCTGGGAATCTCCCTCGATGAATGACAAGATTATGGCATCTATGAAAAAATTTGAAGCAGCGAATCCAGGTATAACTGTGAAAATGATTCCTGCGCCATTATCCGATTATGGCCTGAAAGTCAACCAAATGATTGCAGCCAATCAAGGTCCCGATATATTTATGACGGGCAATGATATGGTAATTGCAAACGGCGCAGAAGGAAGACTGTATGACTGGAGTGCCAAGGCAGCTGGAGACAAGGAGTTTATGGATAGTTTTTATAACGGTGTATTAGATGCTTGGAAACAAGATGGCGGTAAATTATATGGGCTGCCGGGTTTATTAAATACGTATGGTTATTTCTATAATAAGAAGCTCTTCAAGGAAGCGGGATTAGCTGAGCCCAAAGCCGGTTGGACTTATGATGAAATGTTTGCAGATGCCCTTAAGCTTACTTCTAAAAAGGGAGGCGTGCAGCAATATGGCTTGTATGCAACCGTTGATCCGTTCAAATTATCCTTATATTCGGTTTCTGCCGGTGGTGCGCCATTTGCCAATGGAATCGTGAAACCTACCAAAGTCGAAGTCAGTCCGCAGTTTATTGAAGGTTTGGAAAAATATAAGGCTGCAATCGCGAATGGTTCGATGATCCCGCCAACTTTCGATCAAACAAATGTCATGAGTAATTTTAAGGCTGGTACGGTGGCGATGACGCAACAAGGTCAATGGATTGCGGATGATTTGATCAGAACTGCACCTAATTTAGATTGGGGCTTTGTTCCAGGACCTGTAGTAAGCTCACAATCGGAAATCTACGATGCAGTTGGTTGGAGCAGCCCTTCCAACATTAAAAATCCGGATGCGATCTGGAAAGTACTTAAATATATGGATTCGACGATGTATGCAGAAGTATTGCCGCAAAATCCCGTTGCTCCTGCCGCACAAAAAGATGCAGCAAAAGCCTACTTCGACTTTTTGACTTCCTCTAAGCATGCGGATGTTGCCGAAGGTGTAAATCACATTCTCCAATCCAAAAATGTTCAACCCGTCCGGTTCCTAACCACATGGGCAGGTAAGGCAAACCCGTTTGTAGATGCAGCATGGAATAATATTTTGACAGGGAAAGCACCGATCAGCAGCTTAAATGATATGGTTGACAAGATTTCTAAGGTAATTAAATAGTTCTATTACGTTGGAGGTGTGAGATGGGATTGAAAAAAGCTAAACTATTTAAATTTATAGGATTAACATTGGCGTGTTCCTTGAGTTTAACTACAATTTCTTCCATGAATAGCACAAAAGCACATGCATTTACTTCATCAGATGCAGACGTTGCCATAGAAGCATTTAACGCCAAGTTTTGGGATAGCAATGCCAAGTATTTTTGGACGAATTCTAATCATGGCAGCAACTATCAAGGCTTCTGGGTAGAAGCGGAGCTTTGGGAAACGGTCATGGATGCCTATGTCCACACATCGAATCCTAGTTTGAAATCAAAACTTAGAACTCAGATCGATGATATATTTGACGGTACCGTAGCCAAATTCGGAGAAGATTGGACTAATAATCATTTCAATGATGATATCATGTGGTGGGCCATGGCGTCCGCAAGAGCTTATGACATTACTAAGGAACAGAGATATTTAGATAAAGCCAAGTATTATTTTGACTTTGTGTATAACACGCAATGGGATGACAACTTTGCCAATGGCGGCATTTGGTGGATGAATAGTGAGCATACCACAAAGAATGCCTGCATTAATTTCCCGGCGGCTGAAGCAGCTGTTTATCTGTATAACATGACGAAAGATGACCATTATTTAGATGCGGCTTCTCAGATATACAGATGGGGCAAGACTATGCTTACTGATGGGAATGGAAAAGTCTTTGACCGTATAGAGCTTGAGAAAGGCGCTGTCCCGGATGCAACTCATTATAATCAGGGTACTTTCATAGGCGCAGCAGTAGGCCTGTATCAAATAACCGGAAATACGGTATATCTTGATGATGCAGTGAAAGCAGCTAACTTTACCCAAACTCATTTAGTTGACACCAACCATTTGTTGGACTATGAAGGGCCGAATGGAGACTTAAAAGGCGGTAAAACGATATTAATTCGAAATCTGGCCTATCTTCAAAAGGCAGTGAATGAGAGAAGTGAAAGTGCATATAAGCAGTTTAGCAGCGGTTTTAATGACTGGCTCGCTTTCAATACTCAGATGGCATGGAACAATCGCAATTCAGAAAATATCGTAGATGGTAACTGGGCAGGGCAGCTGCTTTCCGGAACCTATGAATCTTGGGCGTCATCAAGTGCCGTTGAAGCCTTAACCGTTATAGAAGCAAAGGATGTTGCTATACAATATGCTGCAAAAAATCCTTACAAAACAATAGAAGCAGAAAACTATAATGTGGGCACCGGGTTTATCATGGAGGGCAGTACAGAAGGTACACTGCAACTTGGCGGCATTCAGCCGGGATTCTTTGCAGCTTATAAGAATGTTGATTTTGGTACTACCGGTGCGATCGGTTTTATTGCTAGAGCAGCAAGCGGAACAGGTGGAGGTAATATTGAAATAAGGCTTGATTCGTTGAATGGTCCCAAAGTTGGCACCTTAAACGTACAAGGAACAGGCGGATGGAACAACTATACGGATGCTGTTACCCTTCTTAAGGATGATCAAGGGAAACAAAGTACAGTAACAGGAATACATGATGTTTATCTTGCCTTCACAAAAACGAAAGATCAATACTTATTTAATTTAAATTCATTCAAATTTACTACAACGGATCCTACAAAAACAGACGCATATGCAAGGCTCAAGGCTGGTAATTTCGACAGCAGTTCAGGTCTAAGCAGAAATGCGGATTGGGGATTCATAGACGGTATTAAAAACAATGCTTATGCCGCTTATAAAGGAATTGACTTTGGATCCGGTGCCGCTGGTGTTACGGCTCATGTAACAAGTGGTAATCAAGGCGGTACGATTGAAGTTAAGTTAGACAGCTTGAACGGACCCACTGCAGGTGTTATTGGAATTCCGGCTTTAGGTAATTGGAATAACTGGGTAGACATCATGTCTAACCTCGATGATACCAAAGCCGTGGGTGTTCATGATGTATATCTCGTGTTTCATGGAACAAACGGAAGTGATTCACCCTGCAATTTGGATTGGTTTACCTTTACGACAGTGAAGGGCAAAACAAGAGATGCTTATGGTAAGCTAGAAGCTGAAAACTATACCAGTGGCGTAGGTTTCGGTACGGAAAATGGTGGAGGGCAAACCTACCTAGCAGGAATATATGGCCCTAATAATCCATATGCCATGTACAATTACGTCGATTTTGGAAGTACAAGTCCTTCAAAATTCTATGTTAATGCTGCAAGTGATACAGGTGGCGGAACGATAGAAGTCAGAATGGATAGCATGAACGGTCCCGTTATTGCGACTAATGCTGTTACTGGAACCGGCGGATGGCAGAAATTCAAGGTTTTCTCAGCGGATATAACGACGCCTATAACAGGAAAGCACATTGTGTTCATGTTGTTTAAAGGTGGGGATTGGTTATATAACTTTGATAAATTTACCTTCGGTGACCCGGCTGTATTTACAGCGCCAACTACACCTCCTGTACCTGTGAAAGACAATGTTCCACCAGGCGAGGTTGAAAATGTTCAAGTGATCAACGGAACTGACAATATGAAGCTGTATTGGGACGGCCCCTATGATGTTGATGGCAAAAAGGTGCAAATTACTCTTTTAAGCAATGGACAACAGGTTGGAAATGTAATAGATGTTAATAGAGGAGTACAAACTGCTGTTCTACCGGGAATTCAAAAGGGTAACGACTTTACTATTTTAATAAAGACTATTGATACCTCAGGAAATGTATCTCAGGGAAAAACGATAGCGAGTATGGAGTTGCCTTCATTTTCGCTTTCCGCTAACGGTAATATTTTGAAAGAAGGAGATTCCTTCGAAGATTACATGGCTCTAAATTTCAAAGTTTGGGATAACTTATCAGTCATCAAATCTGCAAAAATCATCGTGGATGGTACGGAGTATAAGATTAATCCTCAAACAATGCAAAGTATAGATATCGATATGGCCGGAAATGTAGGAGATAAGACGACAACGGTTGCAATCGAGGATGCTGCGGGTAACAAGCTTCAGAACACATTTCATGTTAGCGTTACAACTAGCGTGTATGCCATGGAGCATTTAATAACTCGTTTCACGGATTCAGGAGAATTGAGCGGAGCGATGATACCGCAGCTTACCAATGCTCTTAAGCAGGTTCAGCATCAACTTGAAATAGGGAAACAGGATAGTGCGATTAAACATATGCAGGATTTTATAAAGCACTTAAATAATGAAGCCTTACGTAATCAAGTTAAGGATAGTGCCAAAGCGATTCTTAATAAGGATGCTGAATCGCTTATAAATACCTGGCAGAAAGTCAGCTCAAAATAGATTAGGGGCAGCCTGGATGGGCTGCCCTTTCTTTTGAATATTCAATTCGTCACCCTTTCATCATCAACCGGAACGAAACCAAAATAAGAAAGACCGATAGTAGTTTTAAAAGCAGCTTGGCAGGAACACGTTTGGCCAGTCGTGCGCCGATTTGACCGCCGATTATGGCACCTGGTGCTAGAAATAACACCATATACCAGTCAATATTCAACAAGAAGGCATGCGTTGTCGTGCTTACGATTGCGGAAAGAAAAATTTGAAGCATAGAAGTTGCAACAGCAATATGCGGCGAAAAAGAGAGCAGCAAAGTCATTGTCGGAACCATGAGACTGCCGCCCCCTACACCAAACAGGCTTGCCATGAAGCCTACGAGAAAACTGATGACTATCCCGGTAGGCATATGATAAGCATATTCGAAGCGCTCACCGCTATGATCGATAAAGTTCCGCTTCACCGTTGGTTTGAAAGGCCAAGCGATTGGCTTTTTTGGCTTGAATAGGAGCAACAGAGCAATAAAGATTAAAAAAATGCCGAAGCTAACGAAAAACATTTTCCCTTCCATATGCTTTGCGAAGAGCGCACCTATCACCGAACCGGGAATAGAGGCTGCAGCGAACCGGACCGCTGCTTGATAATCGATTCTCTTCTGTTTTGCATACACATAAGTGCTTGAGATGGAATTGCAAAGAAGCATCGCCATGGATGTACCAGCTAGATGAGACGGCTGCATATCAGGAAAGATGAAGGTAAGTGCAGGTACGACGATGAACCCGCCACCAAGACCGACCAAAGAACCGGAAATACCCGCTGTCAGCCCAATGCCTAATAAAAGTAAGTAAGTTAACACACAACATGGTCCTTTCCGTATATCTTGGATTCATCAATCATTCATCTTTCCAGAAAAAACGACCTGCGAAAAGATCCGTTTTAAGCCAACTGCACTGTTCTGCCGATAAACGAGCATCTGCGCCCATTCTAGACATGATTTCTTTTGTTGCAAGCTTCAGGTCCATTTGAGCAACAGCATGTTCTTCACTCGCATCTAGCCAGAGGATTTCGGCAGACTGGGGATTGTTGGTCCACCGGTTCCAAGCAGGCAGTCCTGTACCGTTTGGATCACCCGCGTATAAAAAGCGCCGTAAATAACCACGCATTAGGGAAGAAAGCATCCTACGCCCAGGTTCGTTATGCTCGGAAATCATGCCCGTAGGAAAATTGTGCAGGACAGGCGAGAAGTCCCCCGTGTAGAAGGGGATATCCCCTCCATGAGGAGCACCAATCAGAAAACGGATGGACGGATCGATAACACCGTCTCGCAGCCCCCAGCGAAAGCGGTAAGCGAAAATTGGTATCTCCGGGATTGCGGTTATTAATTTCTCCGCTACTTGCTCTACATTGAATGCTGCATAAAGCTCGCTTCCATATTGAACCGCTGCTTCATAGAGTATCTTTTGCTCCGCATCTCCGGCTAACTGTCCCTTCTGTACCTGGGGTAAAAAGTGGGGATCCATTAATGCGAATCCGGAAAATTCGCTGGCAGTGCTCCCTAAGATGATCGGCAGGCAAGGTTGCTCGTGGTTATTAAGACATTTGAAGCCTCCTACCGGAATGACCGTGCCGTCTTCGAACAGATGGGGAAATGATGTCATTCGAAGTCCAGTCTCTCTGATTGTTTCGACAATGTGAATAGCCTTCTGACTATGCAGGTAATTGGAGATGGTGTCGGCTGATTGCGATGTTATCCAGTCTCGTGCCTCATCCTGATTTTTCGCTATCCCGGTTCTGACTAATAAGGCAATTAGAATATCGTTTGCTTTGGCTTCACCATGTTCAGACGTAGCAGTCGTTAAACCCCCGCTCATCAGAAAAAGCTTGTGAAAGAGTCCACTGCCTAGCGGTGAAAGATAAGTAGCTAATGCATTTCTTGCACCTGCAGACTGGCCTGCCAACGTTACATTTCCCGGATTCCCGCCAAAGGATGCGATGTTCTTTTGTACCCAACTTAGAGCATGAAGAATATCGAGAAGGGCGTAATTTCCCGAGTCATCCAAGGGATCGCCGGTTCGGAGTGCAGGATGTCGGAAAAATCCCATCGCTCCTAGACGGTAATTCACCGTGACTACAATACTATTGGTCTCACACGCCAAAAGTCCACCCTGGAAATCCCGTCCTGAACCAGATATATTACCGCCTCCGTGCAGGAAGACGAAAACAGGTAAGCTCGACTCGGCATGATCAGGTCGCCAAATGTTCAAATATAAGCAGTCTTCACTTCCGCTCGTTCCTTCTTGAAGGACTTGGACGCTGTTATTTTGAAAATCACATACTGGTAATACGCCCGTCCAAGGTTCGACCTCACGTGGTGCTTTCCATCGGAGCTTATCCACCGGAGGTTTTGCATAAGGAATCCCCAACCACGCGATCGTGCCGACCTCGGTCAGACGAATGCCCTTAATCCGACCGCCAGAGACTGTAACCGTTTCTACCATTGGTTCTTCTGCGTTCATGACTTAACCCCTTTACCTCTTCACATTTTAAGCTTTCTTACCTATTGTCTTCCCTCTATTATACGGTTCCGGTATTATAATTAATAATATATAGTTTTAAATATCATATATAACTGTATGGTTATGGTTATGGTTATGGTTAAAGGGGGGATCTCGATGGATTTACTTGCTCTTCGGTACTTTCAAACGGTTGCTCGGCTTGAGAATATGACCAAAGCAGCCGAAATGTTGCAAATCTCTCAGCCTGCTTTAAGTAAAGTAATCGGAAAGCTCGAAAAGGAATTGAAAATCAGATTGTTCGATCGCACCGGGAAGTACATTCGACTAAATGAATACGGGAAACGGTTTCTTGCGAAAGTAGATATAGCTCTTCAAACGCTGGAGGATGGAAAAATGGAGCTCCTGGACATGGCCGAACGACCGACAGGATCCGTTGTTTTCTTCATCCAAGTCGGATCCTATCTGTTTCCGGATATGATCACATGTTTTCGGCAGCAGCACCCGGAAGTCCAATTTAAGATCCTGCAGCATGATCAGGATATCTCTGCTGCTTACCCGGCCTTTGATCTGTGTATTTCTTCTTCTCCGTTCCAAATACCGGGAACCGAGTCCATCCCTTTACTAACGGAAGAAATCATGCTCGCGGTCCCAAGCGATCATAGGCTTGCCGACCGCGAAAGCATTCGCCTGTCCGAACTCTCGGAAGATGGCTTTATCAGTTTAAAGCCCGGCAAACAGCTGCGCGAAACGACGGATTCCCTCTGCCACGCGGCCGGATTTACGCCTAGAATGATTTATGAATGTGATGAGCCTTCGATGGTACGCAGCCTAGTCCGTTCGGGGCTTGGGGTTTCTTTTTTTCCATCTGTCACGTGGGGCGGTTCTCAAGGATCTTCAGTCGTTCTCATTTCAATTGAAGAACCAGTATGTACCAGGACTATTGAAATCTCATGGTATACCAACCGTTACATGACGAATGCCGCTAAGAAATTCAGGGAATTTGTTCAAAATTATTACAAACAGTTTGGAGATTACACGAAAATACGCTAAATAAGAATTGTCAAATGTTGAAGAGGTTGATAATTGAGGGTTAAAGGGGAGAGGGTTCAGGCCGTTGTGTGCAGCCTGAACCCTCTCCTTATGTCTTTGAAACGAGGAGTTGGGAGGTCAGTTTGTCCGGAGCGAGATAGGTTCTTTCATATCGGCGGTGGATGGCATCTCGACCGCTTGTTTTACACGTTTGATGAAGAACGAGAGCAGCAACCCGATAACACCGATCCCAACAATAACGAGATAGGCATCGTTGATCCCCTGTATGCTTGCTTCCGTGATCATTTGAGCTTTCGTTGCACCCGCTGTTCCACCGGAAGACATCATATCCTGCATATGCGTTTTTGTCCGGTCGGTCATGACGGTTACGAGCAGCGAAGTGCCAATAGCGCCGGAAACTTGACGAATGGTATTAGAGATTGCCGTACCGTGTGCACTCAACCGGTTTGGCAATTGATTCAAACCTGCGGTTTGGATCGGCATCAGAAGCAATGCCATCCCAATGCGGCGCGCAGTAGACATTAGCAACAGGTAGGTGTAGCTAGTCGAATCAGTTAAGTTAATAAAACCTAGCGTTGTAACGATCGTAACGATCATGCCAATGATGGATAACCATTTTGCGCCAAAGCGGTCGAAAAGCTTGCCTGTAATCGGCATTAGAAAGCCCATCACAAGCGCGCCGGGAAGCATCAGGAAACCGGATTCCAAGGCTGTATACCCGCGTGCATTTTGTAAATAGAGCGGCAGCAGCATCATATCCGCATACATGATCATCGTGACTGCGATATTAATGATCGTTGTCAAGGAAAACATATTATATTTGAATGCTCGCAGATCGAGTAAAGGGTTACTGGAACCCAGCTGACGCCATGTAAATAATACAAGTGCTAGGATACCTACAACGATAGAAAGAATAACCTCTGAGCTCGACCAGCCTTGGCTCCCCGCCCGGCTGAATCCGTACAGCAGTGTACCGAAGCCAATGGTGGAAAATACGACACTGAGAATATCAAGCCCAGTTTCAACACGTTCCGATACATTCCTCAAATAAACGAACCCGCAGGCAATGACAATAAGGGCGAGTGGAATCATGCCATAAAACAACGTTTCCCAAGCATAATTCTCCAGAATGTAACCAGCAAGCGTCGGTCCAATCGCCGGGGCAAAAATAATGGCAAGTCCCATCATTCCCATCGCAGCCCCTCTTTTATCGGGCGGGAACAGCGCTAAAATGACATTCGTAAGAAGCGGCATAATGATGCCCGCACCGGCTGCTTGAATCATACGTCCGGTAAGCAGGACGGGGAAGTCTGTCGCAATTGCGGAGATAATTGTTCCTATTAGGAATAATATCATGGAAGCCTGGAAAAGCTGTCTTGTGCTGAAACGCTGCATGAAATAGGCCGTAATGGGAATCAGAACGCCGTTGACTAACATATAGCCCGTGGTCAGCCACTGAGCGGTTGCGGCAGAAATGTTAAAATCGGTCATCAATTCCGGTGTCGCAACACTCATGATGGTTTGATTCAGCGTCGCTAGAAAGGCTCCCAAAATCATAACAAACAAAATGGGTCCTTTTTTGATTGGCTCCTTACTTTTACTCAATTTTCTCTCCATCCTCTCCATATTTCTCTAGACTTATTTTACAGGTTGTTAGATAATTAACACTGTATAAATTAGATTATATATAGATAGATGTTTCTTGCAAGCGACGATTATGGGCAAAAGTGTAAAGTAATAAACCTTTATTACATTTATGTAGCTTAAGTTTTATTTAAAAGACAAGAATGATGAAACTGTAAATTAACATGGAAAGGAATCATCCGCATGAATCAAGACAAGCCTCGTACGGACCCGAGGATACTTCGAACGCGCCAACTGCTGAAAGATGCCTTGATCGATTTATTACAGGAAATGGAGATCGAGAAAATATCGGTTAATCGAATCTCAGAGCGGGCAACCATTAACCGAGTAACCTTTTACCTGCATTATCGTGATATCCCGGATATGCTGGAGAAAATGGCCGATGAAATGATTGGGGACATTCAAAATGCCCTTAACAGTAAGCCGCTGCATCCAAATTCTGCTGAAGAAAAGGATTTGTGGGTTATGGTAAATTTGCTTGAACACATTGCAGAACATGCTAAATTTTATAAAGTAGTTCTAGGCTCGAAACGGACGCCAATTTTTACGGAGCGTTTGCTAAAAATGTTGTCAGAGACCATTACGAATAGTTTGGAGAACCACCGAAAATCCTTCATCTTAGATGCCGGAATTCAAAAAGACATCGCGATATGGTATGGTTCAGCAGCCTTGATCGGCACGATTGTGGCTTGGATTCGGAACGACATGCCTTATACACCACAATTTTTGGCTAAACAGTTTTTTTTGCTGCTGAAACTTCATCATAAGGATCTTTTCATTCCTCCCAAAATGGATCTTCACTAATTACGAGACGAAGCATTGATTACCATTTTGACGCATCATGAATTTACCACATATATAAATGACACGGTCCATTAGGCGACTGTGTTTTTTTTTGTTCATTTTTAGTAATTCGTCATTTATTACATACAAATTGGGCCCCAAAAAGGTCCTCAAATATTCTCAATCTGATTGTTTGTTCGGTTATATCGATTTAACACAAATGCGGAGTTTAAAAATGATATTGACACGACACCGAATGGTGTCTTATAATCGAAATGTCACCAAATGGTGTCCGATAAGGAGATAATTATTTGGAAGTTTGAAGTATGAATTTAGGTCACTTGAATCAACAATTATGAGGAGGAACAAAATGAGTGTGATCATCGGTGCGGAAACAACTGCGAAAGTACAAACCCAGCCTCGAGGGAAAGTTATCGCTTATTGGGTTACAACGTCAATGCTTGCATTCGTTGAGGGAAGCGGAGGAATTGGAGAGCTAACCCATCAATGGGGGACGCTCGAGACGGTGGAGATAGTAGGGTACCCGGTGTACTTTCTGACCATTCTCGGGATTTGGAAAGTTCTTGGGACGATAGCTATCCTCGTACCGGGTTTTCCGCGGCTTAAAGAATGGGCATACGCTGGCATTTTCTTTGGAATGACGGGGGCAGCTGTATCACATGCATTCGTGGGAGACTACGGGGCTTATGCGTACCACCTATTCAGCACCTTTGGTTTTGCAATTCTCACTCTCGCCTCGTGGGTGCTACGTCCGAAGAGCCGCATGCTTTAATTAGGTAGTATTCTACAAAATTTTGGAGTACAAATATATTGCGTTTGAACCAGCTATTAGAGGAGGAAGAAGAATGCTCGTGCGTTCGAAGACGCCAAGTATGGCTGGGTTAATATGGGCAGCGAGCTTGAGAAGGTGTTGGAATAATAACCACATTCGAAACATAGCCACGGCGGGATTCTTGCCGTGGCTATTTGTCATTTGTCGATGTAAATATAATCGAACTGACGAGTAGGTCTTTTTTGTCTTTTAAGAAAGTCGTTAAAACGTTAGTGAAGAGTCGTTAGATTGTTAGTTGCCTTTGGAGGATCCTTATAAAATGAGGTTGCAGCAATTAACCGAAGTTAAGGAGGAGTAGGCATGGCACTTCAATTTCCAGAAAGTTTTTTATGGGGGGCATCGACTGCAGCCCATCAGGTAGAAGGCAATAATACGAATTCTGATTTTTGGCTGATGGAAAACTTGGAGGGTTCCGTGTTCACGGAACCGTCAGGCAGCGCGGTAGATCATTATAACCGTTTTAGGGATGATATTGCTGAGATGGCCAAAATGGGCTTAAATTCCTATCGGTTCTCTATTGAATGGGCTCGAATCGAGCCGGAGGAAGGGCAATACGAAGCCTCAGAAATCGAACATTATCGGGAAGTTCTACTTGCGTGCAAAGAAAATAATATTACTCCAATTGTGACCCTACATCATTTCAGTTCCCCACAATGGCTAATTCGTCTTGGGGGCTGGGAGTCGGCGGATACACCTGCCCGATTTGCACGATATTGTACACATGTCATGGGTGAATTAGGCGAATTGATGCCATATGTATGTACGATTAATGAAGCGAATATCTCCATAGGGATCAAGAAAATTATGAAGCGATATGAACTTAAATCTGGCTCTCCTGGAGCACAGGTCGGCATGAATATGGAAAAAATGGCGCAAATGCAAACATACTTCGCGGAACTAAGTAAAGCCTTTGGTGTGCCTCCTACCGAGGTTCATTCGTTTTTGGCACCACGCTCGGAGCAAGGTCTGGCAGTTATCTTTCAAGCGCATGTGGAAGCGAGAGCAGCCATTCGGCAGGTTAGTCCGCAAACCAAAGTCGGAGTTACCTTGTCGCTCTACGATATCCAAAGTGTTCCTGGCGGTGAAGAAAACGCGAGACATGCATGGCAAGAGGAGTTTGTTCAATTTGTTCCGTACTTGCAAGATGATGATTTCTTCGGGTTGCAGAACTATACGCGTGCCGTATATGGACCAGATGGCCTTCTCCCTGTTTCAGAAGATGCAGAGACGACACAAATGGGGAACGAATTTTACCCGGAGGCACTTGGGGCTGTTGTCCGATATGTTAGCACGCATCTGAAAATGCCGATTATGATTACTGAGAATGGCATAGCAACGGATGATGATACACGGCGTATTGCTTTCATTGATCAAGCCCTGAAAGGTGTCCATGATTGTATTGCGGACGGATTCCAGGTTTTGGGCTATATGCATTGGTCCTTGATGGATAATTTTGAGTGGCAGCTTGGCTTCTCCAAACGTTTTGGTCTCATTGAAGTGGACCGTACCACTCAGGAACGAACCATTAAGCCTAGTGGCATTCATCTAGGGAACATCGCTAGAGAAAACGCGATCTAATGAGAGGAGATAGGGAAAGATGGGTATGAAACTGCAAAATAAAGTAGCTATTGTGACAGGAGCCGCTTCAGGTGTTGGTAAAGCGATTGCGGAACTGTATGCGGAGGAGGGCGCTAAGGTTGTGGTAGTGGACTTGAATGAGGACGCCATCTTAGCCGTTGTCGACGCGATTAGCCAAAAAGGGGGGACAGCCGTCGGCGTTGTCGCGAACATCATGAAGGAAGAAGACATCAATGCCATGGTGGAAAGGGCTTCTGAAGCATTTGGAAGCGTCGACATTCTCGTGAACAATGCAGGAATCATGGACGGCTTCCGATTAATCGAAACCATCGAGGATGATTTGTGGGACCGGGTCATAGCCATTAATCTGACAGGTCCAATGCGCGCTATTCGCAAAGCGCTTCCGTTCATGTTGAAACAGGGGGAGGGCGTCATTGTAAATATTGCTTCCGCCGCGGGGATAACAGGGGGGAAAGGGGGAGTTGCCTATACTTCCTCCAAGCATGGTCTAGTGGGACTCACCAAGAACGTTGGTTACATGTACGCGAAATCCGGCATTCGCTGTAATGCCATCGCACCAGGCGGTGTTCTAACTAGCATCATGAATTCGATGGGCAATATCGACATGGCAGCTTTCCAGGTGTTCCAAGAAGGTGCAGGTACACAACGGCGAGAACCGGTGGACCCGAGTGAAATTGCTACTGTTGCTCTTTTCCTTGCATCCGAGGATTCGAAGTTTGTAAATGGGACTGTCATTACGGCTGATGGTGGCTGGACGTCATATTAAGGCAAATGAAGGGCTGAACGGGTGAATCCCGGTCAGCCTTTATTATTTCAGGGAAGGGATAAGTCGTTAAAACGTCAATAGGAAGTCGTTAGATTGTTAGTTAGACAAGAACGTATCCATTATGATCAAGGTAAGACATTTGAGCATGAAACGGAAAGGAAGGGAACTTTTAATGGAAAAAGCCATATCAGCGACTGTACCGCGGGCGGGTATCCAGTACAAGAAAAAAGAAAATCGGTTTCGTAAATATTTGCCGCTTCTGACTATGATGGCCCCTGGACTTCTTTACTTGTTGTTTAATAACTATCTCCCGATGTTAGGGATCGTAATTGCCTTCAAAAAAATAAATTTTGCTAAAGGCATTCTTGAGAGCGACTGGATTGGATTTAAAAACTTTGAATATCTCTTTAAGACATCGGACGCTTTTATCATTACCCGAAATACGATTCTATACAATTTATTATTTATTGTTGTCGGAACCTTTTTGTCCTTAGCCTGTGCAATCTTGTTGAACGAGATCAAAAACAAAGTATTGCTTAAGTTTTATCAAAGCGTGATCACGTTGCCGCATCTGATTTCCATGGTCATCGTCAGCTATTTGGTATATGCCCTCTTAAGTGCGGATACGGGATTCATGAATCACACAGTACTCCCTTGGTTCGGACTAAAAGACGGCATTTCTTGGTACACCGAGGAAAAGTATTGGCCATGGATTCTAACTTTGGTTCACTTCTGGAAAAGTGTTGGCTACTCGAGCATTGTTTTCTTTGCGGCATTGCTTGGAATTGACGAAGAGTATTATGAAGCTGCGAGACTCGACGGGGCAAGCCGATTGCAGCAGATCCGCCATATTACCTTGCCAATTCTAACACCAGTCATCATTATGTTGACGCTGCTCAGTATCGGAAGAATTTTCTACTCTGATTTCGGGTTATTCTATCAGGTTCCTATGAATTCCGGAGCATTATTTAACACAACGGCGACGATTGATACGTATGTATTTAAAGGATTAACGGGCAATGGTGATATTGGCTTGTCCACAGCAGCTGGTGTGTATCAATCGGTAGTTGGATTTATACTTGTTATGCTTGCAAACTATATGGTGCGACTGTACAGCAAAGATAGCGCATTGTTCTAAGCTTATGCTTACGAGGCAAGTTTTTGCTGACGCAAAAACTCTAAGGAGGTAGACACCCTTGAAAAAAGAGAGCAGAGGCTTAACGTGGTTCAGCCATATCATGATGTTCTTGTTCACAGTCATTTGTATTCTCCCTTTCATTCTGCTCATTTCCGCTTCGCTAACGGATCAGAATGATATAATAGCCAACGGTTATTCGTTCATCCCCCATACGTTTAGTACAGCTGCGTATGAATATTTGTACGAAAGAGGGGGGGAAATTACCCGTGCTTACGGTGTGACCGTTTTCGTTACGGTAGTCGGAACGGTGTTAGGGGTAGCCATTACAGCGCTTCTGGCGTATCCTTTATCCAGAAGCGTGACCCCTTATCGCAATTTGATTATGTTTATCGTCTTCTTCACCATGTTATTCAATGGTGGCCTAGTTCCCTCATACTTGGTGTACACACAAATCTTCCATATTAAAAATACAATTTGGTCCTTGATTGTGCCGGGACTCCTGATGAATGGGTTTTACGTGATGTTGATGAGAACCTTCTTTCAAACAACCATTCCAAGTGCATTGATTGAATCCGCACAAATAGATGGGGCCGGAGAATACAGGACCTTATGGTCAATCGTCTTACCGCTGTCGACCCCCATATTGGCGACAATTGGTCTCTTTGAATGTATTATGTACTGGAATGATTGGCAGTTGGGCATGATTTATATTACCAATCCCAAACTGTTCAGTATACAAAATCTGCTTAACCGAATCATGCAAGATATTCAATTCATAAGCACGAATATGACGAACAATGCAGGTGATGCTATGCAGCAAATGCCTACAGATGCTGTGAAAATGGCTATTGCTGTCATTGGGGTCCTCCCGATCTTGGTAGCGTACCCATTTTTCCAAAAATATTTTATCAAAGGAATTATGATTGGTGCCGTAAAAGGATAAAGGTGCCGATTGGATATCCCATTTGCGTTAGCGCCACAACTTACTTACTATGGTTGTGGCGTTGCCAGTTCTTACAAGAGTATGATAGATTTGAAATTTAAATCTAAGTAACAAAAGGAGCCGAAACGATCATGTTTACGCCTGTAGGGTACTGGAGACGAGCCTCATTGCGAGCCAAATTAATCGTCAGCGTGCTTATAATGACGATGCCGCTGGTGGGGATGCTTTTATACAACAACTACTATGCTATTCATGTCGTTCGCGGTCAGGTTGCGGATTCTTATAAGAACATGTTGCACCTGTACACGAACCAAAGCGATTCTCAATTAGACGACATCGACTCTTATATGAGAACGGTGGCTGGTTCTGGTTATGATTTGCTTTCGCTTAGCCAGGAGGAAACGGATGGAGATTATTACAGCGCTAAAATATTTTTGTTTAACAAGTTGAATAAAGATATTAACTTGTACGATCCGATAAGTTCTTTTTTTGTATATACGGATCACAGGCAAGATTATTTTAACATTTCAAAGATTAACACTTCAGACATTAAGGAAAATGATATTATACAAAATTATATTATTGATTATATTCATTCTAAGCGATTTTCGACGGGGAGTTCCTCTAAGGTTTGGAAATATGTGCAGATTAACCAAGTTAATTACCTCATTGACATTGTGCGTGCGGGGGACACCTACCTTGGAGCTTTGATTAATACGGACGAATTAGTAAAGCCCCTTCGATCTCTTCAAATTGGAGAAGAGGGAGAGGTTTTATTAGCCAATATGCAAGGCCAGCCTATTTCCGATTCAAAACTAGTAAGCGAATATGGAATTGAACTGCAACAAAAATTAAACGAATATTATATTTCAGGTGTTAAAAAGAAATTTCTTGTAGTAGGAGCTCCGTCTCATCGAGGAGACTTCAGTTTAAATGCTTTGATACCCGATCATTATATATTGGCTAAGCTTCCTTATCTACAGTCCATTGTTTGGTTTATCACGATCGCTGCATTCCTCTTTATCCCTATAGGGTTGTATGCCATGAGGCAATCTGTTTTGGTGCCACTCTATCGTTTACTGCGCACAATGAAGAAGGTTCGAGAAGGAGATTGGAGCAGCAGGGTAGAGCTTAGTCATACTTCGGGGGAATTTCAACTAATAGGCGGGGCGTTTAATGCCATGATGTCAGAGGTTGAACGGCTCCGCATTAACGTTTATGAGGAGCAGTTAAATAAGCAAAAGGAGGAGTTGCAGCGATTGCAGCTGCAAGTCAACCCTCATTTTTTCCTGAATACGCTTAATATCGTTTATAATCTGGCCAAGATCAAGAATTATGAGTTGATTTTGGACATGACCATGTCGTTAATCGAATATTTCCGATTTATGTTTCGCAGTAATACTTCTTTCGTACCGCTCAAAGACGAACTTGAACATACTCGTAATTATTTAAAGATCCAGAACTTGCGGTTTCCGGAGAAGTTGAAGTGGACGATCCACTCGCCGGATTATTTATCGGATGTCCCTATTCCCCCGCTAGTCATTCAATCCTTTGTTGAGAATTCCATTAAACATGCGGTTACGTTGGATGAGCCGCTTACCATTGAGGTTCAGATTGAATTTCTGATTGAAGAGATCGGCTCCAGAATGAAAATAAGCATTAGAGATACAGGTCTTGGATTTAAGAACGACGTACTTGAAAACCTGAAAGCAGGTAGAAGTGTGGAAAATGAACGTGGTGAGCATACTGGGATTTGGAATGTGGAGCGGCGATTACGACTCTTGTACGGTGAAGCCGCATTCATCGTATATGATAACGACAAGGAATCCCACGGAGCTAAAATAGAGATGATTATTCCTACAAATCCAGGAATGGAGGAAACCAGATGAATGTTCATCTACTCATTGTTGACGACGAAGTTCTCGCCATTGAAGGGGTGAAATCTGATCTTGATCTGAATAAATTAGGCATCAGCAAACTGCTCACAGCCATTAATATCAGACAAGCCAAAGAATTGTTCGTAAAGGAAAGGATCGATATTCTGCTATGTGATATCGAAATGCCCCAAGGCAGCGGATTTGATTTGCTGACTTGGGTGAGAGAGCATCACCCGAATACGGCGACGATCTTCTTCACAAGTCATGCTGATTTTAAATACGCGAAAGAAGCGCTTCAGCTTGGGAGCGTTGATTATTTACTCAAGCCTGTCCGTGCAGTTGACTTGGAAAATGCCATACGAAAGGCACAGGACATTATAAATCGAAATAGTGAATTCAATAGAAATAGTCAATCCCATCAGTTATGGCTCAAGCATCATTCTTTTATTATCGAACGGTTCTGGGTGGACTTAATCAACCATTCCATACCCAGCCAGCCGGCCGCGATACGAGATCAAGTGGAATTGCATCACATTCCTATTACGGAAGAATCGGTCTTTCTCCCCATCCTCATTTCGGTCCAGAAATGGAAAAGAGAGTTAAATCGGAGAGATGAGAAGATCCTTGAGTATGCCCTTAAAAATTCAGCCGAAGAAATTCTGATCGGTGACGGCTCAAACGGAATATGTTTTCACTTGGATCGGGGAATGCTCTTGGTGATCATGGTTGCAAACAGGGGAACGAATTGGGAATACGAACAACTCTACCGAGCTTGTGAACGATATATCGATTCTTGTAACGATTATTTTTACTGTGACCTCTCCTGTTATTTTGGACAATCTGTAGAAGCATTTGAAATGGCTGAAATAGTAGCAGAATTGCGGAGACATGATCGGAACAATGTTGCCTTCGTGAACCAAGTCTATCTTCAGCATCATAACGGCACCTCCATGCCCCATGCAAAGCTGCCAGCATTGGGAGGAGTCGCCTCTCTTATGAAGACAGCTACTAAAGATGCAGTCGTTCATGAAGTGGAAACGATTGTAGGCAGTCTTGTCAACAATCAAGGAATAAATGCTGAAATCTTACACCAATTCAATCAAAATTTCACACAAGTCGTATTCTCCTATCTAAACTTGAGAGGCATTGAAGCCAACCAATTATTTGGAGATGAAGAGTCAAGACGTATTTCGGAGTCGGCGGTGCGGTCTATAACGGATATGCTCGCCTGGGTTCGTCATGCTGTGAGCAAAGCGATGATCCATGCAGAAGCGGTCAAAGAGACAGAAAAGATCGTTCAGACCGTGAAAAGCTTTATATCCCTTAACTTGGACCAAGATATGACGCGCGAAATCATCGCAGATCAAGTATTTCTCCATCCGGATTATTTAACGAGGATTTTTAAAAAAGAGACGGGTTATGTCCTATCCGATTATATTGTTCTTGAAAAAGTCAAAGTTGCCAAAGAGTTATTGTCGCATACGGAGCGCCCTGTAAGCGCTATTGCATCAACTTTGGGGTACACGAATTTCTCCTATTTTACAAAACTATTTAAAAAACACGTCGGATTAGGGCCGATGGAATATAGAAGCCAAAACAACAAAGATCAATAAGTCGTGAAAACGCTATTATGAAGTCGTTTGAGTGTTAGTCGCTCACTTCATTGAACGATATGATGAAGGTGTAAAGAATGATAACTTGTGGGGGGGATACGATGAAAAAGAAAGCGAAGTTGGCGACATTGTCGCTTGTCACAGTCATGTTAACGGGAGTGATTGCCGGGTGTTCGTCTTCGAAAAATGAAGGAAGCAGTGGCGCTGCTGCATCTCCGGCTTCCAGCACAAACCCGAGCAGTGCTACGAAAGACTCCTATGAGATTGCAATTGCCATTCCGGCATTCGGAGCAGCACCTAAGGATACCCAAGCGGTACAAGATGAAATTAACAAAATCACAAAGGCCAAAATCAATGCAACAGTAAAAATTATGCCGATCAGTATCGGGGCCTGGTCGCAACAAATGAATTTGATGACTTCTGGCCGTGAGAAACTGGATTTGTTCTTTGAATTTGGTGCGGGGTACAGCCCCGATGTGGCAACAGGAAAAATAGTCGCGATCGACAGTCTGCTCGATAAGTATGGCGACGGTATCAAAAAGCAGATCGATCCCGCCTATCTTTCTAGCGTTAAAATTGAAGGAAAAACCTATGGAGTGCCTGTCTATAAGGATTACACGTCAGGGGTTCCCGGGGTACTTATGCGGAAAGATTTAGTGGATAAGTACAAAATTAATGTAGCATCCATCAAGACGATTGATGACCTGGATCAAGTGTACAAGACAATTAAGGATAATGAGCCAACTATCGTTCCGCTCGGAGCTGGGCTATCTGTGCCGTCGGATTTTTATGTTTGGTATGATAAACTGGGGGACCGTTTGGGCGTGTTGCCTGGATATGACAATGGTCTAAAGGTCGTGAACTTGTTTGAGACCAAAGAGTATGAAGACTACTTGAACAAGGTTCATAGTTGGGCTAAGGCGGGATATATCAATAAGGATGCCGCGACAACGCAAGCTAACGCCTCTGATTTATTGAAAGCAGACAAGGCATTTTCTTATTTCATCGGTCTTAGACCGGGCAACTTGGAATCTGAAACCCGAGCGAATGGCAAAGAGCTCGTTTTTGCACCATTAATGCCTAATATTTATGCGACTACTTCCAGTACGCAATCGGGATTGTGGACGATATCCGCTAATTCTGCCAACCCTGAACGCGTCATGATGCTCATGAATTTGATGTACACGGATAAGGATCTTGCTAATTTGTTTGTATATGGTATTGAAGGGAAGCATTATGTGAAAGTGTCGGATAATGCGATCGATTACCCTGCCGGTATTGATTCGAAGACGGTTGGATATTCGATTCAAAGTTGGATATACGCTAATCCATCCATCGCATATCTGATGAAGTCAGACTTGCAGGCAATGTGGAAATTGACTGCAGAAGCCAATCAAAAAGCGACCAAATCAAAAGCACTCGGCTTCACATTCAATTCGGAGCCTGTCAAAAATGAGGTTATTGCTCTTAAAAACGTAACAGATCAGTATGCGAAGGGGTTGGAGTCAGGAACGCTCGACCCGGCCGAAAAGTTACCCGATTTCAGAGCTAAACTGAAAGCCGCGGGTATCGATAAAGTTATTGCTGAGAAGCAAAAGCAGCTTGAGGCTTGGGCGGCTGCAAACAAACAAAAATAAGTTCAAAACCAGGTTTCCATTTTAATGGGCCTGGTTTTTTCATTAGCCCATAGCTTGTAAACAGGATGTCGGTAAAACGTTATGGATAAGTCGTGAGAGTGTTAGTGAGTGATTTAGATTGACCTTATGATGTTAATAGATCCTTAAACGAGGAAAGGGAGATAAAATGGCTGATTCGACTATTCAATATTCAAACCCGGTAATCCCGGGCTTCCACCCCGATCCGAGTGTTTGTCGGGTAGGTGCAGATTTTTATCTGGTCACAAGTACATTTGAATATTTTCCGGGCGTCCCGATCTTTCATAGCCGAGATCTCGTTCATTGGAAGCAGATTGGACATTGCCTCACCCGCCAAAGCCAGTTAGATTTAGAAGGCTGTAGAAGTTCAATGGGCATTTATGCGCCAACCATTCGTTTCCATAACGGACGATTCTATATGATTACAACGAATGTTAAAATGTTTCGCAATTTCTATGTTTGGGCGGAAAAGCCAGAGGGACCATGGTCCGAGCCGATTTGGCCGGAATGGCCGAGTGTAGATCCATCCCTGTTTTTTGATGAAGATGGGCGCGTCTATATTACAGGAACTGGCGGATTCTTTGGGGATGAGCCGAAGGGGATATATCAAGCGGAAATCGACCTGGAGTCCGGAAAACTGTTATCCGAACGACGTCTCATCTGGCAAGGCACGGGCGGAAAATCTGCGGAAGGCCCGCATCTGTATCGGGTTAACGGGAAGTATTTTTTGATGATTGCAGAGGGAGGAACCGAGTATGGTCACATGGTTACGATCGCAAGGAGCAATTCGCCATACGGACCGTTCGAAAGCAATCCTGACAATCCGATCCTGACTCACCGGAGTTCGGGAAGTTCCATCCAGGCAACGGGCCATGCGGATCTCGTCCAACTGGAGGATGGAAGCTGGTGGGCCGTTTTCCTGGGGATTCGCCCCGTATCCGTTCCGTTTAGCGGGCGGCACCACCATTTGGGACGTGAGACCTTCCTAGCCCCGGTTACTTGGTCCGCGGACGGATGGCCGGTGATCGGGCAGGGCGGCAGGATTGCCGAGAAGATGGATGCTGGAACGCTTCCGCTTGTAGTCGATGAGACGCCTACGCCTGACGTTGATGATTTTAATTCCAACCGGTTGCAGTTGGAGTGGAACTTCTTAAGAAATCCGCAGGACGCGGACTGGTCCCTGGAAGAAAGACCGGGTTGGCTGACTCTTCGCGGCTCTGCCGTGACCTTGAATGATATCGGTTCTCCGGCGTTTATAGGACGGAGACAGCAGCATTTTCGATGCAGCGTTTCTACGCTTATGTCATTTGAACCCGTAGAGGAAGGCGAAGAAGCTGGGCTTACGGTGTATATGAATGAGAGGTTCCATTATGAGATAGCGCTTACCTGTGGAGCAAATGGAAGACGTCAAGTGATCCTTCGCAGGCGAATCGGGTCGCTCTGGAAAGTGGAGATGGAAGAAGAGTTTGAAGGCTCTGACATCATCCTCGGTTTGGAAGCGGATCCAGCTAAATACTCGTTCTATTACTCCTCCCCGAATGGGGAGCGAAAACCATTTGGGTCTGGTGAGTGCGCGTTGCTCTCGACCGAAGTGGCTGGCGGATTTACGGGCGTGTACTTTGGTCTGTATGCAACAGGTAACGGCAAATCGTGTACGGTTCCCGCAGCTTTCGATTGGTTTCAATATACGCCTACTATGTGACGTGGCACATGAACTGCGTAAAAGATCGATTCCGGACTTTAATTATCAATCTTAGCTTTGGGAGGTTACCAACATGTTGAAAGTAGTATCATTGCGAACGGAGTATTTGGAAAATCCCTTGGGATTGGATACGCAAAAGCCTCGTCTAGGTTGGAAACTTCGGAGTGACGGCAGGAACGTCATACAAACCGCATATCAAGTTCAAGCATCGGCAACCGAGAGCTTCACTAACAAGATTTGGGACAGCGGCAAGGTTGAGACGGACAAATCGCAGGGCACTCTGTATGAAGGTCCTGAATTAAAATCGCTTGAACGGATCTATTGGAGAGTTAAAGTTTGGAGTAATCATGAAGAGGAGTCACCTTTCAGCGATCCTGTTTTCTTTGAAACTGGATTGCTGAACGCTTTGGATTGGAAGGCTCGATGGATTGAACCGGAGAAAGAAGTGGATATTCACGCCTATAAGCCGGCTCCGTATATCCGGAAGGAATTCACCGTAAAGAAGGGGCTCAAATCGGCCAGAGCTTGCCTGACATCGAAGGGATTGTACAGCTTTTATCTGAATGGAATCGAGGGCACGGACCATCTGTTCACGCCCGGTTTCACTTCTTATTACAAACGCCTGCAATACCAAGTTTACGATGTAACTCCATTCTTGCAAGAAGGCGCAAATGCGCTAGGTGTCATTCTCGGGGACGGTTGGTGGAGAGGGGCTACAGGCGGAGCAAGTCTAAAGAACAATTTTGGTTATAAAGTAGCTTTTTTAGGACAATTAGTGTTGGACTATGAAGATGGAAGCCGCGAAATCATCGGCAGTGACGACTCCTTTAGAACTTCCATTGGACCCTTGCTTAAATCGGACATGAAAGCTGGAGATCTTTATGACGCCCGAATCAACATAGAGGGATGGAATCAACCTTCCTATGACGATTCCTCCTGGGAGCCTGCCCAGCTCGCAGCCGATGGATTCGACAACTTGATTGGTACCCGAAGCGTCCCGGTAAAACAGAAAGAAAGGTTTACGCCGATAGTATTGCAGACGCCGAATGGAGAAACGGTGCTGGACATCGGACAAAATATCGCGGGCTGGGTCGAGATGGAGGTTCAGGGAGTTGCGGGAACGGAAGTGGTTTTGATTCATGGAGAAGCCTTGGATCGGAACGGAAACTTCACGTTGCAAAACCTTGCGGGGCATGGGACACTAGAGGATTTCCAAGAGATTCATTACATTACAGCTGGCAATGGTGTAGAGAGCTACCGTCCACGTTTTTCGATCTTCGGGTTTCGCTATGTACTCGTTAAGAATTATCCAGGAGAAATAACTCCCGAGAATTTTACAGCTGTGGCGGTGTATTCCGACTTAGACGAAACGGGGGATTTCACCTGTTCGAATCCGTTAATCACGAAGCTGGTATCTAACTCCAAATGGAGTCAGAAGGGAAACTTTATGGAGGTACCTACCGATTGCCCAACCCGGGAAAGAGCGGGATGGACAGGGGACGCCCAAGTATTTTGTAGAACGGCGTCAGATTTCATGAATGTGTACCCTTTCTTTGAAAAGTGGATGGCCGACGTTGCGGCGGAACAATTTGCTGACGGTTCGGTCGGCAGCACAGTGCCAACCGTTATTGGGCATCACAGCGTGGAGGAATGGGAAAGATTCATGGAGCAAAATAACAATCCGATGGTGACCATGCGCAGGCCAAAACCTGGTACAGCCAGTATTCTTGACGGTTCTGCAGGCTGGGGCGATGCGGCAGTTATCATTCCATGGACGATGTATCTTTGTTATGGAGACAAGGCTATCTTAGAGAAGCAGTTTGATTCAGCGAAGGCATGGGTCGATTACATGGCTGCCTGTGCGAAGAATGCGAATGAGCTATACCAAGATTCGCCTCCTTATCAACATTATACGGACGGGGAACTTGACGCTGATTACATCTGGGATACGAGGTTCCATTGGGGGGAGTGGCTTGAAACGGATACTGAGTTTGGTGATCTCATGGCCGTTTTGAGCAAAACCAAAGGAAACCATCCGGATGTATCAACGGCCTACTATGCCTATTCCACCCGATTGCTCTCAGAAATGGCATCTGTGCTTGGGAAGACGGAGGAAGAAGCCAAGTACCAAGCCCTATATGAGAAAATTAGACGAGTATATAATCAGTATTTTATTAAAGATGACGGCTCTATATTGGAAGGCAGGCAGGCCCCGAATGTCCGTACTCTTGCATTTGACTTGGCGTCTGAGGATAAGAAACAAGCGGTCGCCGACAGGCTGGCCGAGATGGTCGAAGAACAGGATTATCACTTGAATACTGGTTTCCTATCGACACCTTTCATCCTTCAGGTGTTGGCGGATTACGGACATGCGGATATCGCTTTCCGGTTGTTGGAGCAGCATACGTGCCCTTCGTGGTTGTATGCCGTTAGCAACGGTGCGACGACCATTTGGGAGAGCTGGAAAGGAATTAAGCCGGATGGTGAGTTGTCAGGATCTCTGAATCACTATTCGTATGGCGCTGTTTGCGACTTCCTCTTCGCGGGTGTAACGGGAATTCGTCCCGTTTGGGAGGCCCCTGGTTACAAGCACTTTATGTTGAGTCCAACAGTGGGAGGTACGCTCACGCAGGCGTCTGCAACGTATGAATCCCTCTATGGAACCATTAAATCGAGCTGGGAAAAAATGAATCAGGGCGTAACCTATCGTTTTGAGGTGCCGGTGAATACGACGGCGACGATCATGCTTTCAGGCAATCAAGATGATCTTAAGGAAGTATCCAATGAATTCCCGGATGCACGATATGAAGATGGACGAATTGTATTTAATGCGGGAAGCGGCAAATATCAATTTACAATTTTGGTAAGGAGAGTGGCTGCACAATGAGAAGATGTATGGAGATGAATGATGCTTGGCGATTTATTCGGCAGAACGAAGAACAAGCTGAAAGTGAATTGTACAATGATGAGCATTGGAATATGGTGAACATTCCCCATACATGGAACGCGATCGATGGAGCAAATGGCTATGAATATTATCAAGGTGCGTGTTGGTACAGAAAGGCTTTTACGGTTGAGCCATCATACGAGGGAAGTAAAGTGTTTATCGAGTTCAATGGATCTAACAGTATTACTGATGTATACGTAAATGGTCAGCATATGGGGCAGCACAGAGGCGGGTACTCCACCTTCAGGTTTGACATGACAGACGTCGTTAAACATGGAGCTGAAAATGTACTTGCGGTAAAAGTTGACAATACGGTTGTGGATGACGTTTATCCTCAGAAAGCAGACTTTACCTTCTACGGGGGGATTTACCGCGATGTGAAAATGGTTGTTACGGATCCTGTTCATTTTGACTTGATGGATTATGGTTCAAATGGCGTATATATTGTTCAGGAAGAAGTATCTAAGGAAAAAGCCCAACTGAACATTCGATCAAGACTTGTAAATGACAGTCATGAAGAGAAAAAAGTTAGACTTTGGGCGGATATTCTCGATGCTGATAATCGTATTGTAACCTATGCCTCTAAGGAAGTTATCCTGGCTGCGGGAGAAACCAAAACAGAAGAGCTGCCTTGCGTTATTGACAATCCAACACTATGGCAGGGTAGAAAAAATCCTTATATGTACAGTGCCAACATTTCAATGACTAGCTTTAATGACACGATCGATGAATTATCGATTCCTTTTGGAGCCAGATACTTTCATGTTGATCCTGAAAAAGGCTTCTTCTTAAATGGCGAGCATCTGCCTTTGCATGGTGTATCAAGACACCAAGACAGAAAGGATATGGGCTGGGCCATTACGGAACAAGAGCAAGTCGAAGATATGGCATACATTCAAGAAATCGGAGCATCCTCCATTCGGTTAGCCCATTACCAGCACAGCCAATATTTTTATGATTTGTGTGACAAAGAAGGTATGGTGGTATGGGCTGAGATCCCCTTCATTTCGGTTATGTCGCAGAATGAATTGGAAGGGATTAATGCGAAGCAGCAGATGGTAGAATTGATCAGACAGAACTATAATCATCCTTCCATCGTATTCTGGGGGATACAAAACGAAATTCAAATCGGCGGTGAACGACCGGAGGTTAGAAGACTCGTTAGAGAGTTACATGAATTGACGAAAAAGGAAGACCCAACTAGGCTAACGACGATGGCCAATGTTTTATTTGTCAATGAGGAAGATGAATATAACCGTATGACGGATGTGATTGGTTACAATAAATATTATGGTTGGTATCACGGTAAGACTGAGGATTTTGCGCCTTGGCTTGATAAGTTTCACAGCATTAACCCCGATGTGCCGTTGTGTATATCCGAATACGGGGCAGAAGGTATAGTCCAATACCACAGTACGGATCCAAAGGTAAAAGATTACACGGAAGAATATCACGCCCTGTTCCATGAGAAGGTTTGGAAGACCTTCGAGGAGAGACCTTTCCTTTGGGCTACTTATGTATGGAACATGTTTGATTTCGGAGCGAATATCAGAGATGAAGGTGGAGTCAAGGGGAGAAACAACAAGGGTCTTGTCTCCTATGACAGAAAGATCAAGAAGGATGCCTTCTACATGTATAAAGCTCATTGGTCTGAGGAAAAATTTGTTCATATCACCAGTAAACGCCATATTGATAGAGCAGAGGGCAGCATTCATGTTAAGGTGTATACAAACTGCAATCAAGTAACGCTATACGTAAATGGAAATGAATTTCAATCTAAAACAAATGATGATAAAGTTTTCGTCTTCGAAAATGTATCCCTGGCTGAGGGCATGAATGAAATACGTGCAGTGGCCAATGAAGATAATGCTCAATACGTAGATATTGCAAAATTTAATAAGGTGAATGAACCGAATCCAAGTTATGAAGCCCCTGTAGAGGAAAAAGGCGGCGAAGTTACTAACTGGTTCCAAATGCCTGATTTAGATGGAGAGATCGAGGAGTTACAGTTTACGGACGATGTTTACTCCAGTCGTTGCACGTTTAAAGAGCTTTTTGAGAATAAGGATGCGGAAGCGGTCTTAAATAAATATTTAGGAGAAGGTTTTAGAGCGCAACCAACGTATGGCATGACGCAAGGATTTAAGATCGATATGTTGGCGGAAATGGCGCCTGAACACTTCACTGAAAAGCTGTTATATGCACTAAATAGAGAACTGACAAAAATTAAGAAGAACAAGTAATATCAAGAAGGTTTGAGCAGGCAAGGCGCCTGTTCAAGCCATCTTTGTTTTTCATAATCATAAGGATCTTTACAAGGGACCATTGCCGCGTACAATATGAGGAGACGACATAAGAGCCGAGGAAGTGCCACATATGAAGCAGAGCAACTGGATAGGAAGAATCATTTCAACGATAAGAAATATGAAGCTCCAGAGTAAGCTGATGGGGGGGTATCTACTTGGTTGCGTGATTCCAGTTCTAGTTGTAAGTACATTAATCTACACGCAATCGGTTGCGGGGCTCGAGGATTCTTCCCAAGAGTTCGCAACGCTGTATACTTCCCAAATTGAGAATTCCTTGGATCAACTGATGCAAGAATACGACAAAATAACCAAATCCGTATTGGTCGACAAAGATTTTATCTCAAAGCTAAGGGATACAAAGAAAATGTCCATGGACGAGTTAATTCTCCAAAGGGAAACGGTTCGGAGTACTTTAAGGCGAGTTGCTCTGCTCAAACAGGATATTGATACCGTCATGCTGATAAGCGCTGATAGCACTGTATTTCAATATACGAATACGGTAAGTACTGTCAACGAAAGTGCATTGTTATCCCAAGTTTGGTACAAGCGAACGCGAAACACGGACGATACGTTCTTTGTAACGGGGTTACATGACCGCTCTTACTACGAGGATAAAGGTGTAGGTGCTATAGTTACTGTAGGAAGGATGCTATTGACCGCAGATGGGGCGTTTGCGGGCTGGCTTCTCCTAGATTTGGATCCGTTCACGCTGCTTGCGCCGAATCCTGACTTTGTGCTGGCTCGTGATAAGTACGCGATGAGTGTGATCATTAGCGATGCCTTAGGGGAAACCGTCTATCACTCAGACGCAGCAAGCGGCAAGGTATCCTGGAAGCATGTTTTGGATTCCGGGATCAATTACACTGGGGACGTGAGCGATAAAGATCGCATCATCATTTCTGGAAGTACGAAATTAGGGCAGCTGATTATTAAGACAGAAATTCCCCGCCAAAAGCTGCTGCTAAGAATTCAAAAGATTCAAGCCGTAACAGGCATCGTCATCCTGATCGGGTTTATCATTATGGCGTTCGTTTCAGTTGGTCTTAATTATGCCATCTCCAAGCCGATCAAAAGCTTACGACGAAGCATGAAGCAAGCCGAAGCCGGACAGTATATGCCGATCGAGAAGGTGCAGTCACATGATGAGATTGGCAGTCTAGTCAAAAGCTATAACAATATGATCATAACGATCCGAACATTAATCGAGGATGTGTATATGGCGGAAATCAAACAACGGCAAGCGAAGTTTCTTGCTCTCCAGAACCAGATTAACCCTCATATGCTATATAACACCTTAGAATCAATTCGCATGAAGGCGCTGATGAAAGAGGACCAGGAAGTTGCCGACATGATTAAAATTCTTGCGCGCATGTTTCGGCTTGTTTTAAACAAAGAAGGCAGAAAGCATTCGATCAAAGATGAACTGGATTATACAATTAATTACTTAAAGCTTCAGAATATCCGCTTCGACGACAGGTTCCGTCTGGATATCCGTCTTTCAGATGACATGCTGAAGTGCGGCATTATTCCCCTTGTTTTTCAACCTATTGTGGAGAACAGTATCAGTCATGGTTTTATAGATTATACCCAGTCTATGACGATTGTCATCGAGGGTTCTTGGACGGAGGACGATGGGGTTTTAATTCGGATTATGGATGATGGCATTGGGATGACGCGAGACAAGCAGGAAGAACTATACGCCTTGATCGAAGAGGCGGAGTCGGCCAAATATAAGGTGGAGCAGAGCGAGGAATCGGTCGGCAAAGGGCTTGGTCTCAAGAACATCGCAGAACGCATTAAATTACATTACGGAGATCGTTATTATCTAAACATTGACTCGAAAGACGGGATAGGCACGTCAATCGAAATTCATATCCCTAAAATGTTCATTTAGCGCGATGAAACCGCATGGAATGGGAGGTAGCTTATGAAAGTTTTCCTGGTGGATGACGAGAAAGGCATTGTGGACGGGCTGAAAAAAATCATTGGCCGCTATATCCCGGAATGCGAAATTGTAGGTGAGGCATACAACGGTATACAAGGTGTAAGCTTGATCCAAGCATGCAACCCGGATATCGTGATTACGGATATACGGATGCCGCAAGCTGACGGTTTAGAAATGATCGCAATGTTAAAAGATGTCGATTGTCAGGCTAAATTCATTCTGCTGAGCGGATACGCCGACTTCGAATACGCGCGCAAAGGTATGCGGCTCGGCGTTCAGTTTTATATTAACAAGCCAGTGGAAGAAGAGGAATTGCGTGACTGTGTTCATAAAGTGATGGAGGCTATTCGGGAAGAACGAGCCAACATGCAAGAAGTGGACACCCTCAAAGTCCGCATGCTTGAGAACACGCTGTGTGACATCGTAGACGCCGGCAGCGATAACCCCATTTATGTGAGCGAGTTGCTGCGGCTAGCTCGTATTCCGATGGAACAAGCCAGATATGCCTGTGCACTGCTGGAGTTTGACAATAGTCAGGGTGCCTTGACGGAATACGAAATTATTGAGGTATTTAACCAAGTGGATCAGTTGTTAAAGAGGCAGTACCAAGGTGTGTATCGGTTCCGATATTCTGTCCTGCAAATCGCCATATTAGTAACGGATAGTGGTGTTATTGCTTACAATAAGCTGGTTCATGCCATTCACCGCTTGAAGGAGGAGGTATTCCGGGAGCTTCAAAAGACGATGACTGCTGGCGTTGGTACTGTAAAGGAGCAGTCGGTCGAGATCAGCTTATCCTTTGAGGAAGCCCGTCACGCCTTAAGCTATAAAGTCATACAGGGAGACGGGGCTGTAATTCCATACCCTGATATCATGAACTTGATGGGGGGACGGCATACCATCCCGGAAACGTTGATTGAGAAGCTTGAGGTTGCTTTGGATAATACAGATGAAAAGGAATGCGTGAATCTCATCCATGATATTTTCCGACATATGGAAGCAGAGCGAAGTATAAGTCCGACCAACATCCAGTTGCAATGCCTGAATATATTATTATCGAGTGTGCGCAAGATGTCCTTCCAGCAGTTGCAACAGAACGAGCTTCTGGGGCGTCATATCCTTTCGCTGGAGGCGATTTCGAGGTTTCGGACACTTGAGCGTCTGGAAGCGTGGATGGTTGAGGTTATACGAGGAATTATTTCGTTTAAATTGGAAAATAATATGACCAAGAAGAAAGATATCATTGCAGAAATCAAGAAATACGTAACAGAACACTACAATGAATCAATCAGCCTAGCAGAACTTTCCGCCCGATTTTTCATCAATCCCTATTACTTAAGCCAGCTGTTCAAACAAAAATCAGGGGACACGTATTTGAATTTTCTGGCGCAAACTCGGATTAATAAGGCTAAAGAACTGTTGGAGAAGACGGATCTTAAGGTGTATGAAATTTGTGAGACGGTAGGTTACTCGGATACGCAGTATTTTGCCAGGCAGTTTGAGAAACTTACAGGCTTTAAACCGAGCGAATACCGCAAGAACGCGCTGAAAAATTAAATGTTGGAGGCCCTTTCGCCATGTTCCTACGGTGATGGGGCTTTTATTATTTCTATAAAATGACCTTGTAAATACTTAAAAACGACCCTTTGAGCAATTTCACCCCCAAAGGTATAGTATGTGTAAGCGAATACATGCAACTAGAATTTAGGGGGAATCAAGTTGATCCATCGAATGAAGGTGTTTTGGCCGTTGTATATCATGGCCATACCGGGTATCGTTTTTCTCATTATATTTAAGTACATCCCGCTGGCCGGCTCCGTAATCGCTTTCCAGAACTATTCGGTATTCAAAGGTTTTCTGGATAGCCCTTGGGTAGGTTTCAAAAATTTCGAAACCCTGTTTCATTATCCCGATTTTATCAGAGTGTTCAGCAATACTCTGGTACTTGGATTTCTGCGCATTGTGATTGTGTTCCCAGTGCCTGTCCTATTGGCGCTTATGATCAATGAAATCCGGAAATCGGCTCTGAAGAAAGGGATTCAAACGGCGCTGTATGTGCCACATTTTCTGTCATGGGTCATCGTAGCCGGTATTGCCTTTGATTTGTTCTCATTAAGCGGATTGTTTAACGTGGTGATTGGGTGGTTTCATCATGATCCCATTCTGGTCATGCAGGAAAGCTCATATTTCCGCATAGTTTATGTGCTTACTTCCATCTGGAAAGATGCGGGGTGGGGAACTGTCGTTTATATGGCAGCCATGAGTTCGATTGATCCGCAGTTGTACGAATCAGCGATGATCGACGGAGCATCCCGGTTCAAGCAAATTCGCCACATTACTTTTCCACTGCTGCTGCCTACTGTATTAATCTTGCTCTTGTTGGAAATTGGCAACTTCTTGGACTTGGGCTTTGATCAAGTGTTTAATCTACAGACGCCAATGACATATAGCGTAGGGGATATCCTAGACACTTACGTATTCCGGACGGGTATTCAGCAAGCGCAGTATAGTTTCGCGACAGCCGTCGGTTTATTCCAATCAGTTATCGGATTCATGCTAGTTTACATGTTTAATAGGTTGTCCAGAAAAGTATCAGACGGGGGGTTATGGTAACCATGCTTGAATCAAGAGGGGAAAAACTATTCGGTTCCATCGTTACTTTCATCCTTCTGTTATTATCCTTTATCGCCATTATACCGATGCTTTCCGTACTCTCGACCTCATTCAGTTCTAAACGAATGGTGGATCTGAACCTGGTCACAATTTGGCCGAAGGAATTTACGCTGGCCTCCTGGGATTTCATGATGTATCGACCCGACTTATGGAAGTCATTCTTCCTGACACTGGGCTCTACCGTCATCGGTACGATTCTGGCGCTGCTCGTCACAGCCCTACTTGCTTATCCGTTGTCTAAAACGGAATTCCGTTGGGGCCCCGTCATTATGATCGGCGTCGTGATCGCGATGATTTTCAAGCCGCCAATTGTACCTTATTTTCTTACAGTGCGAGGTATCGGGCTTTACAATAATCCATTGGTCTTGATCATACCTCATATTCTAAATCCGTTTAACCTGATTATTATGCGAAGCTTCTTTAAGGGGTTTTCCAAGGAGTTGGAGGAAGCCGCCTTCATGGAGGGCTGCGGATATTTCCGAATGCTGTTCCAATTCGTACTTCCACTATCCAAGGCTGTGCTAGCCACGCTGGCGTTATTCTACGGTGTTGTGTTATGGAACCAGTTCCAGCATCCTTTGATGTTTTTGCAAGACACGAATTTATTCCCGTTGCAGATCAAGATTCGGCAATTCATCACTGATGATAACATCTTGACTACAGGAGCCGTCTCAACAGCTGGTTTAGCTTACAATGAGCGCACTCTTCGGGCGACAACTGTTATCTTTGCAATAATTCCTGTTGTAGTGGTCTATCCTTTCTTACAGAAATACTTCGTTAAAGGTGCCATGCTCGGTTCAGTGAAAGGATAATCTCTCATTGGTTTTACGACTCTTTGAGTCTTAGAACATATACGATTTCAAATCATAGGGGGAACATGGAATGGTCATTAAAAAGCTTGGGGTACTTGCTGCAGTCAGTGCTCTTGCATTTACAGTAGTAACAGGCTGTAGCGACAAAACGGATTCTTCTAAAGGTGCAAGTTCTTCATCGGCGGTGCCGAACCAAGGGACAGCTTCGAAGGCGGAAGAGATTGTTGATGTTGAAGTTTGGGGTACAAACATCGGCTATAAACCGATCACCAAAGGCAGCAAACTGTATGAATTTTACAAGGAAAAGTTGGGTGTTGGTGTTATCAGTCCCTATGTGGAATGGAACGGTGGGACTGCCTATTTAAATCAGTTAAATTTAAAGATTGCATCTGGTGAAATGCCCGATTTGTTTCTACCCAATTCGGGAATTGAAAATAGTTTGGCAAAAAACGGAGCAATCGCTGATTTGACCGACCTGCTGCCGAAATATGCTCCGAATTTATGGGAAGCGATTCCTAAAGATATGTGGGATGTTGTTAAAGCGAATGATCCTACTGGTCAGGGCAGAATATATTATATCCCTGGTATGGTAGACTACGGAAGATATTCTGGTATGATCCGCAAAGATTGGCTTGACAAGCTGGGTTTACAGATGCCGAAGACACAAGACGAATACGTCAAGGTTTTGGAAGCATTTAGAGATAAGGACCCTAATGGCAATGGGCAGAAGGATGAACTTCCGACTGGCGGCCGTCAAGAGGCGCGTTGGATGGATCAATTGTTTGCCATGTATGGTGTAGCCATGTTTGAAGGCTATCCGGATTGGGACATGTATGATGGCAAGCTGACGTATTCCGCGGTTTCACCGAATATGAAATCCGCCTTGGAGTTTATCTCCAAACTGTACAAAGACGGATTAATTGATAAAGAATCTCTTCTAAACGATAAAGCGAAGTGGGATGGCAAGGTTGCGGCTAACAAGGCAGGGAATTACTTCCACTGGGCAGAGCAAACGAATCTCTATTTGGATAATTTGCAAAAGAACAGTGGTGTGAAGGGGAATTTTGCTTCTCTTCCAATACCTGAAGTTCAAGGTTATAAAGGATTCTATACTTGGAAGAGGTTTACACCGCCAGCTTGGGTCGTGAAGAATCAGAAGGATCAAAAGAAATTGATGGCCACTTTAAAATTATTGAACAACATGTATGACAAGAAGAATTGGAATGCTCTGTACCTCGGCGTGGAAGGTATGCACTATACGATGAAGGATGGCAAAGCCATTAAACTTCCGGATGACAAGAGTACACAGGAAAATCTAATTCTTGATCCGTATGCCAAAATTTCGACCCTTGATTTTACAACCAATCTTCTAAAAAGTACGGCATCTGAAGATAGAATGTGGGAGATTGACCAAACTGTTCAAATCATGCAGGATGCTCAGAAGTATGCGAAAGTCATTGCTGGAGACGGCATGCCGGCCAGCGTTTATGATGGTTTCCCTGATATCAACAGTCGCACGCTCTATATTGAATACGCGAGTAAGATCATTACCGGACAATTCCCGATCAGCAAGTTCGATGAATTTGTAGAGAAGTGGAACAAATCGGGTGGTGAAGAGGTTACGAAGCGTGCAAGAGAATGGTATGCAAAAGTGAAAAAATAATAATTTGATCAAGAATATCCGCCTTGCTTCGATTCGAAGACGGGCGGATATTTCATTAACAGGAGGAAATCATGAGTAATCGTCTTAAGGAAGTGCTTGAGGGCCAAGAACAAAATTATATCCTTCCCTTTCTCTGGCAGCATGGCGAGGAAGAGCAGGTGATACGCGAGGAGATTGCCCGAGTTCATGAAGCTGGCATCGGAGCCGTTTGCATCGAAGCTCGTCCTCATCCTGATTTTCTAGGACCGAAATGGTGGACGGATATGGACATTATTATGGAGGAAGCGCGGAATCGGGGCATGAAGGTATGGCTGCTCGATGACGATCATTTTCCAACGGGCCACGCGGCAGGTAAGGTGAAGGACGCTCCGGAAGAGCTGCATCGCAAGTTTTTGGGTGAACGTTACATCGATACGATCGGTCCTGCCCAAGGAACGTCTCTGCTGCTGGATACTTTGCTGATGCGCGGGCTTCGACCGACCATCTCGGATGGCCAAAAAGCGATCGGTAAAAATAAGCTAATTTCCGTTGTCGCGGTCCGTCGAAATCCATCCGATGGAACATTACTCAGCGACTGTATCGACATCACTGAATTCGTGCATGACGGTATCCTATACTGGGATATCCCTGAAGGATATTGGCGAGTATTTATTATTTCCGAAAATAAGGATGGCGGCAGCCAGCAGCAGGAAGATCATCTGAACCCGCTGGATCGGGGTTCCGTTCGTATTCTGATCGATGCGGTTTATGAAGCTGTGTATGAACGATACAAGGCGGATTTCGGGAAAACATTCGCCGGCTTCTTCTCGGACGAACCCGGATTTTACAATGATAAGACCACCTTCGACTTCCATTCGAAGCCCGGAAAAAAAGGGGTGCCGCTTCCCTGGAGCAGTGAAATGCCGGCCTTGCTGGAGGAGGCGTTGGGCGAGGATTACCGTAAGCTCCTGTATCTGCTCTGGCACGATGCGGGAGAACAGACACATATCGTACGGTATACCTATATGAATATTGTCAGCAAGCTTTATGCAGAAAACTTCTGCAGCCAAATCGGAGAGTGGTGCAGATCGCGTGGGGTAGAATATATCGGACATGTACTCGAAGACAACAACGTTCATGCAAGACTTGGCCCCGGCCCAGGGCACTTCTTCCGTTCGATGTGGGGACAAGACATGTCGGGCCTCGATGTAGTGTTGTGGCAAATTGTCCCCGGCTTCGATGAATTGTCTTTCAGCAAGCCGGGGGGAGATACGGACAGCGAATTTTTCCACTATGGTCTCGCTAAGCTAGGAGTGTCTCTTGGACACATCGATCCGAAAAAACAAGGCCGGACGATGTGCGAAGTGTATGGGGCCTATGGCTGGGCAGAAGGCTTGAAGCTGATGAAGTGGATCACGGACCATATGCTCGTTCGCGGCGTTAATTATTTTGTCCCGCATGCCTTTACCCAAAAGGATTCGGATCCGGATTGTCCGCCGCATATGTATGCGGGCGGGAAAAATCCGCAGTACCGCTACTACAAGCATTTAAATCAATATATGAATCGGATTAGTCACCTGATTTCAGGTGGAAGGCACGTGGCTTCTGCGGCCGTCGTGTATCACGCCGAAGCCGAATGGTCCGGGGAAGCGATGCTTTTCCAGAGGCCTATGAAGAACCTGATGCAGCATCAGATCGATTGCGAAGTAGTTCCCGTCGATGTTCTGCTGGATTCGGCAAGCGTGATCGACAGCAAGTTGTACGTAAATCAAGAAGATTATGACTGCTTGATCGTGCCTTATGCAGAAGCGCTTCCGGATGCGATGATTCGGCGTTTGACCCAGCTTGCCGATCAAGGACTTGCCTTACGTTTTGTTGACGGGCTGCCGCTTCGATCGAGCGAGGGCAGAGAGGTTTCCGCTGAGCTGTCCTCTCTTGCTGATCACCGGAATGTGAAGGTTGTAGCATTAGATAAGCTGGCGCAGGAACTTCTTGCCGACGGACATTACGATATTACAGTCGAAAAGCACGAGCCGTATCTTCGGAACTATCATTATGTACATGACGGTTTGGATGTTTTTATGTTCTTTAACGAACATCCGCATCAAACGATCCGAACGAAGATTGGTTTGCCCATCCAAGGCGAAGTTTATGCATATAATGCCTTCCAGAATCAGTTGACCCTTTTGAATGCAACCAAGGAGGAAGGTGCGACAGCGGTGCAGCTTGAGCTTCATCCGTATGAATCTATCGTATTGCTTCACGGAGCTGACCTTGAAGGATATGCTGCGCTGCCACAGTACGAGGTAGGTTCGGAACTTGAGCTGAAAGGGAAATGGACTGTAGCCATCTCTGAAGCCGAACATTATCCTCATTTCAAGGAATGGGGAGAACTGACGGCTTTGACGAATATGAGCGCGCCTGGTCGCTTGCCTCGATTTACAGGCACCTTCCGTTATGAAACGGAATTCGAGTGGAACGAATCAGGGAACCAAGCTCTTTTAGATTTGGGGGAGGTCTATGAAACGGCGGAAGTATGGATAAATGGCGAGGAAGCAGGAGTACGCATCTGTCCGCCATACCGCATTGAGATCGATGGCCTGATCAAGAAGGGTAAAAACAAGCTAGTCATTGAGGTTACGAATACGTTGGTGAAAGAACAACCTGATTTCTTGTCTGCTTATGCGCAGCAGGAACCGAGCGGACTTATTGGGCCGGTACGAGTGATCCGGTTATAATATCCTGTTGGGCAGGGAAAAAGCGCTGCAGAGGTGCAAAATCACGGATGTACGCTTAACCTAAAAGGACCGTCAGGAGGATCTGACGGTCTTTTTTATGCACATTTCGTATTTGCTTTTTATATTGTAGTTCGTGGCAACGAACCGCGATTACAAATTAGACCCAAGCACAATAGGCAAACTCTTTAAAGACTGACCTGTGATAGACTCAGTCAAATGCTCGCCAACGTCGAAGCCATTCACCTGACGGATATCGTCAAAGCGTTTCACAACTGAGGCTATGGCCATATTCGCTTCCATTCGAGCGAGCGGAGCGCCTAAACAGAAGTGCGGACCTGAGCCGAATGACAAATGATACTGATTGCCTGGACGATGGATGTCGAATACGTCCGCACTGGCGAATTGGGACTCGTCCCGGTTAGCGGCTCCAATCCACGCTACGATGGCTTGCCCTGCCTTCATCTCGGGCCCGAAGACGTTGGTATCCTGGGCTATCCTCCGATCCATCGAAGCCGGAAAGCGGAACCGCAGTACCTCCTCGACCAGCTTGGGAACCAACGACAAGTCGGCTCTTAGTTCTTGATATATGCCCGGTTGGTCGTAAAGCATGGCATAAAAAATATTGGAAAGTAGCGTTGTCGTCGTTTCGTTGCCTGCTCCGAGCAGTCCGATGGCTGACATCACCACTTCTTCATTCGTTAGCTGTTCGCCTTCCAGTTCGGCCTTAGTCAAGTCGGTTATAATGTCATCTTCCGGGTGCTGACGTTTCGCCAGAACGATGGGATACAAATACTCGGCGAATTCCTTCATAGCTCTTCCCTTTTGCAGTTCGATGTCGGCATAAGCCTCTGTATTATATGGAAGGAAGAGGATGTCGGACCATTCTTTGATCAGGTGACGATCTCTGGAAGGAACTCCGAGCAGATCCGCGATAACGGTAATCGGCAAAGGAATCGCTAGCTTTTGCACAATATCTACGGTTGGAGTGCCTTCCATTTCAGCTATTAGCTCGTCGATGATGTTCTGGATTCGCGGTTCCCACTCTTTGAGGCTGCGGGGAGTGAAGGCTTGGGAGAGGAGGGCCCGCCTTTTACGATGATCCGGCGGATCGACCAGATTGACGTTGCTACGGCTTTCCAACCTATCGGGAATTGGAATCAAACTTCTCTGCTTTTTGTTGGAGAAAAGCTCGTGGTCGAACAGTACACGCTTGACATGGTCGTATAAAAACACATTCCAAACATCTTGCTGGGCATCATAATATACAGGATTATTGTCTCTCATTTCCTTGTACCAGGCATACGGTTCCCATTGTGCTTGTTTGGTGGCAAGTTTCGTTATTTCGTGCAGCATGATCATTTGTCGGTTCGCATTCATCGTAGTTTCCTCCGAACTGGAATAATTTTCTAGACTCGAATTTGTTCACTCTGTTAATCGACTGGCTTCGCATGATCAGGTTATAAAGAAATCTTTTGTAACGGAACACCTCCTTCATGATTGGCTTTTCAATCATTATATGTTAATCTTACATATGTTAGTTTAACATATAAATTTGGATTTTCGTTGTTTGGATCAAATCTTTCACTAAATATTCACACGAAGGTGGATCATATGTACGCAGACATATTAATACTGGGACAGTTATTGTCAGGTCCGAAGCATGGCTATGAAATTAAGAAAAACGTTCAAGAGGCGCTTGGAGAGTCGTTTGAAATCAACAATAATTTGCTTTACCCCGCATTGCGGCGTTTTGTGGAAATGGGAGCCATTACCAAGAAGGTTGAGAAGACGGAGGGCAAGCCCGATCGGCATGTTTATCTGTTAACGAATGCGGGGGAAGAAATTTTTAATGAGTTGATTCGTGATTTCCCGAGGAAAATGGCCGCCAATCCGATGGAATTTTTAGTGCGCGTCGCGCTGTTCGATCGAGTGGAGACCGATGTGCAGCTTGACATTTTGAACAATCGGATGGCGGTGTTGGAAGAGGAGATGGAGCATCAGAGAAAATTCGACGAGGTCCATTCGGAAAATCGGTTTGCCGTGGAGGTCATTCAATTCAGAATAAAACAAACCGAGCATGAATGGTCATGGTTGAAGCAGTTGATGCACATCGTCCAATCGTCGGCTTCGGAATCAAACAATGTGGAGGCTTAACTTATCTATAAATCGTATCGAAAATGGATGCTATCTTACTAACGATATCAAACCGACCATTGTCGAATTTCCAAGTAACAATTGTGCCAATAATAGCAACCGTAAATGTATCAATTAAATTTTTGGCAGTTTCAGTTGAATGAATTTCATTCAATTCGATAGCCTTATTGATTAAATCAATAGACTGAGGTTCTGCATTAAAATAGGTATAAAAATGTTTACCGTAAAGTTCGAATTCTGCCATAAGAATATGATACATAAAATCAATGCCTATTTTATTAATGGTATTTGCGTAATCCAGAGCATGTTTCTTCAGAATTTGTTTTGGAGACTCTAAACTCATATCAATTACAATATTGTTCTTCACTTGAGAAGAAAACCAATGTAACAATAATTCATTTTTACTATTAAAATGATGATAGAAAGAACCGCGTGTTACTTCTAACTTATTACAAATCATATTAATACTAACATTTTCAAAACCAAGCTCTTTAAACATAGTAATAGCTACTTCACACATGTTATCTTTTGTAGTAATCATATTTTTCAACTCCTACAATGGATTATAGCATAAAGAAAATAACTTCCCCTGTAGGAAGTTATTTTTGATAGAAGATATAAATTAATCCAGAATTTCCGGATTAGACCATCGGGAAGGAGTAATCTTACCAGCACTGGAGCCAGCATCTATTGATATAGCAGTACCACTTATGTAACGTGCCAAATCAGAAGCTAAAAATAGTGCTAAATGACCAACTTCCTTAGGATCACCAAGTCTACCACTCGGAGAAAATATCTTTGCGTATTCATTAATTACTTCTTCAGGTGCCTGTCCCCAAACCGAAGTTCTAAATGTTCCCGGACAAACAGCATTAACTGTAATGTTATATTGCGCATAATCTAGCGCAGCACTCTTTGTTAAACCTATTACGCCATGCTTAGCTGAAGAATAAATAGCCATTGAACTATTACCCAATATACCTGCTAAAGAAGCAACATTAATGATGAATCCACTAGATGACTTTGACTTAAGAATAGCTTGGGCGGCGAACTTCATACCCATGAAGACACCCTTTAAGTCAATAGACAATAATTTGTCAAATTCTTGCGTTGAATATTCATGCGTTGGTCTATTTTCGGCGGCAATACCAGCATTATTAACAAGACCATCTAAACGGCCGTAAGTTTCGACTGCAAAATCAACCAGTCCCTTCACATCTTCTTCTTTGCTTACATCAGCTTTAAAGAAAGATGCTTCTCCGCCTTTCGATTTTATATCCTCAACAACCTTCATACCCTTTTCAACATTGATATCTGAAACAACGACTTTCATACCGTTTTCTGCGTAACACAGTGAAATTGCCATACCTAGGCCATCGGCAGCGCCAGTTACAACGGCAACTTTGTCTTTTACACTTGAAAAATCTGTCATATAATCCTCCATTTTCAAAACATACATATGTATGTTTTTTCTATATTCTAAATTTGATATGCCTTCTTGTCAAGCGTACTTTTAGCTGGCTGGTCAGATGAGCAGTCAAGCAAAAAGTCGTAAAAATGCAATTTTGAAGTCGTTAAATTAGTAGTGTGGATGAAATGATATCCGTATAATTATGAGTATGATTAGAAGCATGCACCCAACAGAACAAACATCACTTTATGTGGGAGGAATTTCAATGGGGAGAAGTTACTACACGATTACGGAGATTACGGATTATGGTCCGTTCATTACTAAACTAGTACTACCGATGCCGGTAAACGTAACGGCAGAAGCTGTAAATCCGCAATGCTTTAGTGTCTATGTGGAACGGAAGGATCAGAAGGGAGAAATCCTTATGCTTCCAACTAGCTGGGTTGAGAAGGATATCAAGAAACCGAGCAAGGGCTACTGCGTGGTGAAGGATGTCTATCCTTCCAGTCAATACGGCCGGCGTACGGAGGAAGGAGAGTACGTGACTCTAGAAATGAAGTATGGACCGAATGATGCCCTATCCGCTGCAATTGCCGCACCGAACGGAATGAACGTGTTTGTCGCCAGCGATTACCGGGTTACCCAGATTGCAGAAGTTCCGGCAGAGGGAAAGAAGCTGACAGGTTTGGTATTCGACAAGTGTGCGGGCAATACGATGAAGCAAGCGGAAAAGTTCTTGCATGGGATTTCCTCCTATGAAGATGAGCCTTTAAAGTATGGCTACTTCGTGCCGCAGACTGGCAACGGCAGACGGCCGCTCATCATCTGGTTGCACGGTGCAGGGGAGGGCGGGCAGGATCCGACCATTGCCTATGCAGGCAACAAGGTGGTGAACCTGGCCAGCGATGAAATCCAAGCCAAGTTTGGCGGAGCTTTCGTATTGGTGCCGCAAACACCGACTTTCTGGATGAACGACGGCAGCGGAGAGTACGGAAGATCAGGTAAGTCCATGTATGGGAAGGCCTTGAAGGCCTTGATTGATGAGTTTATATCCAGAAATGATGCGGCGATCGACACGAACCGGATCTATATCGGAGGCTGCTCTAACGGTGGATTCATGACCATGCGAATGGTACTAGACTATCCGGACTTTTTCGCGGCAGCTTATCCGGTATGTGAGGCGCTGTATAATGAGGTTATCAGTGATGCAGATATCGAGGCGATTAAACATGTGCCGATTTGGTTTACGCATTCCAAGGATGATTTAATAGTGAAACCGGAAGAAACAGCAGTGCCGACCTTTGAGCGCTTGCTCAAGGCCGGAGCGAAGAGCGTGCATTTCTCTTTATTTGACAAAGTCGTAGATCTCCATGGCCTGTTTACGGATGAGAAGGGGGAGCCGTATACATATAATGGGCATTTTTCCTGGGTATATGCCTTGAACGACGACTGTCTCCTTGATTATGATGGGAAGCCGGTCGTGGAGGATGGTAAGGAAGTGTCACTGATGGCGTGGCTGGCTAGGCAGAGGATCAAATATTTTACATTACTCAACTCTAGCAATTAACATGATAATGGCCGGTGTCCCATGAAGGGAATACCGGCCATTTACGCTCATGCATTACACCACTTCGTGCTGATAATCATCAGCCGATTTCGTAAGATTGCGGCCGTCCCGCTTTGCGTTGTACATCGCCAGATCGGCCATTTCGAACACTTGATTGAAGTTATCCCCATGCTCAGGATAGCTCGCCAGACCTATGGACACGGTAATCGGTTTCCCCGTCGGGCTTACTGTACTTTCCACCTTCTTCCGAATTCGTTCCGCCAACTGTCTTCCTGCTAGCAAGCTTTGAGAAGGCATTACGATGACAAACTCTTCACCTCCGAATCTACAGACTAGATCTTCATCGCGTGTCTGCGATTCTAGTATGCGGGCAAGATGAAGGAGAGTTTCATCACCAGTCTTATGCCCAAAGGTGTCATTTACCGACTTGAAATGATCAATATCCAGGATAAGCAAAGACCAGTTGAGGCCTTCCGACATCCACTTTGACAACCGTTCGTCGAGCGCCAACCGGTTCGCTAAACCCGTCAGCTTATCGGTCCGTGCCTCTTCTGACATCTGATCCGCTTGATCCTGCAGCCCTCCGAATGCCCTCATCATTGCCCTGGCTAAGTGGTGTGCTTCATAATTCCAATGATTAGTAAAAGGCGGATCAGTGATCCGCTCCCCGACAAAAATACTACGGGCAGTTGCCGTCAAAAGCTTGAAAGGATGCGTTACTTTCTGCGCGACCCACAAGCTGACAGCCACTAATACACCGAAAAGCGGAATAACTACCTTGAGCTGCGAGATGATGAGCGACCTCATTGCTTCATCCACCGCTGTCGCAGGCGATTGAAAAACGACCCCCCACCCGATATTCGGTATCGCCACATAGCCAGCCAGATAAGCTTGACTGTTCACATCTATCGTTGCAGTGCGTCCTTTGTCTTTCATAAATTGAGCCTGAAGTTCCTCAGCGTCTGGAACCTCGCCAATTCGTCCTTTGTCAGGATTGAACATCAGCTTACCGGACCGATCAACTACATACGCATAGGATCCCTTTTGGCTTCGAATCGCATGATTGAAAATATCGCTGAACACGTTCAGTTCCTGCAAGTATATAAATCCGGCTATGAATCCCCGGTATTGCTTGGTCCTGTCGAATAACGGATGGGAGATCATAACGGTCAACTGCCCTTTGGAGTCCATATACGGCTCCGAAACGAACGGTTTTCTATCTTTCAGCGCTTTTGAGGCAGCAGGGGTATTGATTTTCCCTTCCCTTAATCCTGCGGATTCGGGTGTTGAAGAACGAATAACTCCACTCTCATCAAAGATAACTACTGAATTAAAAGACCGCTGGCCGCTCAACATGGTGCTCAAAAAGTTGGAACTCTGCTCCAGCGTCAGGTCGTTATCCGCAATATATTTCCCAGCCGAACCTAAACTGCGCTGCATGGAATCGAGCAGCATGTTCATGGCCACATTCAAGTTCCGTGCGCCCTCAAAGTTGGATTGCAACGTCGATTCGGTCAACGTATTCGTTTGTGATTTCAGTGCCACACTGGTAAGAATGGCTGTTGTTCCGAGCATGGTAAAAACCAAAAGCCCGATAATGAGAAGATGAAATCGAATTTTCCCTTTGTTTTTAAACATTTGTCCGGCCATTCTGGCGCTCCCCTCAAGTTCTTGAGCCAACACCTTTCTTTCGACATGATTCATCATTTTTCCTGCATGGCATGATAGTTTCGTGATTCGGATTCAAACAATTTAATGATCCATTGAACATCGGAAATGGCAGGTATTGACTTTGATGGCTCATTCTCATTCTGAGGTTCTTTTTTTCATGCTCGCCTTTGACGGAGGATAGCCTTTAATGGATCTGAATACATTGCTGAAATAGCTGATGTCTTTGTACCCGCATCGTTCCGCCACTTCTGAGACGGAAAACCCGCCGCCGGACAGCATCATTTCCGCGTTGTTGACCCGAATGATGTTGATGAAATGCTTGACGCTGAAGCTCGTGCTGGTTTTGAAGAGCTTACCGAGATACACAGGGTGCAGATTGACTACCTTGGCGACGGTCGCCAAATCCAGATCATTCGGGTAGTGGTCGATGATGAACTCCTTGACCTTGTCGATCCGGATATCGAAATGGGATTTCGGAGAATGGTGAAAGGAAATCGCCAGCAATCGGTGGAGAATCAAATGAAAGATGCCCCTCGCAAACATCCGATATCCGGGCTGCATGCCACTCCAAACGCGATTAAACTCAAGAATGTAGTTTAAGATTTCGCTTGAGATTCGATTTTTGGTTACGGTTTCAAACGGAAATCGGATATTACCTGAGGGCTGCAACAGAGTAAAGTTGAAGGCATAGGAATGCATGGGATCATCTTTGAAGGTATGCGCCTCGCGGATACTTCCCTGGGGAATGTAGAGCATATCCCCAGCCTCAACCGTGATTTTCTTGCCATTAATAAAATAATTCGATTTTCCTTCAAGGATGAACGTCAGGTCGTGAAAATCGATTTCCTGTCGGATGATTTCCCAATCAGGGAAACAGCGGCGGTCGACGAATAAGAAAACCTCGGGGACAATTGATTCGAACTGCTCGAAGTACATGGCAAGGATCAGCTCCAAGATTATTCAAGATCGCTTCCTTATTTTTTTGGAAAAGGAGGCACTATGTCCATCATAACATGCACATACGGCGCGTAAAAAGATATTTAATAATTACAAGTTTTCTTGTATTCTTCTATGGTAAAAAAAAGGGCCATTTTATAAAATAATATTAAATAATTGGTGCTTATCCTACAAATGCAACCGCACCAATTTGCGATGAAAATATTTAATAATTACAGGTTTTTATGACTCGGATAACGCGGGGAATGGCAATTGATGTGCCAATTACGTAGGCAATGTAACCGTTTTTCAGAACATCTTGTATGCGGTTTCAGAAAGCGCATACGAATCCAAGGGGCTGGTGATGAAGCGCGATTGCGAAGATTTTTTGGGTGTATGATTTAGGGACAATTTTCCAATAGAAAGTGGTGTGTGATTGTATGTCAGTTGCGAATAAGGCGGTTTTACTGACCCCTCTTCTGAGACACGTCAGGAAAGAGTGGAAGTTGTATTCCTTTCTAATTATTCCCGTTATTTACTTTATCATTTTCAAGTACGTTCCTATGCTTGGTAATGTAATCGCTTTCCGCAAGTATAGAGGCGGCACCAACTTGTTCGGGACGGAATGGGTAGGATTATCTTACTTTACCATGTTCATGAAGGATCCCTCCTTTTGGAGGGCCTTCCGCAATGATTTGTATTTAAGTGTGTTGTATTTAGTCATTCGTTTCCCGCTCACTTTGGTTTTTGCGCTGTTACTTAATGAACTGCGGCGGATTCGCATCAAGAAATTCGTCCAGACCGTATCGTATCTGCCTCACTTTATCTCCATGGTTATCGTCGCGGGCATGGCCAAGGAATTGCTATCCATGTCCGGGCCGATTAATACACTGCTCGCCAATCTGGGTTTCGAGAAAATGGCATTTATTTCCTTGCCGCAATGGTTCCCGACGATTTATGTGACGTCCGGCATTTGGCAGGGGCTCGGTTGGGGCACCATTCTCTACTTGGCGGCGATGACCGGCATCAATACCGATTTGTACGAAGCGGCCAAAGTGGATGGGGCTAATCGGTTACGGCTAGCATGGCACGTTACGATTCCAGGTATTTTGCCGACGATCATGACGCTGCTCATTCTCGATATTGGCGGCATATTGGGGGCGAATTTTGAGAAAATCCTGCTCTTGTACAATCCATTAACCTATGAGTCGGCAGATGTTATCTCCACGTATGTCTACCGGATGGGGATCACCGGCGGGAATTTCAGTTATGCCACTGCTATTGGTCTGTTCGAAGGCGTCATCGGTCTTATTCTGGTCACATCGGCGAACTACATTTCCAAGAAAACAACGAATTCGAGCTTGTGGTAGAAAGGAGCAGTTCTGGTGAAGGAGTCGGCATCTTACCGAGTGTTTCAGGTTTTTAACGGATTTATCATGGCCCTTGTCGTCGTCATGACTTTGTATCCGTTCCTATATCTAGTCGCCCAGTCGTTCAGCTCGGAGGCTGCCGTATATGCAGGGAAAGTAACCATATTCCCCGTTGACTTTACGGACCAAACGTACCGAGCCGTGCTAAGCAGGCCGGAATTCTTCAAATATTATGGCAATACGATCCTGTATGCCATTGTAGGAACGGTGATATCGGTAGCGGCGACGGCCGTCATGTCTTATCCGTTGTCGAAGGATAGGTTGCGCCTTAACAAATTTTTTATCCCTTTCGTCTTATTCACGATGTATTTTGGCGGCGGGCTGATCCCGAACTATATCTTGGTCGCCAAAACGCTGCACATGAGGGATACCATCTGGGCCATTATCATACCCGGCGCCATCAGCGCCTTTAATGTCATCCTAATGAAGACCTTCTTTGCAAGCTTGCCGAACGAATTGGAAGAATCGGCTAAGGTTGACGGCTTAGGTGTTTACCGCATTTTCCTAAGGATTACGCTTCCCCTATCCAAACCGATCCTGGCCACGATGGTGTTGTTCAGCATGGTCTCCATCTGGAACAACTGGTTCGGCCCATCTCTCTACCTGGAATCGAAGGACAAATGGCCGGTCGCCCTCTATTTGCGGCAGATCATCGACAGTGCGATTAATCCGACCGAAGCTGGACTCAGCAGCGATGCGACCGCTCAGATCGCGGCAACCATTAAATCCACTGCGATGGTGTTGACATCTTTGCCGATTATTTGTCTCTATCCTTTTGTGCAGAAGTATTTTGTGCAAGGCATGATGATTGGTTCCGTAAAAGGGTAATTACGTTATGTTTGACTCGGAAAGACTGCAATTGGGGGCTGTTACTAATAGGCATCTACATGGCAGCGTTTCTGTTATATAAAATAAACACATTTGAAAGGGTGGTATTAAATGAAGAGATATGCAAAAGTATTAGGGGTCGCATTGGCGGTCACGATGGCTGTCGGCATGACAGCATGTACGGATACCGACACGAGAGAATCGTCCAGCAGCGCATCCCCAGGGACGAGCTCCGCAGCACCACAGAATTACACCTTTGGCGAAGGCCAAACGTTCCGTTCGAATGAGCCTGTGAACTACTCGATCATGTTCAGTGATCAACCGACCTATCCGTATAAGAAGGAATGGCGGCTCTGGAGCGCGATCACGGAGAAAACAAACGTATCGTTTGACGTAAACGTAGTTGCGGCTTCCGAATACGAGAATAAGAAGTCACTTTTGGTCAACAGCGGCGACGCTCCTTTCATTATTCCTAAAACTTATGATGAATCCGCTTATGTAGCTGGAGGCCAAATCGTACCTATAAGTGATTGGGTGCAATACATGCCGAACTATCAGAAGGCTGTAAAAGCTTGGGGAATGGAAAGAGACCTGCAGCAGAAGCTGAAATCGGACGGGAAATATTACGTGCTGCCAGGGATGTGGGAATCGCCGGGTGCAGGATACTCCTACATGATTCGGAAAGACATTTTCGAGAAAGCGGGAGTCGACGTAAAAGGTCAGGAAGGCAAATGGACGTATGAAGACTTTTACCAGGCTCTCAAGAAAGTGAAAGAGTTTACCGGCGCGAAGTACGTATTGTCCGATGAATTTACCGGAAAATCGACGCTGAGTATTACGGCAGCTCAATATGGCGTAACCGGAGGTTGGGGAGTTGGCAACGGCACGCGCTTCAACGAACAGACGAAACAGTTCGAATTCGCTAATTCGACCAATGAGTTCAAGGATTATGTGACGTTCTTAAATAAGCTGGTCAAAGAGGGGCTTCTCGATCCGGAGTCCTTCACCCAAGACGATAAAACCGCACAAGCCAAGTTCTATAAAGGCGATACTTATGTCATGAACGCCAACTACCAGATACTGGCCGATTCCAAGACCAAGATGCAGGTGCCGAATGCCGATCTGTATATGATCGTTCAACCGGGCGGTCCGAAAGGGATGCTTCAAATCGAAACGTCCCGCCTCGAGAATGGAGTTATGATCAGCCAGAATGCGCTCAAGAAGCTCGGCAAGGACAATTTTATCAAAATGCTTCGCTTTGTTGACTGGCTGTGGTATTCAGACGAAGGCCAAACACTCAGTTTATGGGGTGTCGAAGGCGAGACTTATACGAAGGATGCGAGCGGGAACATTACGCTCAAACCGGACATCTCCTTTAACGGCATGAACCCGACAGCAACGAAGAAATTAAACGTCGACTTCGGCTTCGGCGGCGGCAACTTCGCGTACGGCGGTTCCACTAAACTGCGGATGTCCAAAATGACCGAAGGCGAGAAAGACTACCTAAGCCGCATTCAGACTCATCGTAAACCGAGAACAATAGCTCCGCCAATCATGGGGACCCCGGACGAAAGCGAACAAATGAACCTGATCTCGAAGCCGCTGCTGGATTATGTGGATACGATGACCCTGAAGTTCGTAACCGGTCAAGCTAACATTGCAAACGATTGGAATGCCTATGCGGCTCAGGTCGAAGCACTCGGCGCATCCCGCTATATCAAAATGGCGAATGATATTTTTAATAAGACGAAGAGCAAGCTTGGATACTAATCATAACAAATAGTGCCCTTATAGGATCTGCGACAATAGACATTGTCGCAGGTCCTGAATTTTATAATATGAAAATTACTCGTGGCGTTAGCCCGAGTCATTTATATATGAAATATCTTGGAGCCGGGAGTAAACGATGAATAAAAAGACACTGTTTAATAGTGGATGGGAATTTGCCAAGAGCAGCCTGGATGTGACGGATGGCGCCGGTTTGACATTTGAGCCGGTAGACCTCCCTCATGATTGGCTGATCTACAATACTTTGAATCTGTATGAAAATAGTATCGGCTGGTACCGTAAAAGATTTACATGGACTCGAGAAGCGGACCGGCAAATTTTATTATGCTTCGATGGGGTCTATATGGACTCATCCGTATATGTGAATCAGCAGTTTATAGGAGAGTGGAAGTACGGATATTCTTCCTTCGAACATGAGATCACGGATGCGATCATTGACGGGGATAATGAAGTCGTGGTGAAGGTCGTTCACCAAAGTCCGAATAGCCGGTGGTATTCGGGGGCCGGCATCTACCGCAACGTGTGGCTAAAGACGCGAGTCTGCAATCACATTGTAACAGATGGCATTTATGCTGCCGTAAAAAGGGTCGACGACAGCTGGGAGGTAGAAGTCGAGACGGAATTGAGCCTCCAGGAGGACGCCCAAATCTCGCATACGATCCTGTACAAGGGTGAACTTGTTGCAATTGCGACAGATAAGATTGTTGCAGGCGGCTTTATTCATCGACAAAAGTTATCGATAGATCGCCCTCATGTATGGAGCACGGCTGAGCCGCATCTGTATCAGCTTGTCACCCAATTGCAGCGTGATGCAGAGGTCCGGGATGTCATAGTCGTAGAGAGCATCACTCAGAATCTCGGGCTTCGTGAGATCAAGCTTGACCCTCAGCTGGGTTTTTATTTGAACGGCACAAGAATGAAATTGAACGGGGTTTGTGAGCACCACGACTTGGGAGCGCTTGGAGCAGCCTTCAATAGAGTAGCCTTGAGAAAAAGGCTAACGATTTTGAAGGAAATGGGCGTTAACGCTATTCGAACCGCTCACAATATGCCGGCGGTAGAACTTATGGATCTAGCGGATGAGATGGGGTTTCTGGTCGTCTCTGAAGCGTTCGATATGTGGGAAAGATCCAAAACCCCACACGATTATGCGAGGTTCTTTAAGGATTGGGTAAAGGTCGATGTGAAAAGCTGGGTCAAGCGGGATCGGAATCATCCGAGCCTGATGATGTGGAGTATAGGAAATGAGATTTACGACACTCATGCAGATGCAAGAGGGCTAGAAATCACTCGAATGCTTAGGGATGAAGTGCTGAAATACGATCCAAAGCAAAACGGCCGAGTGACCATCGGTTCCAATTATATGCCTTGGGAGAACGCACAAAAATGTGCGGATATCGTGAAGGTGGCCGGCTACAACTACGCCGAGAAATATTACCATAGGCACCATGAGGAGCATCCCGATTGGATCATTTACGGCAGCGAAACGGCCTCTCTCGTTCAAAGCAGAGGCATTTATCGATTCCCGTTCGAGAAGTCCATTCTTGCCGATGACGACGAGCAGTGCTCGGCTCTGGGAAATAGTGCGACGAGCTGGGGAGCCAAGTCAGTCGAGGCCTGTATTATCGCTGAACGAGATGCGCCTTTCTCTCTAGGGCAATTCATATGGACCGGCTTCGACTATATTGGGGAACCGACGCCTTATCATACTAAGAACTCCTATCTCGGACAGATGGATACAGCTACATTCAAGAAAGATTCGTATTACATCTACCAATCGGCATGGACTGATTACAGGACGAATCCGATGGTTCATATTTTTCCCTATTGGGACTTTAATCCGGGCCAATTGATCGATGTTCGAGTGTGCTCGAATGCGCCGAAAATCGAATTGCAATTGGGTGGCGCTATCGTGGGAACTTTTGATATCAATCATGAGCATGGAACTCAGCTGGTAGGCTGGTGGAAGCTTCCTTATGAAGCAGGGGAATTGAAAGCAATAGCCTATGATGATACGGGCCGTGTAATTGCGACGGATATAAGAAGGTCCTTTAGGGATGCGAAGAAGATTTGTCTGCTGCCGGATAAAGAGAGCCTGATGGCCGATGGCACGGACTTGATCTTCCTGGAAATCTTCATGGCAGATTCAGATGGCAATCCGGTGGAGAATGCAAATAATCGGGTTCGTGTTGAGGTGATGGGGGCAGGCCGTTTACTTGGTTTGGATAATGGCGACAGTACGGACTATGATCCGTATAAAGGGATTAGCAGAAGGTTATTCAGCGGCAAACTTATGGCGATCATCGGGGCTACCCTGCAGCCCGGCAAGATTCGGGTTGTGGTTTCTTCCGTTGGTTTGGAGAGTCAGACGGTGGAATTTGAGGCTCTTCCCGTAAGGGATGAAACTCCCTTAGAAGGGGTTTCCGCCCAAACCAAGAATCAAGAGCTGCCACCGGTCATAGGAACCATAGACGAAATCCCTTTACGCAAGATTGAAATCGTAAGCCCGTCCGGACAAATGTTCGACGAAGCAAGAAAAGAGATCACGGTGCAAGCCTATCTGTACCCATCAGATACCTCCTATCAGGAGGTCGAGTGGAGTGTAGTGAATGATGCGGGAATTGCCTCGAACCTTGCGAAAGTAGAAGCGTTCGGTCATGAAGCGAAAATCACCGCGTGTGGCGATGGCGATTTCCGGCTTCGCTGTGTGAGTAAGAACGGTACGAACAAGACGAAGCTCATCTCCCAGCTGGAATTTAAAGCAGTCGGACTCGGCACAGCTTACAAAGATCCATATGGATTTATCTCTGCAAGCCTTTTTGATTACAGTAAAGGGGAAGTTGGAAACGGGAACGAAAGAGGCGTAGCTACAAGCCGAGACGGTGAAACTGAAGTCGGGTTCCGGGATATTGATTTCGGAACGAACGGGTCCGATCTAATTACGATTCCGATTTTCGCCTTGTCCAGTGAAGAATATTCCCTGCAAATTTGGGAAGGCATACCGAATGAAGCGGGCAGTGTACTCCTAGCGGATGTCATCTATCAGAAACCGTCCAAGTGGAATGTGTATCAAGAAGAAACTTATCGGTTAACCAAGCGTCTTTGCGGGATCACTTCCATTTGTTTCGTCCTTCAGAAGAAGGTTCATATCAAGGGTTTTTCGTTCCAAAAGCAGAACAGAGCCTTCGAGAAAAATGACGCCACGGAATGCGACCGCATTTATGGTGATACGTTTACGATTTCGGAAGCCAGCGTTGAAGGGATAGGAAATAATGTTTCCTTGGAATTCGACCAAATGGATTTTACAAGTCTAGGGGCAACGCAGCTTGTCGTCTATGGCCGATCGCTTCTTGATAAAAATACCATTCATATTCATTTCGCTAGCCCGGAAGGTGAGGGAAATCAACTCATCGAGTTTACACAGTCCGATGGTTACGAAGAGCGGGTATTTGAATTGGAAAAAATAACAGGCCTCCAAAAAGTAACCTTCCTATTTTTGCCGGGAAGCCATTTCGATTTCGGTTGGTTCCGATTTGAGAGGTCGTTTACCTGAATGAACATAACTAGCGGAGGTAACACGATGAGTCACATCACGAACGCATATGCCTGCTGGTTGCGCAATGCGCCGATAAACGATGATAAGAGGGTAGAGGAATATCGGGAGTGGGCACGGGAGCTTGTCGTGCCCGGTTCTTTATCAGAGGTGCTTCAGACTGCGGTCGCGGAGTTAATGGATGGTCTCGATGCCATGATTGGCGTGAGGCCCCTCCGTTCAACGGCTTCCAATGGGAGCGTCGGCATTCTGATCGGCGTTCGCGGGCAGTTACAGGATCTTGATGCAAAGTTAAGTTGGCAGGATGGATCCGAGGACAGTTACGTGATCAGAAACGTATCGATAGATGGACAATCAAGGCTTGTGGTTGCCGGCCAATCGGCAAAAGGAGCCTTGTACGCGGTTTTCCATCTACTGCGGCTGATGCAATGCGGCGAGAGTTTGGCTGATCTTGCGATAACGGAAACACCTGCGAACGGATTGCGAATGCTAAACCAATGGGATAATATGGACGGTTCGATTGAACGAGGCTATGCGGGGAAGTCCATATTCTACCGAAATAACGAGATTGTTCGAGACATGTCGCGAATCCGTGATTATGCCCGCTTACTGGCATCGGTGGGGATCAATGCCATTTCGATCAATAACGTGAACGTACACTCCGTAGAATCCTTGCTGATTACGGATAAGCTGCTGCCGGATGTCGCTCGGGTTGCCGGCGTATTTCGGCGCTATGGAATCTCAACGTTCCTAAGCGTCAACTACGCCAGTCCGATAGAGCTTGGAGGACTGACCAGCGCAGACCCGCTTGACCAAAGCGTCAGGCAGTGGTGGAAGGAGAAAGTTGAGGGAATTTACCGGGATATCCCGGACTTTGGCGGCTTCCTGGTAAAGGCAGATTCCGAGGGGAGACCCGGGCCGTTCACCTATGGACGTGACCATGCCGATGGTGCGAATATGTTTGCTGAAGTGCTTCAGCCCTTCGGTGGGATCGTCATTTGGCGATGCTTCGTATACAATTGTCAACAGGATTGGCGCGATAGCAAGACAGACCGGGCGAGAGCGGCGTTCGATCATTTTACACCACTTGATGGGAAATTTCGCGATAACGTCATTCTGCAGATTAAGAACGGCCCCATGGATTTCCAGGTCCGTGAACCGGTTTCTCCGCTTCTCGGAGCGATGCCCGCGACGAATCAGGTGCTGGAGCTGCAGATTACGCAAGAGTACACGGGTCAGCAGAGACATCTGTGCTACCTGATCCCCCAGTGGAAAGAGGTTCTCGATTTCGATACGTTTGCCCATGGGAACGGAAGTACGATTGCGAAAGCGGCCAGCGGTCAGTTATTCGGGAGACGGCTTGGGGGCATTGCGGCGGTATCGAATATCGGAGACAACCCGAATTGGACCGGACACACGCTTGCACAAGCCAATTTATATGGCTTTGGAAGGCTTGCTTGGAATCCGCAGCTATCAGCTGAGCAAATCACGCAAGAATGGATTTACATGACATTCGGTTCTGACCCCGATGTAGTACGCAGTGTGTCGAAGATGCTTCTTCAATCGTGGAGAATCTATGAAAATTACACAGCTCCTCTAGGCGTTGGATGGATGGTCAATCCGGGTCACCATTATGGTCCAAACGTAGACGGCTACGAATATTCGAAATGGGGGACGTACCATTTTGCCGACTGCCATGGCATCGGCGTAGATAGAACCATCAAATCGGGAACAGGGTACACATCCCAATACTTTGCGCCTCGTTCGGAATGGTACGAGTCAAGGGAGTTATGTCCTGATGAATTGCTTCTCTTTTTCCATCATGTGCCATATACGCACAAACTGAAGACGGGTAAGACGGTCATTCAGCACATCTACGATACTCACTTCGACGGCGTTCTTCAGGTGGAGGAATTGGCCCAGATCTGGAGTTCGATAGAGGGGGAAATAGATGCAGAGCGCTTCGAAGATGTGAGGAGCCGACTGCGAGAGCAAGCGGCACATTCGAAGGAGTGGCGTGACCAGATCAATACTTACTTCTTCCGCAAATCGGGTATTCCTGACGAGTACGGCCGCATCATAAATTAAAATATGGATGGCGGGACAAACGAGATGACGTGGTCACCGGTGTCTATCTACAGTCCCGTCTATATTTTGCTAATCACTTTATATAAGGGACGGTTAGGATGACGATTACAATTGGACAGGTTATTGATCGATTGTTAGAGGAGGCTCCAGTAAACGAGCCCACTGTGGATTCATTGAGAGTCGGATCGGCCCAAACGGAAGTAACGGGAATTGTCGTTGTTTTTTTGGCCACGCAGGCTGTGATTGAGCAGGCAGCGGCTTTAGGAGCCAACTTGATCATTTCACACGAAGGGCCGTTTTACCGCCATCAGGAGGATATGAAGGGGGCGCAGGATGATCCGGTTATCAACGAAAAGCGCGAATTGCTTGATCGTACTGGAATCGCCATTTATCGTTATCACGATCATATTCACCGTTACAAAACGGATGGTATTATGATGGGGTTAATAAACGCACTGGGCTGGGCGCCCTACGTTGAAGAGCATCTGCCCGCTGCAACAGTTGTGCAAATTCCTTGCATGACCCTTGAACGAACGGTGCAATATTTGAAGGAAAAGCTTCAAATACCATTCGTACGCGTAGTGGGGGAAATAGAGATGCCTTGCACCCGCATTGGACTATTGGCAGGCTACAGAGGGGGGGCAGCCTTGGCGCTCCCTTTGCTGAAAGATTACAATCTCGACTTGGTTATCGTCGGAGAAGGACCTGAATGGGAAACGCCGGAATATATTCGCGACGCCGTTCATCAAGGCAAGAACAAGGCATTCATCGCATTGGGTCACGCGGAAAGCGAAGAGCCGGGCATGAAGGAATTGGCGGAACGACTGCGGGAACAGTTCCCCGGACTTCCCGTTCATTTTATAAGGGAAAAGCCTTTATTTCTTATTCTGTAAGATGTGAATTTATATGTTTTGAGTGATCGAGAGGTTACCCTTTATTATAGAGGTGCCGGAAAAGCCGATTAAATACAGGCAGATTTCGAGAGCTCAGAGGAATTATATTCCAAATACCATCTCGCGGTTAGTAAAATGATCGCTGATATATGAACAAAAAGGGGCAAAACGAATGTAATCATTCGTCGCCCCTTTTTAATAGCTATTTGTTTTTTATTTGCAGTCGAATAACGTTCCATGAAGCTTTGCTGAGATCAGCCTTAACATATCCGTCGTCGGCTTTGGCGCTACCGCCTTTATGAGGGACGACATGGTCCGGCTTCGTTTTTGTGTTGGTCGCTTTTAAATCTTCATTCTCCAACACGACATGCTCGATAATGCTAACTTCGCCGAAGCTGCGGACGTCAACGGTAAGCTCGAGTCCCTCTGATAAATGACGATTTACAGCGAAGATCGTAACTTCACCTTGCTCTTCATTGAAAACACTGATTGCTTCTAGATACGGAACATCGGTGAAATCCTTTGAATCGTATTTAGGTGACGAGATAATCGGGTGAAGCACCGTTCCTCTACCATACAAAGAAGCATGAAGGTACGGATAATAAGTGGTTTGCAGCCAAAGAGGGCCGCCATTTTCAGTCATAATCGGTGCAATCACATTAATCAATTGGGCGATGCACGCCATTTTAACACGATCCGCATGTTTCAGCAGTGTAATCAGGAAGCAGCCTACGGCAAGAGCGTCTTCCAACGTATAAACATCTTCGAATTCCGGCGGTGCAACCTGCCAGCGTTCAGTTGCACGGCTTGTTCCGATGGAATTCCAAACATTCCACTCATCTAATGAAAGCATGAGCTTCTTCTTGCTCCGTTTCTTCGCTTTCATGTAATCGCAAATAGCTGTTACACTGTAAATGAATTGATCCATATCCAACGATTTCGCCAAGAAATTAGAGGAATCATTCTCATTATTATTGTAATAGGTGTGCAAAGATAAATAATCCACTTGATCGTAGGTAAGATCGAGCACGGTAGCCTCCCAATCAGCGAATGTACTCATTCCACTTGATGAACTGCCGCACGCCACAAGCTCTATGGATGGGTCAACCCACCGCATCACTTTGGCCGTTTCATTCGCTAATCTGCCGTATTCGACAGCCGTTTTTGCTCCGATTTGCCAAGGGCCATCCATTTCATTCCCAAGGCACCACGTTTTGAAATTATGCGGATCTTTATAACCATGTGAGATTCGCAGATCACTCCAGTAGGAACCAGAAGGATGGTTACAATATTCGACGAGATTTCTAGCCGCGTCAACGCCGCGGGTACCCAGATTAACGGCCATCATGACTTCTGAACCGACTAGTTTAGCCCACTCCGCGAATTCATTGGTTCCCATCTCATTGGTTTCTGTTGTCCACCACGCTAGTTCCAATAGACGCTTCCGCTCGGCCTTTGGACCGACACCGTCCTCCCAGTTATACCCGGATACAAAATTTCCCCCTGGATAGCGAATGATTGGAACATTCAGTGCACGAATAGCATCAAGAGCATCGCGTCGGAAGCCGTTCTCATCTGCCGTTGGATGGTTTGGCTCATAAATTCCGCCATATACGGCACGTCCCAGGTGTTCGATGAATGACCCATAGAGCCTTGGATCTACTTCTGAAATGGTGAAATTCTTATCAATAAGCATAGTCGATTTCATGGACATAGCGTATAATCCCCCTAGATGAATTAATGAAATGATTAAATCATAAATGTTGATATTCTATATAATATTTATCATAATAGATAAATACTTTCAATGCGTTAAATGTGAAAAATATAGGATTAACTAAATTACTGATTCAAGAATGGGTGTGTAATCATGTACTTAACAACGGATTCGGAATCGCTTCGGGTCTACGAAGCATTGGCGAGTGAGGTGCGGCTGCAGATTATTGATTTATTATATACAAAAGAGATGCATATTAAAGAATTGGCTTCTGAGCTTTATCTAAGCAGTGCAATTGTCAGTTCGCACGTTACCAAACTGCAGAGAGCAGGCCTTGTAAGCTATAAAATGAAAAGGGTTAATGGCGGGACCTATAAGTATTGTTCGTTGTCAACGGAGTACCTGCAAATAAAATTATCCCGTTCTACTTTGTTGAAGAGAAAATTCGTTGAGGTTGTTATGCCTGTCGGCCATTACACGGATTTCGCAGCTTCCCCTACGTGTGGCATTGCAACAACAGAAAAGATGATCGGTTATTACGATAATCCGACCTATTTTTTGGATCCTGAACGCGTTCATGCAGGCATTTTGTGGTTTGCCCGAGGGTTTGTAGAATATAAATTTCCGAACTATCTCTTCAAAGATCAAATCGTACAAGAAATTGAAATCTCCATGGAGATCGGTTCCGAAGCTCCCCATATTAATGAAAACTGGCCATCGGACATCCGATTTACAATCAATGATCAATTACTGGGCATGTGGACGAGTCCCGGAGATTTCGGTCGAATGAGAGGTAGATTGTCACCAGATTGGTGGCATTCTGACGTTAATCAATACGGATTAATGAAAGTACTTCGAATAACTGCAAATGGTACATTTATAGATGGTCAGCAAATTTCTGATGTCACGATTAAGGATATACAATGGGATAGCACGCAGTGGACATTGCGAATAAGTGCAGAAGACACCGCTCGAGGTCGAGGTGGATTAACCTTATTCGGCAGGGGGTTCGGCAACTACGATCAAGATATCGTGATTCGAAGTTATTACGAATGATTGGAAGAAGGTAATAGAAATATATTGTGGAGGTAAAGGGATGGCTCGTTCTTGTCGTGTACTTATTGTAGATGATGAAATTTTAGTCAGACAGGGTATCAAGCACTTGTTGCACTGGGAACAAGAGGGGTTTCAGATCGTAGGAGAGGCTTCGAACGGCAAAGAAGCTCTTGAACAAATAGAGCGCATGCAGCCGCATATCGTTATTACCGATATCGTGATGCCTGTGATGGGGGGAGCGGAGCTTACTCGTGTGATAAAGTCGCGGTTCCCGGAAATTGAAGTGATCATATTAAGCAGTTTCGGTGAGTTTGATTATGTTAGATCAACCTTTCAAAGCGGGATTGCTGATTATATATTAAAACCAAAGCTTGAAGCTGAGCAGCTGCTCGACATATTGAAGCATACAGCGCGCAAGATTCCCTCTTTAAAGCTGGAAGAATCGAATGACGATGCCAGCTTGTCCATCAAGTTTGTCATCGATAAGCTTATTTCCGGTTATGAGGTTGATGACGATTTGAAAGATATCCATGTTTCTTTTCCATATCCTAGTTACATCCTGCTGGGGGCTGATCTCAAGCAATTGCCGAGCAAGAGCGAGGATCAACATACCGCTTCACAATGGATGGCGAAAATGGCTGCTGAGCTTGATAGTGGCTTGGAACATGCGGTTTATTTTCCCGTACCCACAGATCCTAACATGGTTGTTGTGCTGGTAAACATGGACAAGAGCGAGTGGGATCGTTTCACGTTTATCGTTCGGAAGCTTGCCGCTTGGACAAGGAAGCAGCAGCCGGAGATTGGTTGGACGGTCGGTGAGGCATTTAGCGATTTGAGACAGCTCGGCAAGAACTTTAGGGATGGGTTCCTGAAAATAAACGCTTATCGCTTTTTTTTACCTGCTTCCAACAATTTAATTGTATATGGGGAACTGCCGAAGCAATCTGAAGAGGTTGCGAAATTTAATATGACTCGCTTTACCGAACAAATGAATCGACAACAGTTCGAAGAGGCCTTTCAGGAGTTGCTTAGGTACGTGCAATCCGCGTCAAACCATTATCAAACGGATGTGTTTGAGTTCAAGTCCTTTTTGGGGAACATCATTTTTAATATAACCATTGTGCTTGGCCGTTTGGAATTGGATATGAAGAATTTGGAAGAAGCAAAATATGCTTATTTCAAATCAATAGGCGAAGCGTCGCATGTCAGCGAAGCGGTCAGGCTTCTTGAGACATTTATTCAGGAAACAAACGCTGTTATAAAAACGAAGCGGTCAACGGGCGGAAATCCAAATATGACGATGCTTCTTGATTATATCCATCAGCATTACGCTGAGCCACTCAGCCTAACGGAAATAGCTAAGCACTTTCATTTTAATCCTTCTTATTTGTCGAGTTATTTCACATCGCATAATAAAGAAGGTTTCAGCGAATATTTGAACAAGATCAGAGTCGAGAAGGCAGCGGATCTTCTGAAGCAGGATTTCGCATCCATATCCGAAATTAGTGGAAAAGTAGGTTATTCGGACCATAGTTATTTTACAAAAGTATTCAAGAAATTAACGGGCATCTCTCCGAGCCAATACAAAAAAATTCATCTCAACAAGAAAAGGAACTAGGTTATGAGGAGACTTCTGGACAAATTTAAATATCATGGTCTTTTTATTAAAATGTTTATCGTCACGGTGGTTAGTATTATATCCGTGTCGCTCTTCACTTCAGTTGTCACGATTCAAATGTCGGAGCAACTCTTCATGAATACGTTCAGTATTACGAACTCAAAAATCATTAGCCAGATCCAAGCGAATTTCGAATCGTTTAATTATTCTATCGTTACGGCATCGAATAATGTGCTGCAGAACGGCACGATAAAAGAGTTTCTGACGAATCCGGATATGGACACACTTTCTACGGTGCGAAGTCAGTATGAGGCTAGCCAACAGATGAAACGGATTCAGTCTAATGTAGCCGCCTACCCAGTTACAATTACGATCAGTGGCATGAATAAGAAAAGCCACTCGACGGATAGCTATTATTGGCCGAGCTCATTGGAAAAGCTGAGAAACAGCATGTTAACCGTCAATACCTTGGCCACGCCAAAGCGGCTTATCTATCAATTGGATAAAGAAAGCATAACCAATACGTCTGAAGCTGACCCGGTGATTGTCGCTTCTAGAGCACTTATGGAGAGAACGAGCGGCAATCCATATGGTGTTCTTTATTTTGCCATACGAGAAAGTGACTTTAAGCGATTCTTCACGAATTTCACCAGCGATGGCAACGACGTTATCATATTGGATCGTTCGGGCAACGTCGTATCAAGTAACCGCCATGAGTTAATTGGCGAAGAGGCACCTGATTTACTTGGCTATGCCAAAGAAATTGAACAAAAAAAAATAAATGTCAAAGATGTAAGTGTAATGGGGAAAAACAGTCTAGTGCTTTCGGTATACCTTCCTACGTATGATTTTTATCTAGTCAATCTCATTGATAAACAAATGGTGCTTAGCCAGATGGTTGATGTCAAAAGAGTTGCTCTTATCTGTATGGCTATCGTATTCGCAGCTCTGCTTATTGTATTTATGATTTCAAGACGTTTGACAAAGTCATTAACCCTCCTAGCCAAACAAATGTCGGGCATTACGGCAAATAATTTCGATAATTATATAACGGTTACTGGCAGCTATGAAATCAAGGAACTCGGACATGCCTACAATTACATGCTGGACGAGCTTAACGAATATATAAAGAAGCTGATTCAGACACAGAAGGACCAGCGCAACGCGGAGCTATCCGCTCTGCAAATGCAGATTAACCCGCATTTTCTATACAATACACTGGCATCCGTGAAAATTTTGGTCCAGCAGGGCAATAAAGAGAAAGCCGCCGCGACCATCAACTCCCTTATCTCCCTTCTCCAGAATACTGTCAGCAACATTAGTGAAACGATAACCGTGGAGCAAGAACTAGTTAATTTGAAAAATTATGTATTTATTAATCACGTGCGTTACGGTGAGCAGATCAAAGTCGATTATTTTGCAGCCGAAGATTGTATGTCCTATCATGTTCCCAAACTCATCATCCAGCCTTTTATCGAAAATGCATTTTTTCATGCCTTTCATGAAAGGAACGAAGGGTATATTTATGTCCTGGTGTCGCGCGAGGCAAATGCGCTGGTCTGCGAGGTCATCGACAACGGTATTGGAATGAAAGGCTTTGATAATGGGAATAATCCGCAGAGCTCCGTTAGCAGCAGTCGTTTTTTCTCAGGTATTGGCATTCGAAATGTACATGACCGTATAGCACTGCTTTACGGAGAGGAGTACGGCGTTACCATTGTGAGTAACATCGGCGAAGGAACGAGAGTGAAAATAAAGCTTCCGCTCCTTGATACCTAAAAAAAATACCAATAAACAAATTAATTGCTATTTACATAAAAAGCCAATAGAAAGCTAACAATAGAATGACAAATCCACACAAATATATTACTAACGGGTCATTTTAACGAATTGTTATAATGACTATTGTTAGCGGGCAAACGCTTTCAAAACTAATTTACAGTAATTTAAAAGGGGCTGAATTTTTGTGAAAAAGGTACTCGCCATTCTATTGGCCAGCTTAGTACTATTGACGGCATGCGCGAGCAAAGGGAATAACGTGCCGAAAACGGGTGGACAAACCGCTGAAGCTACGCCTGCAGCTGCAAAGGAAATTACAGTATGGGCGTGGGATAAAGTATTTAATATTGGTGCTATGGAACGTGCTAAAGCAGCTTACGAGGCGAAAAATCCCAATTCCGGTTTGAAGTTCAACATTGTGGAAAACGCGCAAGCCGATATCATTCAGAAATTGAACGCAGGATTGAATGCAGGCACGACAAAAAGCTTGCCGACAATCGTGTTGATCGAAGATTATCGTGCACAAAGCTTCCTGCAAGCTTATCCGGATTCGTTCTTTGATTTAACAAGTGTAATTAAACCGACTGATTTCGCCGATTACAAAATCGGACCTACAAGTTTAAATGGCAAACAATACGGAGTTCCTTTCGATTCCGGCGTTGCAGGATTGTATGTAAGAAGAGATTACTTAGAGCAAGCGGGATACAAGGTTGAGGATCTGCAGGATATCGACTGGAAGAAGATGATTGAGATTGGTAAAGCAGTGAAAGCCAAAACAGGCAAACAACTGCTAACGCAAGATCCGAACGATCTTGGGCTTATTCGCATGATGATCCAGTCCGCTGGCTCGTGGTATTTAAAAGAAGATGGAAAAACGCCTAACTTGGCAGGCAACGCGGCCTTGAAGGAAGCGGCTGAAACCTATAAAGAAATCATGAAAGCGGACATTGTAAAGGCAACATCGGATTGGAGCCAATTCGTTGGCGCATTCAACAGTGGCGATGTAGCTACGATTCCAACCGGTAACTGGATTACGGCTTCGGTTAAAAAAGAAGCATCGCAGTCCGGCAAATGGGCTGTCGTACCGTTTCCTAAATTGACAAACAACCCAAAATCCGTTCATGCATCGAACCTTGGCGGCAGCTCGTGGTACGTCATGAATGTCGATGGAAAAGAAGCTGCGGCTGATTTCTTGAAACAGACATTTGGATCTGACGTTGATTTGTATCAGAAGCTTGTTACGGAGATTGGTGCAATCGGTACGTTAAAAGCCGCGGCATCGGGACCTGCCTACACACAAGCTGACGAATTCTTCGGTGGTCAAAAAGTAATTGCTGATTTCGCCAAATGGACAGAGCAAATTCCTAAAGTGAACTATGGTATGCATACGTATGCGATTGAAGATATTCTTGTCGTCCAAATGCAAAATTATTTAAAGGGTGCGGATATCGACAAAGTGTTAAGTGACGCTCAAGCTCAAGCAGAAACACAAGTTAAATAATTGAGATCATACGGTAATGAATAAAACCTGGGGCTTCGCCTTCTCCTGATTCCTAAGTCAACGTTCCGGCTGGCAGGAGTTGGAGGAAGCTCCATGGTTTTATTTCCGTAAAGAAAGGGGTTAGGCTAACGTGAAAGCAGCGAGGCCTGGCGTAAATATTCGCACAAGAGCTAATTTGACTGGTTGGATGTTTATTATCCTAGCGGTCATCATGATTGCAGTGTTCTATTTCTATCCCATGATTCAAGCTCTTATTCTATCATTTAAATCGGGTAAGGGAATGAATTTACACTTCGTCGGCTTCGATAACTACGTTCGTCTGTTTAGCGATAAAACGTTTATAACCGCGGTTAAGAACACGTTTATTTATTTGATTATCCAGGTTCCAGTAATGATCGTTCTAGCTATGTTTATCTCGGTGTTATTGAACGACAGTAAGTTGAAATTGAAAAGCTTTTTCCGTACGGCGATTTTCTTGCCGGCTGTTACCTCGCTTGTAGCGTATTCCGTTATTTTTAAATATTTGTTTGCCACCGAGGGCTTGGTTAATCAACTTCTGATCAAGATTCATCTTATTGCAGCCCCGATTCAATGGATCACGGATCCTTTCTGGGCGAAAGTGACGGTTATTATTGCAATCACATGGCGCTGGACAGGCTATAATATGATCTTCTACTTGTCCGCGCTTCAAAATATCGATCCATCGATTTACGAGGCAGCAAAAATTGATGGTGCTTCATCAACGAGACAGTTTTTTGGAATCACGATGCCTCTGCTCAAGCCCATTATTTTATTTACTTCCATTACATCGACAATTGGTACGCTGCAGTTGTTTGATGAAGTTGTTAACATTACGAAGGGCGGACCGGGGAACGCATCGATGTCCATTTCCCAGTATATTTACAATTTATCTTTTAAATATTCAGCGGATTTCGGATATGCGGCAACGGTGTCGTATTCCATCGTGATCATGATCATTATATTGGCGTTTGTTCAGTTTAAAGCAGCAGGTGATAAAAATGGATAAATGGAAACGTATCTTTATTTATATATTTCTGAGTGTCGCTGCGTTTATTTCTATATTCCCGTTTCTATGGATGATTATCAGCGCCACCAATAAGTCGGCTGATGTGACGAAGGGAAGATTACTTCCCGGAAGCCACCTTGTGGATAATATTACAAATTTATTTAGTAAGGTAGACTTTTTACCTGCTTTACTGAGTTCTGCAAAAATATCGATTACAACGACCGTATTGGCCATGTTAATCGGCTCTTTAGCCGGGTACGGCTTTGAAATTTATAGAAGTAAGGCGAAGGACGTCGTATTTAACATTCTGTTACTTTCGATGATGATTCCGTTCGCGGCTATCATGGTACCATTGTTTCAAATGTTCGGTGGTATCTCGCGCGTTATTCCATTTATCGGGCTGGATACCGTATCCGGCGTTGTGCTGCCGACATTCACCACGGCATTTCTTATTTTCTTCTTTCGTCAAAATACGAAGATGTTTCCGAAGGAACTCTTGGAGGCGGGCCGAATAGACGGGCTGAATGAATTAAGTCTGTTCTTCCGTATTTTCATGCCAACGATGAAGACGACATACGCCGCAGCGGGCATCATTACGTTCATGTCAAGCTGGAACAACTATTTATGGCCGCTTATCGTTCTTCAATCACCGGAGAAAAAAACAATACCTATGCTGATATCGAATTTGGGATCAAGCTATTCACCAGATTATGGTATTATTATGATGGCTATCGTGATTTCGACGATTCCGACTGCGCTCGTATTCTTCCTCATGCAGAAGCATTTTGTAGCAGGTATGACAGGCTCGGTGAAATAGAAAAAAGAGTCAGGTGATTACGCACACAGCGCATATCATCTGGCTTTTAAATAACTTTACGGGGGAAATGTAATGAAATTGACGAAGCCAAGCCTAAACTGGCTTACAGATGTAGGCGTATTTGCTGTGAACCGTCTGGCGGCGCACTCTGATCACCGTTATTACGAAACATTAGAGGAAGCAGAAGCAGCAGCGCCGATGTCGCTGCGGCACGACCTGAACGGCAGTTGGAAATTTAACTATTCCGTGAAGCCTGCTGACCGTCCCGAGTTGTTCCACCAGCTCGATTATGAGTGCGACAGTTGGAGTCAAATTGAAGTGCCTGGACACATTCAATTGCAGGGTTATGGAAAGCCGCAGTATGTAAATACGATGTATCCATGGGATGGACATCACGATATTCGTCCGCCAGCTATTCCGGAACATGATAATCCGGTTGGCAGTTATGTGAAGTACTTCACACTGCCTGATCATATGAAGGGCAGGCCCATCTACATCTCGTTTCAAGGTGTGGAGTCAGCTTTTTACTTGTGGTTGAACGGAGAGTTTGTCGGCTATAGCGAAGACAGCTTCACACCGGCGGAATTCGACCTGACACCATTCCTGCAGGAAGGTGAGAATAAACTTGCTATTGAAGTTTATCAAAGAAGCACAGGCAGCTGGCTGGAAGATCAAGATTTCTGGCGATTCTCAGGTATTTTCCGCGATGTTTATTTATATACCATACCGAGCATTCACGTTCGCGATCTTTTTGTCCATACGGATCTTGATGCCGCTTATGCGAATGGCAACCTACGTGCAGATATCAAGCTTGCTAATAGGCAAGAAGCTGCTGTTTACCTTGAATTAAAGGATGCGGTGGGGCATACTGTTGCGACGGCTCGCTCTGAAGTGTCAACCATCGAAGCTATATCATTGTCTATCGATGCTGGACAAGTTACTCCCTGGAGTGCAGAGAAGCCTTATTTGTATGTTCTATACGTTAGCGTTTATGATCATAAAGGTAAGCTCGTTGAGGTTATTCCCCAGAAGGTTGGCTTCCGTAAATTTGAGATGATGAATAACATCATGCACCTCAATGGCAAACGGATCGTCTTCAAGGGTGTAAACCGTCATGAATTCAACAGTCGCAGGGGACGTGCCATTACGAAGGAAGATATGTTGTGGGATATTGCTACGCTAAAACGCAACAACTTAAATGCCGTCCGGACGTCACATTATCCGAATCAGTCGTTATGGTACGAATTGTGTGACATCTATGGCATCTATGTCATTGATGAGATGAATTTGGAAACGCATGGTTCATGGCAGAAGATGGGCGCAGTAGAGCCGTCTTGGAATATTCCGGCGAATAAGCCGGAATGGCAGGATATCGTGATGGACCGGGCCATTTCGATGGTCGAGCGCGACAAGAACCATCCTTCTATTCTGATCTGGTCGGTCGGTAACGAAGCCTATGCGGGTGAAGTCCTGCTAAACGTGTCGAACTATTTCCGGGAGAAGGATCCAAGTCGACTTGTTCATTATGAAGGGGTTTTTCATAACCGCAAGTATAACGATACGAGCGATATGGAGAGCCGTATGTATGCGAAGCCGGCAGACATTGAAGCCTATTTAAACGATAACCCGCAGAAGCCTTATATAAGCTGCGAGTATATGCACGCGATGGGCAATTCGGTAGGCGGCATGCATAAATATACAGAACTTGAACAGAAATATGCCATGTATCAAGGTGGCTTTATCTGGGATTATATCGATCAAGTAATCGTCAAGAAAGATCGTTATGGCAAAGAGTTTCTCGCATTCGGCGGAGATTTCGGCGATCGGGCCACGGATTATAATTTCTGCACGAATGGTATCGTTTATGCGGACCGCAAGGTGTCACCTAAGATGCAGGAAGTGAAATTCCTCTACCAGAACATCAAACTCGTGCCGGATCGCCAAGGTGTGAAGGTGACGAATGAGAACCTGTTCGAAGGTACGGAGGCCTATGATCTGCTAATTGTCCTTCATAAAGAAGGCAAGGAGATATTCCGAGGCAAGAGAAATATCGACGTTCCGGCGCAAAGCGAGGCTTATGTGCCGCTTGAGCTGCCGTCTGCTGATGAACCAGGTGAGTATGTTGTACATGCGTCGCTCAATTTAAAGGAGAACAACCTATGGGCTGATGCCGGACATGAGGTTTCATTCGGGCAGTACGTATTTCTGGTTGAGAATCTGGCTTCGTCTGCACAACCTGAAGGATCATTCAGAGTCGTGGATGGCGATGTAAACATAGGGGTTCATGGACGAGATTTTAGTATTATGTTCTCGAAGCAGGCGGGAAGCCTGATTTCACTGAACTATGCCGGCCGAGAGATGATCGCCATTCCGCCAGCGCCGTTATTCTGGCGTGCGACAACGGATAATGATAAAGGATTCTCGCTTGGCTTTGACTCGGGTGCTTGGTACGCGGCCAGCTTAACGCGCAAATGCATCGGCGTCGAATTGACGAAGCAAGCGGGAAGCGTAACAGTAACGTTTCAATACAAGCTTAGCATCAGCGCGGAGGTTCTAGTGACGGTTGCATACACGGTGTATGTCGACGGCAGTTTGAACGTCAAATCTCGCTACGAGGGAGCAACAGGTCTTCCGAAACTGCCGATATTCGCGTTGTCGTTCAAGGTTCCAGCTGATTATTTCCATTTGGATTGGTACGCGATGGGGCCTGAGGAGAACTATATCGATCGTGCCTTTGGAGCAAGGCTCGGGGTGTTCAAGAATGACGCTGCGGATAATGTGTCTGGCTATGTCGTGCCGCAAGAGTCGGGGAACCGCACAGGCGTCCGCCGTGTGAACATTACGAACAACGATGGCCACGGTATTCGGTTAACCGCACCAGCTGCTCAGCCGGTGGAATGTAATATTTCGCCGTTTACGGCGTTCGAGTTGGAAAATGCCTACCATCATTACGAGCTGCCGAACGTTCATTACACGGTCGTCACAGTAGCGGGTAGACAGATGGGTGTTGGTGGTGACGACAGCTGGGGCGCGCCGGTACATGATGAGTATCTGATCAAAGCCGATCAAGACCTAGCGTTTGAATTTAATATTCACCGGCTATGATGGCTTCATTCGACGAGCTTTGATCGGTGAAAACAAAGAAAAGTGGTTGAGTGGGGACTAATGATCCCTCTCAACCACTTTTTTGATGGAGGCTAGCCGCCCCCACTTACTCGATTTATGATTCGAATACGGATAATTAATTGTTTTCCAAGACATTCTATAAATAGCATAAATGTCAATGGAAGGATTTTCACAGTGACGACATGGTTACGGAAATGGTTAGTGAGCAATCCACCCATTATGGATGAAAGAGTTAATAATAC